>NZ_CP114176.1:0-312710 GCF_027186265.1 Lentibacillus daqui | reverse complement strand
GATCCGGTATCGAACATTCCCGATAGCCAACGTTTTTTTGACTTCTGTGCGAATTCTCCGGAAAGCTTTCATATGGTTACCTTTATGTATTCACCTTGGGGTATCCCGGCTAACTATCGGATGATGCAAGGATCAGGTGTCAATACGTATAAATGGGTGAACCATGACGGTAAGGCCGTTCTGGTAAAATACCATTGGGAACCGCAACAAGGGATTAAAAACCTGACAGTAAAAGAAGCAAACGAAATTCAAGCAACCAATTTCAGTCATGCGACACAGGATTTGTATGATGCCATTGAACGTGGTGACTATCCGGAATGGGAGCTTTTCGTGCAAATTATGGAAGATGGCCCACATAACGAATTGGATTTCGACCCTCTTGATGACACCAAACTATGGCCAGAGGATCAATTCCCATGGCTTCCGGTTGGCAAGATGGTGTTAAATAAAAACCCGGAAAATTTTCATAACGAGGTAGAACAATCCGCATTTGGCACAGGAGTAATTGTAGACGGTCTTGATTTTTCCGATGATAAAATGCTGCAGGGCAGAACATTCTCCTATTCTGATACACAGCGTCATCGTGTCGGAGCCAATTATTTGCAGTTACCGATCAATGCGGCGAATAAACGGGTTGCAACCAATCAAGAAGGCGGGCAATTGCGATTTGAAACCGACCGCGGATCCAGTCAAAATCCTCACACTAACTATGAGCCAAGCATTTTGGGAGGGTTACAGGAAGCGGAACAAACCGGCAAAGAATATACACCAAAGGTTGAAGGTAACCTTGTACGCGAATCCATTGAACGAACGAGTAATACCAAGCAAGCAGGTGAAACATATCGTCGTTTTGAGGATTGGGAGAGAGACGAATTAATTTCCAATCTTGTCGGGGATCTTTCCGAATGCGACAAACGTATTCAAGATAAAATGATCGCACTTGCTGAGGAAGCTGATGAGGAGTATGGCCGCCGCCTAAAAGAAGGACTGAAGCATGCCAAAAGTAATGGAACAAGTCAAAATCCAATTGGTAACAAAGACAGTGAAAAGGCACCAAAACAAGCTGTCGATAAAAGTCATCATGCAAAGCCTTATTAAGGATACTTGATTCTGCATACCATGGTCACCCTGCTTGTAAAAGGAGAATGGCGCATGATAATCTAAAGAAAACCTCCATGCAAAGAAAGGGTGACCGCTTGTGATTGTACGGGAACATGAAAATGAGTATATCATGATCGAACAGGATAACCATGCTCATATATCAGGTGAATTGGCAGCCGCCTGGAAGGATACTTTATTTGCCGGGAATGATCTTCGGAAGTCGGTGGAATATGCAGTCTCAAATCATGATCTTGGCTGGAGACCGTTTGACAAACAGCCATTTTGGAATGATCAACAACATATGCCTTATACCTTTATTGACTTTCCTGTTCTCGCAAAAACAGTTTTGTACAAATATGGAATCGATGAAGTTGCTTCCCGGGATACATATGCGAGCCTGTTATGCAGCCGGCATTATACCCGTTTTCTTGTTCATCATGAATCACCAGAAGCGCAACAATTTGTACAGCAGGAAAAAGATCGGCAACAACGAATCATGGAATCGTTTGCAGCGTTCGACCAGGATAACTATGATTATCATTACGCTCTGCTTCAGTTTTTCGACAACGTCTCCCTATATATTTGTTTAAATGACCCAGGTGTAGCCAAACAGGATGAACATCGATTTTTCAAAAGCGGAATACCTGTTTCTGATGCCTTTACCTTTTTTAAGCAAGATAAAGCATGGATCGAATGGCGAAATGATCAAACCATCCAAATGGAATGTTTCCCTTTTGATGGGCAGGTTGATCTTACGTTAAAACAAAAAGTAATTACCAAAGAGACTATTGCCAAGAAAGGTTTATTGAACAGCTATCAGGATGCACCATACGAGCGGCAAGAGATCCATCTGATTGGAAGGTAATGCGTTTTTGTTGTTTTTTACTACACTAATTTTGGTAAAATATTGACAAATAACGAACATTATGATTAAATAAAGATAGATTTCAAAGGGGAGTAGCTTTCTCAGTAAAGTCGTCATTACAGAGTATAACTCTCGGCTTTTCTGGCAACCTCCAGCGTTGTTGGCGAGACCTTTGCCTATGTGGGTAAAGGTCTCGCCTTGTTAAAATAGAGGCCTTGCCACATAGTGGTGAAGCCTCTATTTTATTTTTGAAAGGAGTATTCATTTGGACACATTGTGGCTTGAATATGGTTGGACATTACTTATATTAATCGGCCTGGAAGGGATATTATCAGCTGACAACGCCCTTGTGCTGGCGGTAATAGCAAAACATCTGCCAGACAATCAAAAAGATAGAGCAATTAACTATGGCATTATAGGTGCCTTTATTTTTCGCTTTTCCGCTTTGTTCGTCATCTCATTTCTAGTAAATGTTTGGCAAGTCCAAGCATTGGGAGCCATATACTTGATTTATCTTGGAATTAATAATGTCATTAGCAACTATTCTGGGTCAACCAAAAAAAAGAAGGCTTCTTTCGTAAATGGTTTTTGGTCCACTGTAGGTAAAATCGGTATTGCGGATCTCGCCTTTGCGATTGATTCCATACTTGCTGCAGTTGCATTGGCAATGACACTGCCGGACACCCCGTTACCGCAATTTGGCGGCATGGATGGCGGAAAATTTGCCATCGTAATTATTGCCGGAATTGCAGGTTTAGTATTAATCAAATTTGCTGCAAATTGGTTTGTAACCTTGCTAGACAAGCGGCCTGGCCTGGAAACAGCGGCATATCTGATTGTTGGCTGGGTCGGAGTTAAACTAGCGATTATTACACTGGCACATCCCGGTGTCAATATAATACCTGAAGATTTTCCCCATAGCATAGAATGGAAAATTATCTTCTGGGGATTTCTGATTGCCATTGCGGTATTTGGCTGGATATGGTCAGGACGCAAAGCGGATAGTAAACGTATTTAACATGCGGTGATGGGCCAGTATATTTGGAGAGGGGCTGTTGAATCGATCTGATTGCGCAGTTTATCAACCAGACTGCACGATTTATCGACCAAGTTAGCAAGGTAATCAACCGGATTGTGTAGTTTATCAACCAAACTACATGAACTATCGACCTGGCAACTAAAAATATCAACCTCACTTTGCCGGTAGCGTATCAACCTGGCAGTGGGGTTTATTGTTTTGCAAGTAGTTCTTTCCGCAAACTGCTAAATTCCTCATTCAGTTCCTTCAACATTAGTTCCAGCGCTTCCTTTTTTGGTAACTCCTTGGATAATACAATAGGATCACCAAAAATAAGTTGAGGTTTCTTCCGTTTAAACAAATCTTTGAAGTTGTTGGGGCCAACATAAGCAGCAGGTACAATTGGAGCCTTGGCGTAACTTGCGATAGTGACCGCTCCCCTTTTTAAAGGTACCTCTTCACTCGTTCTCATACCGCTTGGAAATATGCCAACCACTTTCCCATCTGCAATCAGTCTGCGTGGAATTTTAATCGAACTTGGACCTGGATTTTCCCGATCAACCGGAAAGGCATTTAAACTCCGCATTAGTCGGCGGATCAGACCTTGTTCAAACAGCTCTTTTTTTGCCATGTAATGGATCTTCGTTGGCAAAACGGCCAGACCAAGCCAGAGTATATCCACCCAGCCAGTATGCGTGCATGCAATAATATAACCTTCTTTTTGAGGCAATTTCTCTTTATGATAGACTTTCACCCTGCCAAACAGGCTTAAAATGATGTTTAGGACTGAAGCAGCAAAATGATACATACTGTTCCCCTCTCTTATATTCCTTAGTCTTTTTATTTTATCATATAGTGTTAATACCTGGTACTAAATTTGATTTTTCCTCTAAAAGACTTATAATGTAATAGTTTGAGGATTTACTAAACACGTGGTTCGCGACCATCCCACGTTAAAAAACTAAGGAGTGAAACAAATGAATATCAAAACCCTTGTTGTGAATGCGGTGATTGCGGCGCTGTATGTTGCCGTTTCATTGGTATTATTAATTTTCCCACCGCTTGCCTATTCGAATATCCAATTTCGAATCCCGGAAATCTTTAATCATCTGGTGGTTTTCAACAAAAAATATTTTGCCGGGATTGTAGTAGGCGTTTTTTTAACCAATATCTTCTCTGTAACCGGAACGATGGATTTATTGTTTGGGGTAGGGCATTCCGCATTGTCGTTGGGGATCACAATTTTGCTCGGGAGGTACATTAAAAATCAGGTTACACTCATGGTGATGAACACACTTGTCTTCACCTTCAACATGTTCATCATTGCTTTTGAATTGTACTTGGTGTTGCACCTTCCATTCCTGTTATCCTGGTTAACAACAGCTGCCGGCGAATTAGTCATCATGGCAATCGGCATCCCAATTATGTATGCATTAAATAAAAAAGTACACTTTAGTAACCTAATATAATCGGGACAGAGGGACAGGCACCTTGTTCCACCATTTTTTTACATGGAAATATGTGGTGGGACAGAAGAACCGTCCCTCTGACCCTAACTGACTGTCGGTTCTATCACTGTCAATGTATTATTTTCTGTATCCAGATTAACAGTCGCTCCAATTGGTATGGCTGCTTTATAGGTCCCATGTGCAGTTGCGACATTGGTCATCAGCGGCTTTCCCATTGGGACAAGAAATGCATTAATTAAATCTTCATACGTTGTTCCATACGCAATCGGACAATCGGTGCATTCCCCCATGACAATCCCAATACAATCATCAAATTTTCCAGCTAATTTAAGGTGATTCATATACCGGTAAACTGTATTTATCGGCGCATGGGTTTCTTCCAATAATAGAATTTTCCCCTTTGTATCAATTTCAAAAGGGGTGCCAAGTGTACCGGTAAATGAGGTCAGATTTCCGCCAACAATCGGGCCGGTGACATTTCCTCCAACCCTGCTAATTTGTGGCATGAACGACGGATTTTGAATTTGCCGTTGCATGGTGCGTACCGATGTCGCAGCGAAAAATTGATCGTAATTGTAGCCTGGTGTACTAGTAGTGAAGTCAAGCAGCAAAAGGCTTTGGAATGTAACTAAGTTTGCATACTGGGCCAAAACATTTAAGAGTACCGTAATATCACTATAACCGGTGAGGATTTTCGGATGACTTTGAATGAAATCAAAATCAAGATGTGGGAGGATGCCTGCAACGCCAACGCCGCCTCGTGTAGGCAAAATCAATTTGACCTGATCATTGGCAAACATGCGCATCAAATCAGATGCACGCTCTTCATCAGTACCGGCGAGGAAGCCATCTTGGGCGTAGGTATGGTCACCTAACACCACTTGGAAGCCAAGACTTCTTACTGTTTCTATACGATTGTTAATCTCGTTGTCAGGAAGCGGACTACCCAATGTGACAATGCCAATCGTATCTCCTGGTTGCAATATAGGCGGTTTGATCGTCGCCACAAAGACACCTCCCTACAGATAAAGTGAAACTCCAATCAGTGGGGGTTTACTTTATCCACCACTGATTGTTAGTCCCGTTCTACTGTCGCTAATATCCTCGCTTGGACGCAGATAAAGCGACACTACGAACCCAATTGGTGGCAATAACCTCTGCTAATGCATCGGTAAGTTGCCATTGTATCTCACTAATCAGGAATTTACCCCCAACTTTTCCTGCTTGGATTACCCTTAAGTCTTGAAGTAGGGGATTACTGCCAGTTAATGCGTAACAAAATTATCGGTCAATTGTACCATATTCACTGACGGTCGATTGTGTGAATGGCAGAAACCTTTCCGTTTTTGTCATGGTATGATGAAAATTTGGAATCTCTTTTTAGACTGGTAAAAATAAAAACGGGAATGAACCTTTACCAAAAGGCCCTCCCGTTTTTATTGTTATTTATTGCCCTTCGTTACGGTAATCC
Source organism: Lentibacillus daqui (assembly GCF_027186265.1). NCBI lineage: Bacteria > Bacillati > Bacillota > Bacilli > Caryophanales > Bacillaceae > Lentibacillus > Lentibacillus daqui. The sequence continues at coordinate 306,786 of NZ_CP114176.1, read as the reverse complement.
CACCATTATCCGTCTTTAACTCCACGACATGATCTCCATTTCCAATCACCGTGCTGCCGCTATATTTGCCTAATACATTAACCTTGCCATTATCAGTGTTGGCAATAATTGTTGTATTGGTTGGGTTGGTTTTTGTTTGGACCTCGATTTTACCATTGCCGGATTGCAATTTAATAGACTTATTCAATTGATCTGTTACCAGTGAAATCCTCCCGTTATCGGTGTACCCGATAATTGCTGCATCTACCCCATCCATCATCAACTTTCCGTTACCTGTTCTTGCCTTAACACTCGAACCGGTCACCTGCCGTAATTCAACCTTGCCATTATCGGATTGTACATCTACCTTATCCATCCGCAAATTCTTCCCATTAATTCGGCCGTTATCCGTTTCAGCTATCAAAGCCGAGCCAGCTAAATCATTCATATTTATGCGGCCATTAGATGTTATTGCATTCATTTCCTTTGATTGTATGTGATTTATATTTATTCCGCCATTCCCGGTTGAAACGTCCAATGATGCATATTGTTTCTGCGGTATATAGACGGTTAATGTTACCGATGGCGATAAGAAATCAAAGTTAAACAGTTTATGCCGATTATTCTTTAATTTCACCGACAGTTTTTCATTTTTTACATGAGCTGCGAATTGATAATTGCGATTTTTGTATTGCTTGCCGTTTAATGTAACCTTAGACGTTTTATCATCGGTCGGAATAATTTTTACCGTTGCATTATCTGTTTGCACATTCAATGACGTAAAGGTACCTTCGATCGGTTGTTCTTCTGTAATTGATTCTTTCTGATAGGCAGATTGAAAGGTGAAAAACGATCCAATTGTGCCAATAACCAAAAGGGCAATTCCGAGAATAGCTAATCGTTTTGTCTTACTCATTTTTCAACCCACCCTTCACCAATGAACTATTGAATTTCAAATAATGGATAAAACCACGCGTCAAGTAAATCGTCAAATAATACATCCCAATAGCAATAAACAGCCCCAACCCACATAACATAATCGAGAAAAATAAATCAAAGAATGCAAATGTTCCCGGATAAAGAACAGCATCCATGAGTACCAGCAGTGGAGACAAGATAAATGACAACCCAACAACCCATCCGGCAAAGACCACGGCAACCAAACCGATAAATGGTCCAAGTACAATAATTAAATTGAAAAATCCTAAACCAATTGCCGCCCAGACAGCCCGAATCACATTTCCGGCTGTGACGTTCGTCTCCGCTTTTTCCAAATGGTACATCGCGAGCATTTCTTTGGCAATTTTATTTGGAGAGCCAAGGGCATCCGCTATTGCTTCTTCTGACTTCCCATCCGCTTTACCGATTGCAAAATGCTCCCGGTAATCCTGTAAAATATCCTCCCGTTCCTGTGCCGACAGTTTAGATAAAGCAGTATTTAATTGATCCAAAAATTGCTTTTCAGTCATTCCTGTCACCTTCCTCAATCAATTCATTAACAGCATTTGTAAATTCTCTCCACTCTTTCATTTGCTCACGGAGGTAGTCCTTCCCCTTGGTCGTCAGTCTGTAATATTTACGTGACGGGCCCTCGGAAGATTCCTGTAAATACGTTGTAAAATATTTTTCCTTCGTTAACCGTCGAAGCAGTGGGTAAATGGACCCTTCTGATATTTCAATTTTATCGGAGATCCGCTGCACCAACTCATACCCGTAACAATCCTTCTTTTCCAATAACACGAGTACGCATATTTCCAAAATCCCTTTTTTAAATTGCACATTCATTGCTTTTCCCTCTTTTCAGTACCTTGCAATAAACAGTACTTGTTAATGAATAATGTAACATATAGTACTGTTTATTGCAAGATAGTGAGAGAGAAATATTTTTAAACCCATTTAGATCCGGTATCTAACTGCTCCATTTATTTCATTAAGAAAGGCCGTATTGGGAACTCTAGGCCTTCCCGCATACGGTCTCGTTCAGATGTTTAACAATGAATCGGTTCGCATCACTATTCTTTTTTACTGCTTCCTTTGTGCCCCGCTTATATGCATTGCCCGGCGTAACCGGGTATTCACCGCATATGTCTACACCCAATACTTCCTTTGGCTGCGTTATTGCATCAACTATTTCCATAAGCCGGCACAGCCTTAATGTACCGTGGTCCCAAGCTGTAACGGCATCAATCGGATCAAGGACATCCTTATCAATACTTATATAAATTTCGGTCGTTGTCATCTCTTCTATGATGGAATGGATCAATGTTGCATTGTTTTGGTGAAGGGATTGCTCTGGAAATGCTATTACTTTTTCCGCAACAGTAGAAGGTACTTGTTTTATCCAGTCATCGTTTACCCCAATCAGGATGACTTTCTTCAGGAAAGGGAGTTTCATTAAGGAATCATACACCCAAGAACCGCATGAAATCAATGACTCGTTCGGACTTGGCAACATATCTGTGTGATGATCGAAAAGGACTAATGTGAAGGGTCTCTGGATTTGCGACAATAAGATATAGGAAACATAATGATAATTTCCGCTTCCCAAAAGTGTTATCGGATTTGTACGATGCTGTTTAAGTTTTTGTGAAATATGTGACAAAGCATGCTGATCACAAAATAAATTCGTCCCCGGCATTTCTTCCAGCTCAATTCTGTCACATTTTTCCGAGCGTAGAAATTGCTGTTGGTGGTAGGTTTGGTCAAAATCTAATATGGTAATTTGACGTTCCATGATTGTATGCTCCTGTTTTATAATTATCTATCTATTCGATTATTAACGAAACATGATATCACAGCAACAAAAATGCTCACATCTTAATAAACAATCGATATGTTTTCTTCCATTGGAAATATATCCGCAAACACCCTAATGCTACCGTCGAAAATTTACGTTAGGCAACGAATTTAATTTTGGGGATAACTAGTTTTGGGAATCAACCGCGAAAATCACTATCTTAGGTTGGATGGAAAAGGAAAAACGTGAAGAATCAGCCGTGAAGGAGAGAGAGGGTCTACCATTCTATCATTTAATTTTATTTAAATTGCATTCACCATTTGTAATCCAATAAAAAACTGGTACGATAGGATAAGACAATCTACTAGACGTGAAAGAGGGAATCATATTGAGAACGAGAGAGCGATCTGCCATCCCCTTTCTTATTATAGGGGCAATATTTTTAGTACTGTTTGGAATTGTTGCCTGGGGTGTTTACTATGAAAATGCCTGGGTTCATACCTTTGATTTAAACTGGATTAACCGCATCCAGGCTCATGTCGCGAATGGAACGACATCATTTATTAAGCTCATTACCGAACTGGGAAATGTCAGGCTCGTTATTGTCTTAACCGTTATTCTGGTTATCTTCCTGTTTATAAAACGTAGATATGCAGAAGGGCTTTGGCTGGGCGGAACCATCCTGCTATGTGCAGTAATTTGCACGAAACTTCTTAAGGCACTTGTGGATCGGGATCGCCCGCACTACTTGCAACTGATCACAAAAACCAATGAAAGTTTTCCAAGTGGACATGCGACTGCAACGACCATTTTTTACGGCTTATTGGGGTTGATCCTACTATTGACTGTCAAAAAGATGTGGACAAAATGGATAGTCGGCCTTGTCACATTAGTCTGGATTCTTTTTATTATGGTCACACGCATTTATTTAGGTGTTCATTATCCAACCGATGTGCTTGCTGGGTTTCTATTCGGAGCAGCATCTGTATTCCTTTCCGTTGGGGTATACCTGATTGCTGAGGAGCCACTGCGTCATTTACTGGCAAAGATGAAATTGCGGGATCAAAGCAACCCGCTTAAGCAACGAATGAGAGGTTAGCAAAAAGCGTCTGTGTTAATGTATACAGGCGCTTTTTTCTTGATTTCGATCAACTTTACGTCGTTGCTTACACGATTTTCCCGGCTACTCAAGGATATTTGCTCTCCACCCGATCGATTTCTCAAGCTGCTCGATCGTTTTTGTGTCCCGTACGATCGTTTTTCCCTGTTGCTCGATCGAATTTGTACTGCACCCTTTCAGCTTTCCAAATTTCTTACTCCTTAACAATACCTTCAGATGACTATTTCAAACCCAATCAAGGGACATTATCCCATTCCATGAATATACTATAGGAAAAACGCACAGAAAGGATGATCCCATTGGCCATACCAACATTACCCGTTTCCATTCAGACAATGGTCTTTCAACAACATGGTACGACTGTTCATTACCCGCAAGTATACGGTTTACAAAACCAAACAGCACAACAGCGGATGAACCAAACCATTACCCAATTAGTTCAATCACTGATCAACCAGCAATACCAGCAACAAGATGTCAATTCCTTTAACGAAATGATTGGCACCTATGAAATCAAAACAAATGAACGGGATGTGCTTAGTCTCGCACTTTCCAACTATGCTATTGCTTACTCCCACGCAAATGGATTAACCATCATGAAGTCATTGACATTTGATACCCAAACAGGCAAAAGCTACACGTTGAAGGAATTGTTTAAACCAAATAGTGATTATGTAACGATACTTTCCCAACTCGTTCAGGATCAAATCAGTGAACGGCAGATACAGCTTCTGGACACCTTTCCTGGAATCGCCCCAGACCAGGATTATTATATTGCTGACAAAGCATTGATTCTGTATTTTCAACTTATCGACATTACCCCACACTATTACGGTTTTCCCATTTTCCCCATCTCCGTTTATACGATTCAGGACATCATTGACGAAAATGGACCACTTGGGCGAATGGCAACCAATTCATAGAAAAGATTCTCATAGCGGGGTTATCCGCCTATATCCTTTTTTCCAAACTTTTTCGCATCCATGAATATATTCCTTAGCCACCATCCTTAATTGGATAAACGCGAGCTTTAATCTATATAAAAAAATACTGCTACATCAGCAAACTCTGATACAGCAGTATTTCTACGCCATCCATTTTGGCGGAATATTTTTATCCCAATATAATTCACCAATTTCGTGATGTGATTCAAAATTATCATTGCTTATATGATAATGGAATGTAAACCAATAACCTTCTTGTGGCCGGTTTTCCCGTCGCACATGAAATCGGGCCACATCCTGATTGGTTCGACAATCATACACATTAAAAATCTTTTCCCCAAAGCCTGACGATGGCTGTTCGGTAATTCCAAAATACGGAGCATCACCCTCGGCATCAGCGACAAGTGTTTGCAGAACAGACTCCATATTAGGCAGAATCGTCGTTACAAAATCATCTTCCACTTGTTCGGCAATCCGTGGACCCATTTTTGTGATCGTTTGTTGTTTTACCTTTTCCATCATACTGTGAAAAAACGGATCACTCGTGTCATCTTCATCGGAATCCGAGGTTTCCTCTTTACGTATGGTAGCTACTTCCGCTGTTTCTGTTTGCGGACCCAAAGCCGCCTCACGAATATCCGTTTTTGGGGAGACAGCCTCTTTATTTTCTTCGTTTGGATTCAAATGTGCAGGCGGGATATATATACCCAGGGTCATGACAGTGATTAAAATTGCTGCTATTTTCTTCATCCATAGCTTCACTTAGCATGTCCCCCTTCGATATGTAATCCCTTTAATTTTAGCATGTCCATAAAGCGCGCACAATTGAATGTTAAACTTTTTCACTAATTTGTAACCATTTTGATGATTATTTACAATCCATTAAATTATATTGATCCATCGGCCAAATTCAAGCGGTGTTTTTTCCACTGCAGCCATTGAAGTTTTCTTGTCTTTCTGGGAAGAAACTGACGGATCTCATCTTCGTGGTAACCAACTTGAAACCGTTTTTCATCAATGATGATCGGGCTCCTTAATAGTTTCGGATGTTCCTGAATGAGTTTGAGCAACTCTTGCAACGGTAGTAAATCCATATCCAAATCAAGTTCTTTATAAATTTTTGAACGGGTTGAAATGATTTCATCCGTACCTTCCACAGTTCTGCTTAGAATAAATTGCAGCTCCTGAATAGTCAACGGGTTTTTCATGATATTTTTCATTACAAATGGCACATCATATTTCTTCAGCCATTCTTTTGCTTGTCTAGTAGAAGAACAGGGTACTCCATAAATCATTACTGTCATTGTTTAACCTCTTTTTCCCAGCTGATTCCCGATAGCGGGTATACTGTTTCCACTTTTTCTACCATACTTCTATGATAAGTGACACAATGTCATTTGTCAATGTTTTTGTGACACAGTGTCACTCTTACAAAAAAGGAAGATCAATTTCCATCATCATCTGGTTGATCTTCCTTCTAACATGGTGCCATATATTATGAAGTGTTTGTCAGGAAACCATCACTTTACAAATATCATTCGTAAAATCAACTGGATCCTGAATTGGCAGGCCTTCAATTAACAACGCCTGGTTAAATAACAGCTTCGTATACAATTCCAGTTTTGTTTTATCGGCTTCCATCGCTTGCTGTAGTGTATCAAATACCTCATGGTTCACATTGATTTCCAGTACCTTGTCTGCCTTAATTTGCTGATTATCCGGCATAGCGTTGATGACTTTTTCCATTTCCAGCGATATTTCTCCTTCAGCCGACAGACATACCGGATGCGACTTCAAACGCTTGGATGCCCGGACATCTTTTACTTTATCTGCCAGAATGTCTTTCATGGCTGTAAACAGTTCTTGATTATCCTGTTGGGCTTGTTCGGTACTTTCTTCATCCTCATCCGATTCAATATCCAAATCACCACTGGACACCGACTTGAACTCTTTGTCCTGATAGTTCATGAGCATCTTAATGGCAAATTCATCAACTTCTTCAGTGAAAAAGAGAATTTCATATCCCTTGTCAGCAACCATTTCGGTTTGTGGCAATTTTTCAATGCGTTCAATCGATTCACCCGGCGCATAATAAATATACTTCTGATCTTCTTTCATACGGGAAACATATTCGGCTAATGTTACCAGTTTCTTTTCGGTCGATGAATAAAACATCAATAAATCTTGCAATGTTTCTTTATGTTGCCCAAAGTTGTTGTAGACACCGAATTTCAACTGTCTGCCAAACGCATCATAGAATTTTTCATATTTTTCCCGGTCATCTTTTTGCAGGCTTAGCAGTTGATTCTTGACTTTTTTGTTGATGTTTTTTGCAATAAGCTTCAACTGTCGGTCATGTTGCAACATTTCTCGGGAGATATTCAAGGACAAATCCTCCGAGTCGACCATACCTTTAACAAAGCTAAAATGATCCGGGACGAGATCTGCACATTTTTCCATAATTAATACACCATTGGAGTACAGTTCCAGTCCCTTTTCATACTCCTGGGAATAATAATCAAATGGTCTGGTTTCCGGAATATACAGGATCGCATTATAGCGGATAGTACCATCAACGTTTAGATGAATATGTTTTAATGGTTTATCAAAGCCATACCGTTTTTCCTGATAGAAGTTCTCGTAATCTTCATCGGTCAGCTCACTCTTATTCTTTTTCCAAATTGGCACCATGCTGTTAATCGTCTGTTCTTCCACATATTCTTCGTACTCATCTTCACTGTCCTCTTTTAGCTTGCTTTCGGTTACATCCATTTTAATTGGGTAACGGATGAAGTCAGAGTACTTTTTAATAATTTCTTTCAGGCGATGCTCTTCCAGAAATTCATCGTAATTCTCGTCATCAGTGTTTTCTTTAATTTTCAAGGTGATGGTTGTACCTATTTGATCTTTGTCAATTGGGGTAATTGTATAGCCTTCCGTTCCTTCTGATTCCCATTTATATGCTTCTTCACTGCCAAATGCCTTACTTTCGACCGTAACAACATCGGCAACCATAAAGGCAGCATAAAATCCGACACCGAATTGACCAATAATATCATAGCCATCCTTTATTTCGTTCGCGTTTTTAAAAGCCAATGATCCACTTTCGGCAATGGTACCCAGATTATTTTCAAGTTCTTCCTGGGTCATGCCGATACCGGTATCCATAACAGTCAGCGTTCTGTTTTCCTTATCTGCTGTTACCTTAATAAAATAATTTGACGGATCAAAGCTTAAGCTATCATCCGTTAAAGCCTTGTAATATATCTTATCAATCGCATCACTTGCATTGGAAATCAACTCGCGCAGGAAGACCTCACGTTGCGAATAGATGGAATTAATCATTAACTCCAAGAGCCGCTTTGATTCTGCCTTAAACTGTTTCTTTGCCATGACACTACTTCCTTTCCTGTTTATCGTCTATCCCCATTTTAGCACTCTCTAGCCATGAGTGCTAATCTATTATTTTAATATCATACAAACAATCTGTTGTCAATAAGTTCGGCGCGTCTGTACAGCCAAGAATAACTACTTATTTGCTACGTTGTTCGCAAATATCTTGTAAAGGACAATGCTCACATCGCGGCTTAACCTGACAAAATTCTTTCGCATGTTCCACGAGCAGCGCATGAAATTCCTGGTAAACAAGCAAATCGTCTCCCAACTCTGCCTCAACTTGCTGTCTAAGGGCATCATAACTATCTGGCAGTGACCAGCCAATCCGATAGAATATCCTGCGTGCATAGGCGTCAACAACAAAAATAGGTTTAGCAAAAGCATAAAGCAAAATAACATCAGCTGTCTCTCGGCCAATTCCGTTTATTTGTAATAACTCCTGTCGCAATACTTCCCAATTAAATGTTTTGATATATTCCACACTGTAATCGTATCGTTGGAACCACTTCAAAAATGCCTTGATCCGCTTTGCCTTCACACGGTAAAACCCACTGGAACGAATCAGTAACGCTAACTCCTCAGTTGGCATTTCATCTAGCTGTTCAGGTGTCAAAAACGGTTTTGCATGATGCAATGCCTTCTCCGCATTACGCCAGTTTGTATTTTGTACCAATATCGCCCCAACCATCATCTCAAACACTGTATCTGCCGGCCACCAGTTTTGCATCCCAAAATAATTGTGTAATCTGTCATAAATTTGTGTAAATCTCTGTTCCAAGTACACACCTCCTTAGAAATGGCGATGTCCGTTATTTCTCTCCTGATTCAGCAACATCCCGATATATTGCATATTCCCAACAAGCTATTTTTCATGTATACTAATAATAGATTATATTACGTGTAGATTTCATACGATACGCAACTCCACGACTGAAGAGAAATACATTATTTTAGTTAGGGTGATATCATGCCAATACCAACTGATCATGCAAAGCCAATTCGTAAATCAGCCAAGGAAAATACATTCAATCAATTGCAACAATGGATTATCGATGGCACATTACTTCCGGGCGAGAAATTAAACGATAAAGAACTTGCTGAAGCATTGGGCGTAAGCAGAACCCCTGTCCGGGAATCATTACAACTTCTTGAGGTTCAAGGCTTTGTCCATATGTACCCCGGTAAAGCGACACAAGTATCTGAAGTGGAAAAAGACGCCATTAAAGATCTGCTGCCCCCGTTAGCTGTTTTACAGGGGTTATCCGCTGAACTGGCTATCGCCCATCTTACCGATAATGTACTTACCAGACTTGAAGAAATCAATGATCAATTTGCCAAGGCCATCCGGGCGGAGAGTTATTTTGCTGCCTTAAAAGTAGACGAAGCATTTCATCAGGTTATTGTAGATACGGCAAATAATCCATATATCGATACGATGGTTGCCATGTTGCAAGCGCATGTCAGACGGCAGTTTTTCCATAACGCAATTATTTTAACCGAAAAATCAATTGATGAACATAACGCTATCATTCAACTACTTAGAGAAAAAGACAACACAAATGTTGCAGCAGCTATGCGGGAAAACTGGTTACGGGCCATTGGAGAATTCCAATCGCTACAATCAAATGAAAGCGCAAATGAAACAAGCTGGACCCTGTAAAAGGATCCAGCTTGTTTCATTTAGGCATTAGCAGTAGATAGTTTTTGGACACGAACAATAATACCTGTAATAGCAATAACAACCAGTGCTGGAATTAACCAGCCAAGCCCCTGATCATACATTGGCAGCGACTGTTCATAAAAAGAAACAATTGGCTTCATCCATCCAAAATAATCGATTCCCAATGATTCGCACAATGATTTCAAACCATCGAAAATACTGATTAGAAAGGTTACAATCGTTGCTGAAATATAAACGATTCGTGAATGATTAAACAAAGGTGACAAAAAGGCTAATACTATTAAGACAATTGCCAGCGGATACAGGAACATTAATACAGGTTGGGAAAAAGTAATAATGTTAGCCAATCCAAAATTGGCAACCACAAATGTTAAAGTTGAAAAGAATATAACATACATTTTGTAACTGATTTTTGGAATGAGTGTATGGAAATATTCCGCACAAGCCGTTATTAATCCAATACTTGTCGTTAAACATGCCAATGTGATAACAATTGCCAATAATACCGATCCCAAAGCACCGAAGTAATAGGAAGCAGCACTGCTAAGTACCGGGCCACCCGTATCAAAGTAGCCAAATGCCTCTGTACTTGTTGCACCCAAATAGCCAATTCCGATATAAATCAATGAAAGTAAAGCAATCGCTACAATACCAGATTTGATCGTTGCCCGTAAAATGCCTTGTTTGGATGTAACCCCCATGGAACGAATGGCGTTGATCACAATAATCGCGAATACCAACGAAGCAAGTGCGTCCATGGTATTATAGCCTTCCAAAAAGCCCGCTACGAATGAGCCATTTGAATATGCCTCTGTCGGTCCCTGGATGCTGCCCATTGGTTTAACAATAACCATAAATAGCAAAATACCAAGTAAAATAACAATCCCCGGAGCAAGAATTTTCCCAACATTATCAACCAATTTTGCCGGTTTCAATGAAAATAATAATGTAATTGCGAAAAATAAAATGGTAAATATCAACAGTGCAATTTGCTGATTCCCGTCACTAAAAAATGACGAGAAGCCGACTTCATATGCCACCGTACCTGTCCGTGGCGCAGCAAAGAATGGTCCGATCGTCAAATATAGCAAGGCGGTAAAAAATATCGCGTAGGTCGGATTAATCCTGCTGGCAAGTTCCTGCAGGTTTTTACTGCCGGAAAAGCTCATGGCCAGGATACCAAGCAACGGCAGGCCAGTTCCAGTTATTAAAAACCCTATGATTGCCGACCAAAGATTAGTACCGGATTCCTGACCCAACTCTGCCGGAAAAATCAGATTTCCTGCACCGAAAAACAACGCAAATAGCATAACCCCGATTACAACATGAGTCGAGAATGATAGTTTTGTCTTCATGTAATTTCTCCTCTTTAGATGTAGTTAAACCTACAAAATTATATATTACCCGTTATTTATATGCAATATATCGCTGACCTTTATATTACAAGATTCGACAAAAAAATGCAACACATTACTGTAAATTTTCTAATTAATTTCATATATTTTTAGAAAAGGTATGTGTTATCTTGTATTAAGCTCAATTATAGTTCCATTGCTTTCATTCACCGGTAATTTGTTATATTCTATTTATATTACATCACAAGGGGGATTACAAATGCCAATGAAAAAAACACTTACCTTGGCCGGTTCAGATTCCAGCGGCGGTGCAGGTATACAAGCAGACTTAAAAACGTTTCAGGAACTTGATGTTTACGGGATGAACGCACTTACATCCATTGTAACGATGGATCCGGATAATTGGAGCCATGGTGTGCATCCGATTGATGTTGACATCGTGGAACAGCAGCTAAACACGATTCTCTCCGTCGGTATTGATGCCATGAAAACCGGGATGCTTGGTTCGGTGGACATCATAGAACTAGGCGCCCGTAAAATCGATGAATTTGCTTTGGATAAAGTAGTCATTGACCCTGTTATGGTATGCAAGGGAGAAGATGAGGTTTTGCAGCCGGAGAACACGGACGCCATGCGCGAGTTATTGCTTCCCCGTGCAACGATCACCACTCCAAACCTATTTGAAGCTGGACAGCTTGCACAAACCGTACCGCTAAAAACCATTGATGAAATGAAGCATGCGGCCGTAAAAATCCATGAGCTTGGAGCTAAAACAGTGGTCATCAAAGGTGGTACAGCTCTTGACCATGATAAAGCCGTTGATCTCTTTTATGACGGATCCGACTTCACATTGCTGGAAAATGAAAAGATCGACACCTCTTATAACCATGGTGCCGGATGCTCATTTGCAGCCGCAATTACTGCAAGTCTTGCCAAAGGGCATTCCGTAAAAGAATCTGTTTCCATTGCTAAGGACTTCGTTGCAGCGGCAATCAAGCATGGCTGGAAGTTAAACGAGTTTGTTGGTCCGGTTATGCATGGTGCATATAATAAATTTGGCAAAGAGAAATAACGACACAAGCAACTATTTGTTGACTAACTTGGGATAAAATATTAAAACAAAGCCAGGAAAGATGTCCTCTTCATCCTTCCCGGCTATTTGCTTTGTTTAAAGTACTTAAAGTATTCTATATAACATTCTAGCATTTCCACAATTGCACCTGTTTTGATTTCTGCTTCACCTTACTATACAGCATTTAAGTACCACCCCAACCCCAAGTCTAACCTTTCGTTTGTACCGTTTCACGCCGCATGGTGGGAAAGACAAGCTGTTTCGGTAATTGAAAGGACACGATCCCGGCAGCCATTAGTAAGGCCACGGTTGCACCAAAGGCGATAACATGGGTCCCAAATGTTTCATAACCCCAACCGCCTAGAAACGAGCCGATAGATGCACCAATTTGATGGGAAAAATACGCCCACCCATACAACATCCCTAATAATTGAACGCCGTACAAATCACCGAGAATAGCCGAGGCGGTTGCAGTTGAACCAGCCCATACCAATCCGCCGATGATTGCCACACCATAGAGTTGCCAGGGTGTAACGGCAAAAACGAGGCCAAGAAATCCAAATCCCCGGACAACATAAATCAAGCTTAAAAGGTTTTTTCGAGGATAGCGGTCCGCAATTTCACCAAGAGCCAGTGTACTAAAAATTGCTACAAAACCAATCAGACCTACCCCGAATGAGGCTGTTGTTGGATTAAAACCATGATCCGTCAGCATCGGAACCCCGTGGGAGCCAAGTAGATTCATGCTAAATCCACAGGCAAACAAGCCGATGACAATTTGCCAATATGCTTTGGTTTTCAAAGCGTCTTTCATGGTAAGACCTGGTTGCCTTTGTTGATCCTTTTTCTTGCTATTTGTCATATCTTTACCCTTTAAATCGGCTCCATCTGGTACTTCCTCTCGCATTACGAACAACGCGGAAGGAATAACCAGCACAATAAATAGTGCGCTGAAAATTAATAAGGTGTGCTGCCATCCAAATGAACCAATTAAAATTGTTTCCAATGGTGTCACCAACGCAATTCCTGCCATAGCCCCAGTTGTCATATAAAAGAGCGCTTTTCCCCTTTGTCGGATGAACCATTTACTAATAATCGGTGTCAATGAAACGGGGCTCATGAAGGAAAGTCCCAGTGACAGAAGTATACCAAATGACAGTAAGAAAGAGATGGTACTTTCAGCTCTAATTGTCCAAATAATAGCACCGCATGAGAAAACCATCCCAACTAACAAAATGGCCCGGGTACTGATATGTTTTAACAGCATTCCCGCCATCGGCATGCCCACCCCGTATACGATCATGCTAATGGCAATGATAAATGAGAATTCAGTTCGGGACATTGCCGTATCTTCCAAAATCGGTTTAACAAGCGGGCCGATTCCCAGCCGAAGCCCATTGGTGAGCAAGGTAATAATCGAGGCTGCTGCTACAATATACCAACCGAAATATATTTTGTTTCCACCATTACGCACCGTTTCCCCTTCTTTCTATTTCGAAAATTCAATTTGATCCTTTCATTATATTCCTGGAAACATTTGAACTCAACCCATTGGCTTTACAGTTCATTTTTTATACCATGTAATGAGGGGTGCAAACGATTTGCACCCCTCATTTAATTTCATCATGTTACTCTTCATATTCCCCTAACTGATCTTCAATTTGTTTCATTAGTTTACCGGCTTTTTCCCAATCTCCGTCAGATAGGGCCTTTTGATAATCATCAAACGTTTTGGCAAACTCCTCTAATTGCTGATCTGCTTCACTCAGTGGCTCTTGTGTATCCGGTTGCTCATCTTTCTCATTTTTATCCTCTTTCTTATCCCCTTCTTGATGATCCGGATCCACCAAATCAAGCATCCGGTCGAGCGCGGTATCAAAGTCTTTTTCCATCACAATTTTATCCCCATAAGCCAGCACCACTTGTTTGACTTCTGGCAGTGATGTCGCGTTGGACGACTCAATATAAATTGGCTCAACATACAATATAGTATCTTCAATCGGTACAGCCAGCAAGTTACCACGGATGATATCCGATCCACCCTGGGCCCAAAGGTTTAATTGCTTGGAAATATCACTGTCCTGATTGATCCGGTTTTCAATTTGCTGTGGACCGTAGATGTTTTTCTGCTTTGGAAAACGGTACACAAACATTTCCCCATAATGGTCACCATCATTACGAACACCAATCCAGGAAATCATGTTCTGCCGTTTCTTCGGTGTATATGGGAGCATTAAGATAAACTCTTCGTTATCTTCTTCCTGCAGCTTCATCGTCATGTAATACGGTTCCATCTCAATATCTTCATTGAAGTATTTTTCAGTTGGAAATTCCCAATAATCCTCTCGATTGTAGAACACTTCCAAATTCATCATATGGTAGGTACCATACATTTTCGCTTGAACTTTAAACAGTTTCTCCGGATAACGAAAATGTTTCTTGATATCGTCTGGTATATCCGTGGTGAATAATGATGGAAAGATCTTCTGATAGGTCTGTATCAGTGGATCATCCGGCTGCACCACATAAAATTTAACCTCTCCCGTATAGGCATCCACACTGACCTTTACCGGGTTCTGAATATAATTGGTATTTCCTTTGTATGGCTCGGCATACGGATATCGTTCCGCAGATACATAAGCATCGATCATCCAAACGAGACTGCCATCATCACGGACAACCATATATGGATCCTTATCGTAACTGAAGAATGGAGCAATCCGGTTTACCCGGTCCATGATATTTCTTGTATCCAGCAGTTGACTCTTATCAGTAAGCTGGTCCGATACAAGCATCCGGAAAGAACCTTCATTTAGCGAAAACAACAATCGTTTAATTCCTTTCATCGGAATCCCGGTATCTGCATCATAACGAGTTTCCGCATTATCATCACCAGTTGGATAATCAAACTCATCTACCTTACTATTGACGATGACATTTTGATACGATTCCTCACCAAAATATATTTGCGGACGTTTAATATCCAGTACACCCTTTGGGGGTAAGTCTTTCATCATATATTTTGGCTGACCCTGTTCCGTCACTTGATTCACGTGACTCATGGCTACCCCATATCCATGCGTATAGCGTAAATAACGGTTGACCCATGTTTTTGACTGATCGGGCAAATCGTCTGTACTCAATTCCCTTGCACCAAGAAATACCTGTTCATAATCTCCATCGATTTTATACCGGTCAATATCAACATTGTTAAATTTATAATAGGTTCGAAATGTCTGTAACTGATTATAAACCTCAAGAAGCGGCCTTGAGTCATTCATCCGGACGTTATCAAGTGTTTGTTTATTTCGTTCAACCATATCTTCATTTAACGAATAATTTCCCGGGTGCTCCTTGGTATCCACCTTATCCAAGTCGTATGCACTTCTGGTAAAGTTGAGATTATGCTGCAAATACGGGCTTTCCTTGGAAAACTCATTTGGCGACACAAGAAAACTCTGAACCAATACGGAAGCTGCCTGCCCAACAATCGCTAATCCGACATAGGCAATAATCGGAATAACCATTGCGCCCAACCTTCCCCGTACTAAGGCAACAATCATCCAAATGACACCGACAATAGCTACAAATGCCAATACATAGGATTTCGGTATATTAATCAGATGATCGGTATAACTTAACCCGTGAACAACACTTTCCTGAAAAATATTTACCCTGCTTGTTAGAAGTGTCTCATACGGTGCCAGCAAGTGATTACCCGCCAGTAGTATTCCAATAATGGCCAGGGTAAACCCAAGTTGCAATTGTGCGGGTCTGCTTAACCGGTACATATGAAAGACAGAGTAGGCTCCTACCTCAATCATAAATAAGAAGATACTTAAGGATAATAATAGATAAATAATAAATTTCAAGAATGGCAAAATAAACATGTAAAAGGAAATATCCCTGTTAAAAAAAGGATCCGTCTTGCCAAAAGAGGCATGGTGAATCAGTTTCAACCAACTTTCCCAGCCAAAGCCTTGTGTGATCATACTGCCAAATAACCCAATAAAAACAGAAATACCCAGCGTAATGAGCGTGATCCATTTACGTTGCAATAGAATTGGCGGTAACTGATGTCGGTCAAAATGCTTCAGATATGACCGGCGAATCCAAAATAATGTGATAAAAGTGCACGCTGCAAACAGAAGGAAACCAATGATTCCAAGGAGAATTTTGCTTCCTAAAGTAGTGGTGAAAATCTGCTCAAACCCCAGAGAATCCATCCAGATATAATCTGTCAGCACTTTAACCGAGGATAAGCCGACTACAGCAAGCAATATAATAATGAGAACGACATATCCAATCCAGTTCATTGGCTTTTTCCATTTTGTAAACGGGTTACGCCGAAACGTTCGTCTAAACTTCAAAAGGAAAACTCCTCCCTCTACTTCTCTTTAACTCTATGATACTTGAAATATGAAAAGAAGCAAAACATATCCTAACCAGTTTTTTTCTTAATTCCGGATAGAAAAAAAGAGAAGTTTCCTTTCTAAGGTTGCTTCCCTTTTAGATTTAGGATTTATCCCCATATCACGAAATTGGCGAGCCGTTCTTAACCGGTTCATCCGGGCGCAAGAGGACCACATCCCCTTCTTCCGGTGTTCCGCCCAATACCAGCACCTCGGATTTAAACCCGGCAACCCGCATTGGTGGAAAATTCACCACGGCTGCCACCTGGCGATTGACGAGCTCCTCTGGTTCGTATCGCTTGGTAATTTGGGCAGAAGACCGTTTGACACCTAGCTCACCAAAATCAATTTCCAGTTTAATCGCCGGTTTTCTTGCTTCCGGAAAGGGTTCTGCCTTTAATACCGTCCCAATACGGATATCCAATTTTGTAAAGTCGTCGATGGTAGCCATCATATGTACCTCCTTTGTCAAAGCTTTTATTAGATATACTTTATCAAGAAAGCGGTTGTACAGCAAAGAAAAAACGGATTGATAACCGTTCTCATTGAAGCGAACTATCAAACAGGAAAAATTTTTTGCACTTCATATTGAAAACCAAGGTAATTGTAATGCTGTTTACGATACATTTCTTTTGGAGTATCCTCCCCATCGGCAACCAATATCACAGTCTTATCCGGGAAGGTCTGCATCACGTATTGTTGTAACCTGCTGCCAATCCCTTTTCTTTGGAATGATTCTCCAACGTGCAAACCATCAATTTCTACCGTATCATCGGCAATGATGACATCGACTGATCCAGCTGGAACACCTTGATAATAGGCAATCAACTGGATGATAGCAGGATCCTCCAATTGACGGCGGGTAAGGTTAACCCGTTGATCTGCAAATTCCTTCCCAAATTGCAAATCTTGCCGATACCGCAAAGCAAGAAATTCCTGTACATGGTTGCCTCTCACCTGATAAACCTGGATGTCCGGGTTGTCAGCTATTGACGGAAACTGACTAGGCTGGATCGCGTATAATTCCAGAAAACCAACATCATAATTCAGTTTACAAAAATAATTTCTTAGCTCCTCGCTTAGCTTTTCATTTTCAGGAAAAGTAAATTTGACATGATGTTGTCCGTGCTGCAAATGAAAATCTCTTAAGTATTTTTCTGTTTCCATGAATGTTGTTAGTGATGGCATGCTTTTAAAATCAATAAAATTACTATCATAACGAATAAGCATTTCCGGATAATGGAATTGCCGATATTGATCCGTTTCATGAATGACATGACCGATTGTTTGGATGTTTTGGAAGGTTATTTTTGTCATAACAGGTATCTTAACCTTTCTTATTAATTAGTATAAACCCTTTCGTACCTTGACCTTTAAAAAAATATAAAACAACAGAACAGAGTATGCTATCACATACAACCACTTTAGCAATGTAATAGGTCCCAATTTGATCGTTTCCTCTCCAAGAATATCCAAAATCATAAAGGAAGGAGGTAGAACCCACGTAACTAAAGCAAATGAATCAGGCAATACATTCTCGATACCGCTACGCACTAAGGAAACAACCAATATTAGGGCCAATAACAACCAGGAGCTGAGTGTTCGACTGTGAAACGCCCGACTGAAAAAAACCGCTATGGAAATGCTTAATAGTGAAATAAGTATAAGGGACATGAACGCAATGAAACAATCCAGCACTGTAACAGAACGGTTGAATGCACCAATTATAAGCGGGTAAATAACGGCAAATAGAGATAGTAACGCGGCAAGGAACAAAATAGACAGGATCTTTGCACTAAATACCTTAACATAACTGTTTGCATGCAACATGGTGATTTGCTGTTGAACAAGTTCCTCAGTATCCATTAATGTTATGGCAAGCCACGCAACTATAAGATAAAGCGCAGCACAAGCAATCGCAAAGCTGTCAAAAACAGGATTCGGTACATATGTATAGGAAACAATTGTCCAAATAATAAAAAGCAAAACAGGAGGCACAAACGAATAAGTCCGGATGTAATCTTGCAACATATACCTTATCATATATCTCATATCATTCACCTGCGTTCTATTTATCCTTCATTTCCACATGGACCTCTGTCGGACGGGATACAAATTCCAATGATCCACCAAGTTCGATAATTTGTGCTACAATTTGGTCGCTACTGGTAGAAATCACCTTTATTTCATATGTCGTTGAAGAATGGCATTTATAGTCAATGATATCCCGAGTGTTTTGAATAAATGGATGGAATACCGTTGATCTTCCAGAAAATTCAATTGAACGGAAATAGTTGCCTTCAACAATCTCTTTGATTTGCTGCTTTGCGACATTAATTGTCCGATCAGCTATTTGTTCTTTTAAATAAGGTTCATGACAAGTGAAGATAATCGATTTACCTTCTGTTTTTAATTCCACTAATAATTTTACGAATTCCTCCTGTGACCGCGAATCCAATCCGGATAGTGGCTCATCAAGCAAAATTATATCTGGATTGGATAACAAAGCCTGCATGATATTAACCTTTTGCTTATTCCCTTTCGACAGGCGATGTATGACAACATTCTCATATTCTGTTAACCCGAATTGTCTAATCAACGCATTCATTCGAGAATGGAGTGCTTTGGTTTCAAGTCCCGCTATTTTCCCCATATGTCTTAGGTATTCTTTTGGTGTAAATCGTAGCGATTCGGGAGGCCGTTCTGGAACGTAACTTATTTTATTAGTCAATCGATTGATTTTTCCTATAGTTGGCACGGCAAAGCCCGCGATCAATTTCAAAAGCGTACTTTTACCTGAACCATTCTTACCAGTAATCGCAATGCATTCATTAGCTCTTATTCCTAAAGAAACATCTTTCAGTACCTTTTGTTTATTTATGGTAAAGTCAATATTTATTAGTTCAATCAAATTCATAATGTGCTCCTGAAAATAGCCTTTTTTAAATTTTAACATTTCCTTAAACATAGTGCTTGGAATTTACTCCTATGTCAATGGAGGAGAAGTTCGGGTGCTAATGAAAAAGTAAAGCAAAAACATCAAATAAATGCACAAGTACTTTAGTTGCAAAGCCTATGATATTTCGAGTAAACAATATATGAAACTATTACCAACAGCTATCAATTTCATACATAGTAGAAACGCTCTACTTCCCAACAAACTCAGGTTTCCGTTTCTCCAAAAATGCCTGAACGCCTTCTTTTACATCTTCCGTCCCGAAGCATTGTTTAATAAATGCATACTCCTGTTTTAAAATTGTAATAAGCTCAACATCAGGACTTGCGGTAAGGAGCCGCTTCGACAGTGTAAGTGCAATCGGCGGTCCACTGGCTAGTTCCTCAGCTATGTCACGAATGCGATCCATAAATATGTCATCCGGGAAAACACTGCTTACTAAGCCAATACGTTCCGCTTCATCAGCTTGAATATCACGTCCGGTAAAGATCAATTCCGTTGCTTTTGCTTTACCAACGAGCCGCGGCAAAAAATAACTCATCCCGGCATCAGGATTTAACCCACGGCGGATATAACCTGTCGTTACTCGGGCACTTTGGGTCATGAAGCACAAGTCACATGCAAGTGCCAAAGATAAACCTGCTCCCGCTGCAACCCCATTAATTGCGGCAATAACCGGTTTATCACAATGGACAATACCCAATGCCTGCCGTCCAACCCAGCCCAATTCATCCAATTGTTCATGTCTTGTCGTAGATTTATCTTGTGCCATTGTTAAATCCAGCCCGGCACAGAAGGCCTTTCCTTTTCCGGTAATAACAACAACCCGGACATCATCATCGGCTGAAGCTTGCTGAAGGGCTTGTTCGATTTGTGTACTAAATGCATCATGAATCGCATTCATTCGTTCAGGGCGGTTTAGTGTCAATGTTCGGACGCCATTTTGCGTATCAATCAATAATTCTTCCATGGTTTAACTCCTCCACGTTAAAAAATTAGTTCTGCATAAACCTGTCATTTGCCATCCACTGCCCTCCGTCAATGGTCAAGCAGTCGCCATTAATATAACGGGACTGATCAGAGACAAGAAATGTTGCTGCCTCAGTCACATCGGTTAGTGTACCAACTACACCAAGCGGATTTTTCTCCTTAATACGTTGAACAGCATCGTCCGAGCCAAATAAAATCTCCGAACCACCAGTATGTTCGATCGGTCCTGGTGCCATCGCATTGATCCGGATTCCATATTTCCCCCATTCAACAGCAAGTGATTTGGTCATTGCCAAAATACCAGCCTTTGCCGATGCCGAGTGAACTACTCCTGGTGATCCAGTCCATGCATATGTAGCCACCATATTTAACATGACACCACCAGTTTTCTGCGCGATCATTTCTTTACCAATAATTTGGGTGCAATTCCAGGTGCCGTTCAAACAAATATCAATGACTGCTTTCCAACCGTTTGGTGACAAGTCTTCTGCGGGGCAGATAAAATTCCCTGCAGCATTATTAACAAGAACATCAATGCAACCATATGTATTTTTCGTCGCATCAACCGTACGCTGGACATCCTCCCGATTCCGTACATCCATCTGCACTGCCAATACTTCTACTCCTGTTTCATTCTTAATGTCTTTTTTGGCCTGATCTAATCTTTCTTGTTTCCGACCCGTAATCACCACATTGGCTCCCTCGGCTGCAAAACGGGTTGCCATCGCCTTTCCCATCCCATTGCTTCCACCCGTTATAATTGCTACCTTTCGTTTTAACGCCATAACAGCTCTTCCCCTTCTAGTCTGAAATCGCATACATTTTACTTAAATGAATATGCATTCAATTTGCTAATATTAGTGTAACATAGTTTTACAACCTTTTGAATTTTATTGCATTAAATGCCATATTGAGTTGTTCTGTCCAATCTTTTTTCATATCAATAAGCTTGTTAATCGTTTGGGAATTATTTAATTGCAATAAAGGGTTGGTTAATATTGTATAAAAGAATGAACTCCCGTACGGTCCAAACATCCATATCAATACGTAAGATGAACTGGTATAATACTTATAACTACACAGGTAAACAGGAGGTGCACAATATGTATATGTTTGTTGAGGAAAGGATAAAAGATGCGATTGATAAGGGCGAGTTTGATGATCTTCCTGGTAAAGGTAAACGACTCAATCTACGAGAGGAATTACAAGGACTGTCTCCGGAAATTCGAATGGGGTATCGCATGCTAAAAAATGCTGGATATCTGGCGGAGGAAACGGACAAAAAAAGAAAAGACATTACCGTGGATGATCTGGTAACTGCAGCCACCGGGAATAAGGAAAAAGCCAATGTACAAAGCAAGACTAAATTTGACGCGTTTGTTAATCAAAGACAGTTAGATAAAAACAAAAAATTTGCCACATATGCCAAGCAAATTTACCAAAAATTATTTGGTTAAGTGGTGCATCTTGGTTATATCAGCGGGATGCGTAAGGACTGTCCCCCGTTAAAATAGTCGCAATTGTTTTGGTGCCAGTCCCTCATATTCAATTCCCAGCATTTCTTGAAATTGCTTAGCATTAACCCCCGCATCGCCGCCTGATTTTACGTACCATTTTTACTTTGCCATGATCCGTTTCTTCTTTTATCTGAACCACCGTGGATATGTCCGTCAATGATTTCTAGAGACTCGACACTCCCAAAATAAACGGAACGATAATTTTCAATGAGGTTAAAATCGTCATCTTTCCATTTATCTTTTACATCTTGCGGAATTTCCTCTTCCAAACGAATCGCATCATCATTCAATTCCATAAAGAACCTAGGTTTATCCACTGCGTCTTGAAGTGGAATTCCGAATTCAAGGTGTTGTACCAAGATACTTGTTAAAACCGAGGTGATCCTTCTCCCTCCTGCAGCACCAATTCCCAACACAGGTTGATCGTCCTTGGAAACGATGATAGGGGATGTATAACTAAAAGGACGTTTTCCTCCTTTTGGGCGATTTGATGAGGAATCACTAGTACTAAAGTTATCCAATTCGTTATTTAAAAAGAATCCACCGACACGTTCCCCGGATCCAAAGAAGCTACTTAAAGTGTTTGTTGACGACACCATCATGCCGTTTTTATCTATAATAGTAAAATGGGTGGTATTGGCATGATCCGCTATATCCCCCTTTGAATCCAGTTCCACTCGCAGATCATCGTCTTTTTTCCTTAGCATGTTTTTGATATGTTCATCGGATAACAATTCATCTAGATCCATATCAATTTCATTCGGGTCACCAATGTTTTCAATTCGGTCCTTATATGCTAATCGATTCATGGTTCCGATATTTTTAATGAAAGAATGTAGATTGTTCTCGTCCCACTCCAAGTGTTTTGCCATCAATAATTCCTGAGCAATCATAACACCTCCATTTGCGGGTGGAGGTAAATATATGCTATAACCCTTATATTCTATTTCTAGAGGTTCCCTTTTTTCGACGTGATAATTTCTCAAATCACTTAGCTCTATTTCCGGAACCTTCTCATGGATCATGTCTGCTATTTCACCTTTATAAAAGGCATCGGAGCCGTCCTTTTGAATCTGACGCAATGTTTCCGCCATTTCCAAATCCTTTATAATCATTCCCGGTTTCACCGCTTTTCCATGATGAAAATAAGGTAATGCCTCTGTATCTAATCGATTGGATGCGCCCTTTAATCGCTCATGTAATGTTTCAGAAACCTTGAACCCATTATTCGCCATTTCAATGGCAGGTTCCAGCAATGACTCCATCGGAAGCTTCCCATAATCATTGTGAACCGTTTCCATACCTTTTACAAAGCCCATAACGCCAATGCCTTTCTCGGGTAAGTCACCGTCTTCCGGAGCCGTTTCCCGATAGTCATAGACCACAGGCTTACTATCAGGATTCATGACCATAAGTGTTCCACCGCCTCCGATTCCGCCTAACGAAGGTTCAATAACATTCAGCACATAGGCAACGGCCACAGCCGCATCTACCGCATTGCCGCCATTATTTAGGACGTCCATTCCCACTTCAACCGCCATAGAGTTATCACTAGCCACCCCATATTGATGTTCATGATTCTCTTTTTTATTAAAAATATGGTAGGTGTTTTCACCCTTATTTGATCCTATAAGAGAAGGGACTATCATGAACAAGATAATCCCTAACACAATTGCTATATACCACCGCTTTTTCTTCATCACCATCACTTCATTTCATAAAAAATGACCGTCATCAAAGTTATCACTGCTGCAATCGAAGCATGTAAATCCGCTTTTTTCTGATGCATTTTCGTAAACCTTAACATCAATTGATGCAAAGTCAGCCGCTTTTTCTTTTTGTCTTCACTTAGTTCCATTCCTGTCATTCCCTTCAAACTATGGTATTATAGGTAAGAACAACCAAAAACGTTGATGCACTTAGGGCAATGGTACTCCCCACAGTAGGTATAACCCCTTGCCTTTGGATGGTATTGGCAATTAGACCCGGAATAACAACACCTAATGCCTGTAATTCAAATATGCCAAATGGTGTCGGGATTTGTACGAAATAATCAAATATGACTTTTAAAATGATACCAACTGTTAACATGGCAGTGAATTTTCGTCTTCCATATAAAATGGTATACCTCCCCACTACATGCATCACAATTAGATAGGTGATAAAGGCAATAAGCAGAGTTGAAATAATGATCATGGGTGAAGTAAACGTTAGTGCAAGGTAACCCGGGACTACTAACCCCGCTGGTAAAATCCCAGTCATTTCCGCATATATTAAGCTGAAGATAACCCCAACAGCTAATGCAATATAAGATTCTATATTCATTTTTTTAACAATTCCTCCCCGAAATTCTTTTAAGAGGATGTTCAAAAATTCCGGTAAAAATGACACTTCGAATTTCGTCGTTGGCTTGCTTTTCCGCTCCTCATGTACCTTTTATGTACACTCCGGTGCTCAAAGCTACGCCGCTTAGAACTTCTCGGTCCTTTTTATCCTCCTTTTTGAACACGCACTTTAAACGGTATAACTCATTTCTTTTTCTGGAAATACTTTAAATTCTTCTAACCTGGTAATTAACGGCTCCCCCGCACCGTGTATATTTCCGACACCGTAAATACAGTAACCACTAAGGTATTTTTGTAAGACCCGGGTTATCTCTTCTACGCTTGTTTCTTCTAGATCAACTATTTCCTTTGTTTTTATATGTCCCTGATTATAGCTTTCCATAATCGGACCAACCGTCTTTCCAATTAAAATTAACGATTCCATCTCCAAGTGAGGAAGAACGTCTGTTGCAAACTGTTCAGTGCGATCCACCCGATCCTCCCGGCAATTCATGATCACAACCAAATGATCACTCGGATAATGGCCTAACATATCAACCCTTTTATAAATATTCAACGTGGAAGCAGAATCATTGGCCGCAAAACCATTCACGAAATAGGAAGGTTGATATTTATTTCCGATTGGCAAAATTTTCATCGCACCAGGATCCGGATTTGCGTTTAACATTCCTCTTAATGCCACCTCTTCATCTATTTGTAAGGCTTCGGCAACTGCCAAAACCAAAGCAACATTGTCGGGAAAAACCATGTATTCAAATTGTAGAAGATAGTCTTCACTAACCTTTTCAGGATTGGCAACAATTACTTTAGTTCTACGTTTTTTCGCAATTTCTTTAAAATAGGATTCATATGGACTTCTATCAATAATTAAAAAGCCGTCATAAGGAATAGTGTTTGTGAATGCCTCGGCCACTTCACTCAGTGTCGGGCCCATGACATCCATGTGGTCTTCCAAAACATTGACGATTACACCAATATTTGCTTGCAACATTTTGTTCTGAAAGGTTTTTTGATAGTCGGGATTTACGGCCATACACTCACTTACCAGGGCATTTGCGCCTGCATCGGCAGCTAATTTAACAACCTTTTTTTGTTCCCTAATATTGGGGCCTTCAGGTCTTCTTTTAATAGGTTCTTCCTGGTCCCGATTCCAATAAATCATTCTTGCTGATGTTCCGGTTGTTTTTCCAACTGTATGATAGCCATCCTCCATTAGCGCCCAGGTTATTAATCGTGTTACGGTAGATTTTCCTCTAATTCCATTGACATTTATACGGATTGGTACGGCCTCAATATTTTTTTGGTGATTACGCTTTTCATAAACTCCTATTATAAATAAAACCAAAGATAATAAGACAACAAGGTACACGCAACATCCTCCTAAAGGTAATGAATTATTCTTTCTTCCCTCATTTCATACCAAAACTATTTTCAGAATTCCTTTATTAATCCCCTACCTTTTATTTCTACTAAAGTATGTAGCACGTAAAAAAATGTAAATTAGTGCAAGATGAAAAAATATTAATAGTGCATGTTCAAAAAGGAGGATAAAAAGGACCGAGAAGTTCTAGGCGGCGTAGCTTTGAGCACCGGAGTGTACATAAAAGGTACATGAGGAGCGGAAAAGCAAGCCGACGAGCTTCTTCAAAGGAAGGCCGACTAAAAACGGGCTTGCGCTCAGGCTTCGGCATACCCCTCATACCCCTTTTGCAGGGGCATGTCATTTTTACCGGACTTTTTGAACATCCTCTAATATAATATTTTTCGATAAGAGTCTGACTATTTATCAAAGTATCTTACAGACTAAAAATTCGAGCGTGCCCTACACTTTTATCGCATATGTAACAAAACACCAAAGATCAATCGCGCATTTTCGACCCATTACGAGCAAATTATAGTATAATGTCGACTCTTATACCATTACAGATATTCAACAAAACAGAAACAAAAATTTGATAAATTTAACATTAATTAGGTGATTATAACCGGTATATTTACCCCATATTTCATGACGATAGTTTATGAAGCGTAATGTTGTCCATCGACTATCACTTTCATTAAACCAAATTCATGTATAACAAAACGTTACACATTATTAAAATATTGTAGTAATAATAATTAATATGTAATATAAAAGCTCCCCTTCCAATATGAAGAGAAGCCTTTAATTTTTGGCGATCTTCAACCATACGCCCTATTTCCACAGTATAGAACACTTACTCTTATTCCAGATAGGCGCTTTTAATTGAACAAACGGGCACTTATTTTTTATTTCCATAACATTTCAATTGATCACAATTCAGTTAAATAATGTATTTAGCCCTTGTCATTATTTATCGATTGGTATAGATTTTATACATTCTATTCAATCTTTTGGAGTAAAGGGTTAGGTGATAAAATGAAAAAAATATTATTCTCGTTAATTGCAGTAGCCGCTGTCGTTTTACCAGCCAATCAAATTTTTGCTTATACGGTTCAACCCGGTGATAATTTAAGCAAAATTGCGTCAAATAATGATACAACTGTGCAAAACCTTCTAGAAAACAATACGCAAATTCCAGATGCAAATCACCTAAACGTTGGTGAAAGCATAAAAATTCCTAATAGCTCTAGCCATTCCAACAATAGTGCAGTAACCGATGAAAGAGAGACTTTAGCCAAACTTGTACATGCTGAAGCAGGTGGCGAACCAATGGCGGGGAAAATAGCGGTTGCTTCTGTCGTTCTTAACCGAGTCAATAGTCCCGAATTCCCCGATACGATTCATGATGTCATTTACCAACCGGGTCAGTTTACACCTGCTCAAAATGGTATGATAAATAATACGCCCGATGAGGTAGACTATCAATCTGTTGACCAAGCATTCGCCAATAGGGATCAAAACACTAAATCTCTTTATTTCTATAATCCAACTATCGCCACAGACCACTGGTTAGATCATTTACCTACCACGGAGATTATTGGTGACCATGTCTTCAAACAATAATTCAATCCCCCACTCAAACCTCTTACAGATAGTTTGAAGTGGGGGATTTCTACGGGATAGCTTAGAAAGAACTACCGCACTCCTTTGTTTATTTAAACCTAACCGAAATTAAGCCTAAAATTAATCAAAGACCTCTTCTCTGTTACCAAGAAGAATGTTTGTTTCACCCCCCGGATTTACTTCCCGAGGCCAGCAGATGGGGTCAAACCACAAGCAATCTTTGCCTGTTTAAAATCCCACCACACTGTATACATAGGGGATTCCACACCTATGTAGCCTGTGCGAGGCAATCGCTTTTTGGCTTTCTTTCCGATATTAATTGCACTGTTGATATCTCTCGAAAGCGTTGTACCGCAGTTTACACATGTAAAGCTGCGAATAGATGGGTCCTTTTTCTCCTGATGACCACAGACACAACAGGTTTTGGTTGTGTCCCGTTCATCGATCTTTTGATAATATTTACCGCTTTTTGCCTGCACCCAGTTCAAAATACTCCTGAATTTACCGACTGGTGTTTGATTTAACATGGCTCTTCTCATTGACCCGTATTTCGCTACATCGGGAGTTGGTGTATAGTCACCAATGTAAATGGCATCGTAACGCTTGGAAAAATAATGCGCATAGCTAAATAACAGCGTCTTCATTTGTTCTCGACGTTTTAATTGCGCCTTTTCCAAAGCATGATTAAGTCTTTTCCAACGTTTGCTTGGCTCAAAATAAGTAACGTTTGGGGTGCATACCAGCTTATTAAATTTTTCACATTTGTCCCGTTTTGACTTAATTTCATCGATTCGTTTATCCCAATACTTCAATAGTGCATTCATCGATTTCAATTCATATGATTTTCCATCACTGCCTAATCCCACCGCCAAATTCTTATGGTTGGGATCAAATACAATAAACGATTGTTCCTCTATTTTGGTGATTTCTTTGGCATCTTCTATTGTAAAAATGGCATAATACGAATCCAGATCCTTTGTAATGCGAAGGGTTTTGATTCTCTCCGTTTCGCTTAGTTCTACCGCTTCCACGAGTCCAACTTTAATTTTGATGGTCTTCCTGGCCTGTTCATCTATTTTCCTTAATTCCTTGTATTCTTCATCTGTTAACTTGCCAAAACTTAAGGAAAGCAGATTGGTATCCAATAATTTAAAACCTTTTTTTGGTTCATCATAATATAGCGAAAACCACTTCTTTTTCCATGAACGATATTTTGGTTTCTCATTCATTAATTTTGGATCAAAAAATCGTTCATAGGCATCTTTTAACCGTAATGCCGTATTTTTCAATGGGGAGGAATGGACTTTAAACAAAAATGGGTTTTCCCCTTTTATTTTCGGTACTTCATTCCTCAGGTTTCTGCCGGAAAGCAGTTTTTTCTTTTTTCCATTGCGATAATCTTCTTCCACCGCGTCAAGCAATTGATTATACAGCCAGTTGCACATTCTGGATTGAGAATCGAGTAACTGCTTGTTATCTTTTGTAACCATCAACCGTACCTTTTTATTATACGTAAGCATGGCCGTTGTCCTCAATGACCTGTTTCACTGCTTGTTGCAGTTTCTTTCGCTTGTGACTTCTGCTTCCATACAAGCGGCTGCTGAAGACAGTAATAATGGAAAGCATATCCTCGACTAACTCCTGCTCATATGTTTTATCCTCTGTATGGTTGACGATTTCAATTTTCACATGATGGAAGGCACATATTTGTTCCAACAATTCATACCCAAAACGTAATAACCTATCTTTATAGTTGACGACAACTTTCTCCACCTGATTGCTTTGCACCAGCCGGATTAATTCCTTTAGCCCCTTCTTATCGTAACTCAAACCACTTCCCAGATCTTTTATAATACGAAACTGATATCCATTTGCCGAACAATACTGCGAAACGGTATGGACCTGCCTTTTTAAATCTTCCTTTTGGTCCGATGATGAGACACGGCAATACCCAATAACAATTTTGTCTTGAAGTGGTTTCAAATCATGCTTGATAGCACTAAGGTCT
Source organism: Lentibacillus daqui (assembly GCF_027186265.1). Classification (NCBI taxonomy): domain Bacteria; kingdom Bacillati; phylum Bacillota; class Bacilli; order Caryophanales; family Bacillaceae; genus Lentibacillus; species Lentibacillus daqui. Next base: position 277,288 of record NZ_CP114176.1, on the reverse strand, counting down.
TCTACAGCATATCTTCTATGGCCACCGGTGGTTCGAGAGGATGTTATCTTCCCCTCTTTCTCCCACCTTCTTAATGTGGTGGGATGAACACCAAGTATGTTGGATGCTTCATCGATGGTATACATGTTAGCGATCCTCCTCATTTTATTTCTACTTACAAGGTTCGACATAAAATGGGAGAATCCTGCTAAAAAGTAATTAATTTTAAATAATTTAGATTAAACTGTTTTGAAACCCCGCTAAAACAAACGCAATTGTTTTGGTGCCAGTCCCGCATATTCAATCCCTAGCATTTCTTGAAATTGCTTAGCATTACCAGCAGCATCGCCGCCTGAATTATTATTAAACAAGACAATAATATCTTTGGTTCCTTTTGACAGTTGCTTGATTCGGTCCTTCCATTCTGACAACTCAGCATTGTTGTATCTATATAAATAACGAACTTCGCGCCAGCTGTTATTATCAGCACCATTCGGCTTATTCCATCCGTACACATTTCTGCCGTGCATCCGCACCAACGCCAGGTTTTCATCCGTCACAACCGGTACAGTCGGAATGGAACGCTCGCCTGCCTGTGGTTCATCGACAATCGTATGAATCCAGCCTTCCTGCTTAATAAATGCCAAAGTATCAGCACGAAAAGCATCACTAAACCAGGATTGATGGCGAAATTCCAGCGCCACCGGAATGTCCCCAATTTGTTGTTTACAGTAACGTAAATAGTCAACATTTTCTTTCTTACAGGCAAACCATGGCGGAAACTGAAACAATACCATCGCAAGCTTATTTGCCTTTCGATAGGGCTTTAAAGAATCCTTGAACGCCTGAAACATCGCTGTCTTTGTTTCGAATGGAAGCTCGTCCCGCTTATGGCCGGTCATCCCTTGATAGGCCTTTACGACAAAGCGAAAAGTATCCGGTGTCTCGTTTACCCATTTTGTAACATTACGTTCCGGCTGGATGGCATAAAAAGAAGCATCCACCTCCACTACGGGGAAATGACTGCTGTATTCGGGAAGTTTATCTTTTGCTTTGATATGGGCGGGATATAAGGAATAATGGTCACCCCAGCCGGTAAGTCCAATATAAATCATTGCAAATCCACCTCTGTTGTAAGGATAACATACGGATATTCAATGTATAAGTATGAAACGCTAATCAGAGAAATTTAATAGAATCTAATATTTCCGTGCACTATACTAGAGAAACAATGGAGCGGCTATACATGGAGGGGGGCGGGCACACCGTTTTTACCTTCTGAGATATTTCCCAAGAAGGAGGTGTCGCCAATGGTCGCACTGATGATTTCTTTTGGCATGTTAGTAGCGTTAAAAAAAGGAAATAATCCCTCACATGCTTTAGCCCGGCAATGAGGGATTACCTGTCTCTTGTGCCTGCCTCTTTTGTTGAGGTTGGTCTTATGGTAGCCGTTTCATGTCATCAGCATGGAACGATTTTATTTAGTGTACCACGAATACGAAATTGTTACACTACTTTTTTAACACCAACTCAGATAGTTAAGATTACAATAAGGCTATCAGATACCTATCTAGAAATCAGTTCGCCTTTTTATACTTTTTCCGCATCCAGACTGCCATTAATGAAGCAGCGGCAGCCCCGGCAATCAGCGGTTCTTTCTTTAACTTATTATCTTCCGTATAAAATACATCTTTCATAATCAGATTCATATTCTGCGGACGTTCTGCAAGTCTGCGCATGAAATAACCGAACCAGTCAGTGCCAAATGGAATATACGTACAAAAATTATACCCTTCTTCTGCCAGACTGTAATGCATTTCGGTGCGGAACCCATATAACATTTGAAATTCAAACCTGTCCAAAGGAATGTGATTATCCTCGACAAACTTCTTTAACTCCTGAATGATATGATGGTCATGGGTAGCAATTGATGTGAATGTATCCCCTTTCAAACGTGTTTTTGCCATTTGAATAAAGTTTTGATCAATTTCTTCCTTGGATGGATAAGCCACATCTTCATTTTCCTTGTATGCCCCTTTTACCAGCCGAATGCGAATGTCTTTCAATTGTTCCAAATCCTCCGCCGCTTCACGCAAATAGGACTGAATAACGGTACCCACATTACTATAATCATTGCGAAGTTTAAACAGGACATCCAATGTTTTTTGGTAATGGCTATATTTCTCCATATCAATATTGATAAAAATGCCATAATCTGCAGCCAAGGCCAGGATTTCCCGCATGTTATTCAGACAAAATTCCCGGTCAATATCCAAACCAAGCTGGGTTAATTTAACGGATACGTGACAATCCAATCGTTCTTCATGAATGCGGTGCAGTATTTGCATAATTTCATCTTTAGCGGTACTTGCCTCCGTCTTATCAGATACAAATTCACCAAGATTATCCAGAGTTGCGCGGATGCCATGCTGGTTCAGTTCTTTAACCACATTCGCAACACCATCAATCGTCGTACCGGCAACGAACTTTTCTGCTCCGAGATGAAATCCCCACTTTTTGGCATTAGCATTTAAAAACTTATTATTCGATAATCCAATAAAAAAATCTCTTGTTAGATTTGCCATGCTGAATTGCTCCTTCACACATTTAACTAACACGTGCGGCAAAGATACAAAGGCGTAAGCGCCCGGTTAGCGGCGTACAAACTGCGCCCGTGCAACACGGGTGGTTCGGCGTTGCCGCGCAAAGCGGCGTCCTTAGCCGAACATCCTTACCTACGAGATAAAGGAAACATGCCCCTGCAAAAGGGGTATGCCGACGTTGGCCGCAAAGGCCGTTCTTAGTCGGCCTTCCTTTGTTCCTAAATCGATGTTGACTTATCGTAGGAGGAAGCCTGAAGTTTGCTAGCCGCTGGGCGCTGGAGCCGGACGAGGCCCATCTTGTTTACCAGGTTATTAACAGCGCTTAATTTTTATAATACCTAAGTAAGGGACGCATTTGCCGCAGTCGTGATGGTTAATATACTTCAGATACTACTTTTGCTTCCAAGAAATGCTGCAAGTAATCCGGGCCGCCTGCTTTGGAGTCAGTACCAGACATCTTAAATCCGCCAAATGGTTGATATCCAACGATTGCTGCGGTACAGCCGCGATTGAAGTACAGGTTACCAACATGGAATTCATAACGGGCACGATTCAAGTGCTCGCGATTATTGGAGATAACTGCACCAGTTAAGCCATATTCCGTGTTGTTGGCAATTTCCAGCAATTCATCAAAATCGTTGGCTTTAGCAAATGCTACAACCGGACCAAAGATTTCTTCCTGCATGATTCTTGCTTTCGGATCCAAATCCTTGAAGATTGTTGGGTGAACAAAATACCCCTTGGAATCATCTGTTTCTCCACCATAGGCAAGTTCACCTTCTTGCTTGCCGATCTCAATATAGTTCTTGATTTTATCAAATTGTTTCTGATTAATAACCGCTGACATATAAACATTTTCTTCGGTCGGGTTGCCGATCGTTAATTCCTTGGTTAGTTCAATCGCTTTGGCAAGCACGTCATCATAAACATCCTTGTGAATAACCGCCCGTGAACAAGCAGAACATTTCTGACCGGAAAAACCGAATGCTGAATTTACAATGGCATCTGCAGCCAAATCAAGATCTGCATCATTATCAACAATGATCGTATCTTTACCACCCATTTCAGCGACGACGCGTTTTAAGAATGTTTGACCTTCCTGCACCTTGGCAGCGCGTTCCATGATTCGGGTTCCTGTTGCACGTGAACCGGTAAAGTTAACAAAATGTGTGTCTTTATGATCAACAAGATAGTCGCCGATTTCCGCCGGGTCACCTGGTACAAAGTTGAGTACACCTTTTGGCAGTCCGGCTTCTTTTAATACCTCTACCAATTTGTAGGCAATGACTGGTGTGTTTTCCGATGGTTTTAACAGGACTGGGTTCCCCGCCACAATCGGTGCAACTGTGGTACCGCATACAATCGCAAAAGCGAAATTCCATGGTGGAATGACGACACCAGGTCCCATTGGCTGATAGAAATAGGAATTCTGTTCATTCGCACGATCTTCTACTTTCTTGCCTTGACCAAGCTCAACCATTTGCCGAGCATAGTATTCCAGGAAATCAAGTCCTTCTGCCACGCCTCCATCAGCTTGACTCCAAGGCTTACCTGCATCATAAGCCAGCCATGCAGAGAATTCATGCTTTCGGCGACGGACAATGGCTGCCGCTTTATACAAGACATCTGCACGTTCTTCTGGTGTCCAGCTGCGCCATGTGTTAAACGCATCAAGAGCGGCTTCCATTGCTTGATCCACATGTTCTTTCGTCGCTTTGGATACGTAACCGACAACTTCCTCTTTGTTAGCAGGGTTTACAGAAACGAGCTTATCATCTGTATAAATCTCTTCCCCATTGATCACGATTGGATATTCTTTTCCCAACTCACCTTTAACCTGTTTTAGGGCAGATTCAAATGCCTGACGGTTCGTGGGATCATTAAAGTCTGTAAATGGTTCATGTTTAAAAGGTAATGCCAATATAATAACCTCCTTGATATAAAACCTTAAAAATTTAGCGCTTTCATCTATAATATTAGCAAGAATCATGCCAACTTTATTATTCTATTATAAATTAGGAAGTGAAAAAGCCATGATATCAATGAAATAACCGACTATCCACGTAATGATAGCTGATATTTTCTGGCATACTATGAAATGATTATTTGTAAACTATATGTACAAAAGTGTATAATAAGTTTACGCTTACATTTACAATTGCCTTACAATTCGGAGGTGAAGTGAAATGGATTATGATTACCATGTTTTAAACGCCGTCTTAGGTGCAGAAGATGATGCAATCACTGTTATCAACGTCAATCGGGAGGTAATCTACTGGAATGATGCAGCCGTTCATACCTACAACATCCACAAATCCGAGATTCTGCATCAGCCAATCAACAAGTTTTTCCATCATGACGATTTAATGGTATTAAAAGTACTCAAAACACAGGAACCTGTAAAAAATGCTTATCACCGTCCACAAGAGAATAAACATGTAGTGATTAATGCAGCACCTGTATTTGATCAAAACAATCGGATCATCGGCTCTGTTTCAGTGGAGCGGGATATCACACAAATCGTTAAATTAAATGATAATTTGATGTCAACCTCGGTGGAGTTGAATGAACTACGACAACAAGTAAATACCACGAATGGAGAGACACCTTTTGCCAAATTAAAAGGAGAAAGTGTAGCACTGAATCAAGTCATCCGTATCGCTCGCAAAGCAGCGAAAACGGACGCGACAACACTAATCCTTGGAGAAAGCGGAACAGGAAAAGAAATATGTGCCCGGGCTATTCATGATGCAAGTACCCGAAAAGACGGGCCATTTATCCCGGTCAACTGTGGCGCGATTCCGGTTGCCTTATTTGAAAGTGAATTGTTTGGCTATGAAGGTGGATCATTTACCGGTGCGGAGAAAAATGGGAAAGCGGGAAAAATTGAAATGGCGAATGAAGGCACATTATTTCTCGATGAAGTGGGAGAACTACCGCTGGAAATGCAAGTCAAACTGCTCCGGGTGTTACAGGAAAATACCATTTATCGGATTGGTGACTCCAAAGGAAAACAGATAAATGTGCGTTTTATCGCCGCTACGAACCAAAACCTGGAACAATTGATGGAAGAAAAGCGATTTCGTTCTGACTTATTTTATCGTTTGGATATTATTCAATTAACCATGCCGCCACTACGGGAACGGACGGCAGATATTCCGGGACTGGCACAATTATTTCTGAAACAATTTGCCGCCAAATACCAAGTGCCCGTTCCGATGATGGAACAGGATGCACTTGAATTGTTAACGACTTTTCACTGGACCGGAAATGTAAGAGAACTCCGGAATTTAATGGAGCGAATCGTGATCCTTTCCGAGAAAGCCGTTGTGACCAGGCAGGATCTGCTAAGTTTCCACCAGCAGCCATCCCCATCGTTGCGCATCGAATCCCATACGATACAACCATCTTTGCCTAAAGAAAAGGAAAATATGGAAAAACAGCGGATTATGGACGCACTAGGACAAACAAACGGAAATAAATCAGCAGCTGCAAAAATTCTGGGAATCTCACGCGTCACCCTTTATAACAAATTGGAGAAATTTGATATTCAATACTAACAGAATGTCAAGCGCTCTTTTTTTCCCCGTATATTTTTTGATGTTTTATTCTTGACTCAGTTCATTTTCCAAAAGATTGCATCCTCTGATGATCACATTACAATTCTTTGTATGTATCGCCCGATGAGTGGTATAGTATACAAAATGAAACTAAGGAAAAATATACCGAACAAGCTGCTGGTTTTGGTATTAAATCATTAAGCTGCCAAACACAGCTCATAAAGAAAAACAACCCGGTAAAGGAGGAGATTCCCATTTTTGAACAACGTATCCGTCATATGCAACGCTACCGGGAAATAGTTGTCGCCTTTTCCAGGAATGGCTTCGGCTATATTGTGAAGGAATTAGGGCTGCATGAACTTATTCCTTTACCGAAGCGTTTCGCCGCCAAACGGCAAAAATATGACAAAACACTCGGGGAACGAATCCGCTCATTTTTGGAAGAGCTGGGACCAACATTTGTTAAAATGGGGCAATTTGCCAGTACAAGGCCAGACTTGCTCCCCGATGACATTATTCGGGAATTGGAAAAACTCCAGGATGAAGTACCACCATTTCCATTCGAGAATGTACAGGAACTTATCGAACAAGAATTAGGCATGCCATTGAACAAAATATTCCGGACATTCGATGAAACGCCGCTTGGTGCAGCATCGATTGGTCAAGTCCATCATGCTGTTCTTAAATCAGGGGAACAGGTTGCGGTCAAAGTCCAACGCCCCCAAATCGAAAAAGACATGAAAACCGATTTGGAAATACTGCGGAAACTGGCGGTGTTAGCAGAATTTCGACTGGAATGGGCTGCTCAATATCAAATTTCCGAGATCGTTGATGAATTTGCCAATGCAATTCTGGCTGAACTGGATTATAACGTAGAAGGACGAAACGCGGAAAAGATCACGAAACAATTTAGTGATCATCCGCATATTCAGATCCCGAAAGTCTACTGGAAATACTGCTCCAAGAAAGTGCTGACAATGGAATATATTGATGGGATTAAGTTGAACAAATTAGAGGAGCTTTCCGAAAAAGGATACAATAAGAGAATACTGGCAGAACGGGTGGCCAATGCCATCTTCCACCAAGTTTTTATGGAAGGATTTTTTCATGGTGACCCACACCCGGGGAATGTAGCTGTCCTACCTGATGAAACCATTGTTTTTATGGACTTTGGCATGGTCGGCCGGTTAACCCCGGAAATGAAAGCCAATTTTGCATCATTGGTTATTTCCATGATGCGTGATAATACAGACGGGGTGATTAAGGCGATTAGCCGCATGGGACTGGTTCCCGATGATGTCAACATCCAATTGTTACGGTCAGATGTTGATCAATTGCGGGTCAAATATTATGATATCCCGTTAAAAGAGGTAAGTATCGGGGAAGCGGTTAACGATTTGTTTGCCGTTGCACACCGGCATTACATCCAGATCCCTCCTGATCTCACATTACTTGGGAAAACCCTCCTTACCTTGGAAGCAATGGTAGAAAGACTGGATCCCGACATTAGTATTATGAAACTGGCTGAACCTTTTGGCCGTAAATTATTTAGAGAGCGTCTCAATCCGAAAAATTGGGTTGAAACTGCTTTTCACCAGTGGACGGAATACGGTGAGATTATTGCCGATATTCCCAAGAACATTCGGGAATTAACCTCAATGGTAAAAAAAGGAAAGTTACCAATCGAAATTTCTCTTGAAAAATCGGAAATATTTTTAAAGAAACTGGATCGCATCAGCAACCGGTTATCCTTTAGTATCGTCTTGCTTTCCTTCAGTATTATCATGGTCGGACTTATTGTCGGTTCGGCATTAAGCGGTCAATCCTCCATTCTTTGGAGGCTCCCGGCGATTGAAATTGGCTTTGTCGTGGCGATATTAATGTTTCTTTGGTTATTGTATTCGATTCTTAAATCAGGACGATTTTGACCTAAGAACCCTTTAAACAAAACAGGCTGCAAAACGCGTACCTGGGGCTTTGCTGCTTATTGTGTGGTTGAAACTTATACTTGAGCGTCTCAGCTGCTTTTTCGAGTGGTTGCACTCAAGGTTCGAGCGGTTTTGGGTTTTGCTTCCTGTTCGGGCGGTTGCACCCTTTGCTTGGGGGAACACCAAAATAAGCAGCAGGTCCTGTGTACTGGGGCTTTGCTGCTTATTTTTTATGCAAACAATTCCATCATTCGCTGATAAGAATGAATCTTTTCATCAAAACTGTAAATATTGGTCAGAATCAGCCAATCGTCACATTGATAACGTTCAGACAAGCGGAGTAATTCATTTTTCACTTTCTGAGGTCCTCCAATAATCATCCGTTCCCGGTTTTTATGCATCTGTTTTTGTTCATCCTTACTCCAGCTTTTTGTCTTTGTCTTGGCCTCGTCCACACTTGGCATCCTGCTGTCCAGACCTTTTTCGACCTGAAGTAGCCAAACATCCTGACTAATCGCAAGTTCCTCGGCATGTTCATCCGTTTCCCCGCAGATCACAAAAATTGCTGAGCGTTCCCGAGGTTGATCCAAATAACCCGGCCTGAAATATTCCCGATACGTTTCATGGGCCGCTTCTCCTCTGGCAGGATTGATAAAATGGCCGTACACATAGCCTATGCCCAGTTCAGCTGCAAGTTTTGCACTATTTTCTCCCAGCCCTAACGAATATAAACTTGGACCACTTTCCGTACGTGGTGCTGCCTGAACCTTTCCATCCCGATTCAAGAAGGTGATTAGATCCGTCAATTTTTCAGGATAGTCAGCCAACTGATTTGGTTTTCCATCTGCCAATAATGCCCGGATTGTTTCTCCACCACCAGGCGAACGTCCCACACCTGCCTCTATTCTTCCTGGGAAAAGCGCCTGTAACTGGGATAACTGGGCTGCTATTTTATACGCACTATACTGTGGCAACAAAATCCCGCCACTGCCAACCTTCATCCTGTTTGTTTTTGCAGCAACGGCCGCCATCATAATTTCCGGTGAACTTGATGCCAATCCTTTTGTAGCATGGTGTTCCGCAAACCAATATCGCTCATAACCGAATCGTTCGACCGCTTGCGCCATTTCAATGGTTCTTCGCGCTGTTTCCTCTGCACCTATGCCTTTAGGTTGTGCCATTTGATCCAAAATTCCCAGCTTCATTATTTGCTACTCCTTTCAAACCTAATTCATGGGAAATAAAAATAACCCCTCATGCACCATAGCCTGGCATTGAGGGATTACTAACCTTCTGTGCCTAACCCCTCTTGATGGGGTTGGTCTTATTGTAACCGCGCCATGCTGGAACATGGTGCGGTTTTTAATATTGTATGATCTTCTATATATAGAATACCACAAACATGGAATTTTGACACGTAAGGTGTAGAATGGGAATCTTTGGTCTATCAGTTATCTTTCCAGGTGTTTATGCTATAGCCTTACCGCTTACATTAGCATAACGTTATAAATCTGCCTAAACTGTTATAATACTCCGAACGGTCAAAGTCTAATTTTTTTCCCACATGTAATGTCGTAACGTTTCTTCAAGACCGTTTTTGAACGGAGTAGCCGAAATTTCCCCGATACGTTCCTCATATTTTTCACCATTCAACACAAACCCTTCTTTAGTTAGGTACATGATTTCAACAATTTCTCTCATAAACGGATCAAACAAACCAATGAAACGAATGACATTTTTATTTAAAGGGATAACCATTTTTCGATTACCGGTGACCTTGCGAGCTATTTGGACAATTTGTTTACCTGAAATCAATCCCGCACCAGGTATATTCCAGTTCTCTCCGTAAGCATCATCCTTTTCCGCTATATTCACAATCATCTTCGCGGCATCTGGTAAATAGACATATTCCTGAGGTGTCTTCAAATTTCCAATAAAAAAAGAAGTCTTTTGAGCAGCCATTCCTTCTAATGTAGGCTGCAAATAAGAGTTTTGTGAGGTTGGACCATAATAATCCGGAAGCCGAACAATTAAAGCTTTTACATTTTCCCATTTGTTACTGAATATTAAATGCTCGAATGCAACCCTTATCTTCCCCTTTTTTGTATGTGGATGTTGTGGATGATTTTCATCACCCTTGGCGACTTGATGTCCATATACATAAATGCCATCAACAATGACAATCTTCTTCCGCATAATATCCGCTGCTTTCATCACACTTTCCCCAAGCAGGTGAAGTTTTTCCTCCATCTCTTGATATTGAACATTTGCACATTGGAATATAACATCCGCATCTTTTGCCGCATCGATAATTGTTTGGTAATCAAATATATCACCCAACTTATATGACAATCCCTGTTTAAAATCGTGTTTTTTTGCTAATGCTTTCAATTTATTTTCGGAACGTCCGAAAGCAATGACTTCTATTCCTCTATCCAATAGTTCTGAAACAATGACCTGTCCTGTTCCACCAGTTGCTCCTAATACAATTGCAGTTTTCATTTTGCTCTGCTCCTTTTTATTTATTGATTGATCAATCAATTAACGTTAGAAAATATGAAACATAACATTTCAAACTTCTTTTATGCATAAGTTTGGTTCACTCTTCTAACACAATTAGTTATTGATCAATCACTAAATTGAATTTAAAAAATAAATAATCAACTTGACTCGATTATTTATTTCGTTTGATCAATAAGCTCGGGAAGATCTAAGAAATAAGAAATATTACATAACATCCCTCTTGCTTGAAATGTAGTAGCTTCTCTTTCAGCATTCTTTATCCCCGCTGATTTAAACCTTTCCAAGGTGTAGCTTCTAATACGAGACAATCCCTCTTTCATCGAATTTCGTATGGCTTCTTCCGTTACGGAAATTCCTATCACCTGCAAGGAAATTTCATTCGGATGTAATACAGACAACGCTTCATAGGCTTCAATCATTTTGGTAACCAATTGGTCCGAGTTAGCCTCCACACTTTTAAAGGTTTGAAGGATTCTTTCAAATGATCGGTCTAAAGCCGCGACAAACAATTCTTCCTTTGTTTTAAAAAATCTAAAGACATATGGTTGAGATATGCCTGCTTTTTCTGCAATAAGCGCGGTCGTTGTATTATAATAACCCCGTTTCGCAAATACTTCTAACCCCGCCTCCAGAATCTCTTCCTTCCGATTCGCCTTTTTCGGTCTAACCATTGCAAAACCCCTGCCCACAGTTTATTATTGATTGATCAATTACATAATAACCCACTTTGTCACCTCATGCAAGCGTAATGTCTCAAACCTCTTTGGAGTGCGGAAACGTCCCACTTAGAACGAAAAAAATAACCTGTTTAGGATATGCTTTCCCCAAACAGGCTATTTTTACAATTAATATTCCGATTTATGCTTATCCTGTTTATTTCTTATCATTTGATAAGCAATGACAAGGATTAGAAACCAAACTGGTGTGACAAATAGTGCAACCCTCGTATCAGCAGCAAAACCTAAAATCACAATCACGAATATGAAAAAGGCGAGCACCAGCCAGTTCATAAATGGAGCAAACGGCATGCGGAAAGGATTTTTTTTCGCCGCTTCCGGCATCGTTTTCCGGAAGCGAATATGTGCATACAGGATAATGCCCCAAACCCAGATAAAACAAATGGTTGCAATACTGGTAACTAGTGTGAACACCTGATCCGGGAGAAGATAGTTAAGCAACACTCCGATCAGTAACACAAGCGTTGAAAAAATCAATGCAGGCGCTGGAACATTCTGTTTGCTTAAAGAACCCAATTTTCTTGGCGCATGTCCCTCTTTGGCCAGCGTATAAACCATTCGACTTGTACTAAAGATCCCACTGTTACAGGATGACGCCGCTGCGGTTAAAACAACAAAGTTAATAATTCCCGCGGCAACCGGAATACCAATTAATGCAAAAACCTTTACAAATGGGCTTTCTGCCGGATTGATTCCATTCCAAGGGTAAATGGACATAATTACAAACAAGGCCCCAATATAAAAGATTAGTATCCGAATCGGAATATTATTAATCGCCTTTGGTATCGTTTTATTTGGATCAACCGTTTCAGCTGCCGTAATACCAACAAGTTCGATCCCTACAAAGGAAAAAACAGCCATTTGAAAGGAAAGTAGAAAACCTGAAGCACCATTTGGAAAGAAACCCCCGTATGTCCACAGGTTTGAGAAAGACGCCTCCGCATCACTTCCCTTAAAGCTCATCAAAACAAGCACAATACCAATTACAATCAAGGCGATGATCGTAATAATTTTGATAAGTGCAAACCAAAATTCAATTTCTCCAAATGCCTTTACTGCGGTCATGTTAATTAAAAACAAAATAAGAACACAGGCAAGTGCCGGGACCCATTGCGGTACATCCGGCAACCAGTATCGTATATAAACCCCAACAGCAGTAATTTCGGCAATACCCGTCGCTATCCAACAAAACCAATATGTCCAGCCAGTAATAAATCCTGCCCAAGAACCTATGAATGTCTCGGCAAATTCGGCAAAAGAACCGGCATCAGGCTTATAAAGCAACAACTCACCCAGAGCACGCATCATAAAAAACAGCGCGATGCCAATGATCAAATATACGAGCATAATCGACGGACCAGCCAGATGTATCGACTTCCCGGCACCAAGAAACAAACCAGTTCCAATTGCCCCGCCAATCGCAATCAGCTGAATATGGCGGTTCTTCAGTCCTCTTTCCAGTTGTCTTTCATTTGCTGTTTCACTTGACATATGTATTACCCCCTCTTTTTAGCAAAAACGTTATGTTGTTTGGTTACGAAATAGCCTAGGTTGGAGTAATCTGTTATTTCATAATTACAGTAATAAAACGACGAATAATATAATTATAATCGAAAATTCGACAACATTAAACCTTTTTTTACATTTATTCAAAAATGTTCCTGTATACCTATCCCCCGATTTAATGCAAAGATCCGCTGATGATGTGCTAAACCGTCTATTAATTCCAATATCATCTCCCTTCTTTTTTCGTCATGTCTCTGTAATGGATAAAAAGGCTTTTTTATTCATAGTAATAAGCTATATGAACACGCTGTCGATGGACAAGGGGGAAACTTACCAGTGAATTTTATAACAAACACCGTACGAATCATTATCCGTTTTTTCTCGGAGCGATTCTATGACCAATCCGCACAAATGGCTTATTACTTTATGTTATCCTTGTTCCCTTTTCTTATTTTCGTTTTCAGCCTTATCGGATTTCTCCGGGTTGACCCAGATACTATTCTGGAAATGGTTGAACCGTTTGCACCCCAAGCAACTTACAATGTGATACGCAATACTTTGGAAAGTATCTTAGCCAAAGGACAGGGCCAATGGTTATCCTTTAGTCTGATTGCTGCATTTTGGCTGGCATCGATGGCTATTCAATCACTTGTACGATCATTAAACAAAGCATATAAAATCAGACGGAATCAGTCATTCTTTATGCAGGGAATTATGACCGATTTGCTAATCACCTTTGGCTTTATGATTGTTTTGTCCCTGTCACTAGTTATCCCGATTGTGGAGAATATTGTCCGCAATTTTGTGCTGACAAAGGTTACGGTCGAGGCACTATGGTACCGTTTATGGTTTTTTACAAAATGGGGGCTTGGTACCCTATTCCTTTTATTCTTCTTTACTATCTTATATAAAGTAATACCCAGCATTCACTTGCCATGGAAAAAGGTTTTTCCGGGAGCAATATTTGCAACAATCGGCTGGCAAGTTGTATCCATTGGCTTTGCAAAATATGTTGGAGTAAGTAATTACACGGAATTATACGGACAACTTGGAAGCATCATCGTTTTAATGATATGGTTTTATCTAACTGCGGTTGTGCTGTTAATAGGCGGGTTGATTAATGCATCGGTTTTTAACAATAAAGATGCTACCCGGAAGAGATACACAAAAAGTGACCATTAATTTCTTATCCCTTGTCATCGGTTAAAAGTAAAAGCAACCACTTCCATGGGTGTCCGCTAATTTCTTCTCAAATTTTATCACCATCTAATGTTGTCTTTATCTTAAGACCTCTAGTATACTATACATTTGAAATAAAAAAGAAAAGGTGAGTGAATGATGAAGAGATTAATCATCGCTTGTATTGCACTACTTGTACTTTCAGCATGTGGTGCCGGTAACGATGACACAACAGGGAAGGAAGAAGCAAACAGTAATACAAGCAGTAGTACAGAACAGGATAAAACTGGCAACTCAGAGGAGAATCATGCTGATGAAGATGATGTATCTGATGAAGAGGACACAAATAAAGATGACGAATCCGATGTTAATTCAAACAAGGATAATTCATCTCAGGACAAAGCTAACAACGATGCATCCAATCAAGCTGATGATAGTGATAAAAAGTTAGCGGAATATCCAATTTTTGAAGATAAAGTGGATATGACAGCATATACAATTGATATAAAAGAAGATAACCCACATAAACGAATTGTGCTTTTAAAAGATAAAGACGGAGAAGCCAAATACAAGAGTGTCTTTATCAAAAAGCCAAGCAGAATGAAACTCATTCAATTCGGCCACGGTGTATTGTTTGATGAGGTGATTGACTAAGCAGCGAATTTGCAAGGGATTTGCCTTTTGTCGGAGTGATTCTAAAACTACTATTGGAATAAATACAAAGCAGGCAATCGCTTATGGATAACAGGCACCTGTTCACAGAATTATCGTAAATATTAGCGATAACTTTGTGAACAGGTCGCCTTTTTTAAATATATGCTTTAACAATGGTGAACAAGGATAATAACCACAAAAAACCCGCACCCTTTAGAAGTCTGCTATTAATAGATATTCTTGTCACGTAAAATCATATCTGCAATCTCTGCAGCCTTGTCTCCACTTGCCCGTCCATTTTCATCTTGAATATTGACTGCAAAATAATACGTATGACCAGCCTTCGTAACAAAGCCAACAAACCAACCATTCACATCTTTTCCATCTACCGTACCTGTGCCAGTTTTTCCATATAATTGCCGATCGTTTTGCTCGCCAATTAAAAGTGCCTTTCTGATCGCTTGAATATTCTTCTCCTTAAAACCAAATTTATTTTCTTCCAACGCATATAATAGTTGCACTTGCTCAATTGGTGAAATTTTCAATGAGGATTCCATCCAATAACGATCCAAATTTCCCGAAAGATCCTCATTGCCATATTTTATTTTGTGAAAATAATTGTTTAGTTGTTTTCTGCCTACCTCTTGATCGATATGTTGAAAATACCAATTTACGGAGTTACCCAATGCGGTAGATAAATTTTGATTTTTGTTCCATTCTTGATAAGGATGAATCTGTCCATCCCACATTTGTTCACTATTATTCGCGGAAATAACATTTGATTCTAAGCCAAATAATGCGGAATAAATTTTATATGTGCTATCAGGAGAAACCCGCTGCCTGCTCATTTTTGAATTATAAATCTGATATTGTTTTTTCGATGCGTCATACAAAACAAAGCTGCCATTATAGCCATCAAAATAGGAACTTAAATCCTCGTATACTGTATTCTTCCCGTTAAAATCAAATACATCATCTGTACTAGCGATAACAGCAGTAAATGGAGTAAGCAATAACACAAAAACCCCTAGAACCGCACAGATGATTTTTCCTTTCCACTTCAATAACGGTGAATCTCTGTGAAAGTTAGCAATGTTTTGCACCCTCTGCTTTATTTGTTGTTTTGTTCCCCCTATTCCTGGGGCAAGCCGTCCGTACGAGCGTTCAGCACTTTTATCTGCAAAATGAATGATGGTATGCCCATATTCGATGTATTCCCTCTCGTCCAGCAGATTCAGAACACCAGCATCACAAGCAAGTTCCCGATCCTTTTGCATCCTTTTTAAGGCGAGCCATACAAATGGGTTAAACCAATAAATCGCTTGAACTAGCAGCATGACATAGTTAACGAAGACATCTTTACTTTTTTGGTGATACAACTCGTGTAAAAAAACGTATTTTAATTCAGCTAATGAAAATGTTTCTCGTGTCTTTTTTGGTAAAATGATATGTGGTTGTAAAATCCCCAGTGTGATCGGCGAAGTAACATTATCGGTTTCTGTTAACCTGATTTTTCTCTTCACTCCAACAACCTCTTTGCACGCTGCTAACATTTCATTTATTTTTCGATTTGGAATAGTAGTAGCTGATTTTTTTATTTGATGAATTTGATAGAGTGAGCAAATTGCCAAACCAATGAACATAGCTATTCCAATAACCCAAACCGTAATGAATGTATGATAGATAACATCCGGCGTTGACTTATTCACAGATACGGTAAAGTCATGCAATAGATCTGTATTTGAGGCAGCAGAATGATCTAATCTACTTATACTTTCACCTCTAAAAGTTGAGTATTTTCCAGTGGAGAGTAGGCTTTTAAGATATTGAGGTACCTCTCCAAGCCGGAAAATATTCCAAGGAAAAAAGGAAGTAACAAGGGACAATAAGAGAAAATACCAGATCTTATAATGTGTTCGAACTGACATATGTTTATACAATACTTTTTTCGTTATAAGAATGGCCAAAATCAAGAGGGATACCACTAGTGTACTTAACAAAAAACGGAGTATAAGGGTATCCATCATTTTTCCCCATCCTTCGTATCCCGCTTGGACAATATTTCCCTTAGTTCAGAAATATCCTCTTTTGACAACTGATCGTTTTCAATAAAATTTAATACCATGGAATTTAATGTGCCACCGAAAAACTTTTTAAGAAATGATTTACTTTTTTGTTCTACATACTCATGCTCTTGAACTAGTGATGTGTATACAAGTGCTCTTCCTTGTTTTGTTGTTTGCAAAGCTTTTTTCTTTACCAGTCTGGCAAGCATGGTTTGAATCGTATTCGGTTTCCAGTCAATTTCTTTTGATACCTTCTCCACTACTTCCGGCGTAGAAATCGGCTCATATTTCCAAACGACTTTCATCACTTCATATTCTGACTCTGATATTTGCGGAATTTCCTTCATGATGTCCCTCCCACTCTTACATCTGTAGTATTTATTATAGCAAGAAGGATCAATTTTTTAAAGCACATATCCATCTGTCAAGAGCGTGGCTATCACGGCTCATTAGAAAAGAAAAATATGAGGAATCAACCGTGAGCTTAGCTGTCACGGCTGATTGGTAAGGAACGGAAAAAACTATTAAATGAAAAATAAAGCGCCTACCCTCCAACTGGATATGTCGTAATCAATGCCCTTGGAAGTACTCATACAATTCATCTATGAACGATTTATTTAATTGAGTTGCTGAACTGCCAGCTTGATAATTTTCGACAAGTGATAGAAGAAGAAAATCATCATGATCCGTATCAAGAGCGAGTAGAAAGCTATTTTCATTCCCTTTTTTGCCTTGTTTCATTTTTAATTCCGCTGTACCCGTTTTGGCAGCTAACTGATGTTGTTGGTTGTACAGAGAATGGGCCGTTCCATTCGGATCACTTACCACCTCTGACAAATAGTTTTTTATTTTATTTGCTGTTGAACCAGTTATTGCCAATTTGGTTTTCCGTTCGCTTTTATTGTCCAGCAATTTGGGATAAACTATTTTTCCTTCGTTTTGAAAAACAGAATATATGGTTGCTTGTTGAATAGGAGAAATCGACAGTTCACCTTGTCCATAAGCGGTATCTGCCAGCAGGATTTCCGAACCAAATGTCGATTCATTAGAAATTTGCGCGGGACTCATGGCTATAGGTAAATCTAATTCCTCCCCAAAGATAAACTTATCTAAGCCATTTCTAAACGTTTTCTCTCCCATTTCCAAAGCTTCTTGCGCAAAATAAATATTATCGGAATAAATAAGCGCTTTACGCATATCTACATTTTGCACATTGGAAACACGGGTAACGGAATAACCTCCCCATGATTTGTTCTTTTGCCAACTTAAGCCATTTATTTTTCTAACCTTATTCGGATATGTCACTTTAGCATCCAGACCAATACTGGCAGTGATTGTTTTAAATGTCGATCCAGGTGCATAACCTGCAGCAAATCTTGAAATAAACGGCTTGTCTTTATCATTGGCGTATTTATCATATTCTTGTTGGGATACGCCCTGAACCATTTTATTTGGATCATAGGCAGGAGAACTGACCAGAGCATACAGACCTCCTTCTTTCGGATTCATTACGACGGTAGAACCGGCTTTTCCCTTTAGATGTTTAAACGCCTTCTTTTGGATATACCTATCTATTGTTAGCTGAACATCTTTCCCGTCTTCTTTTTCTACCTTTTGAATTTCCTTTTTTTCATTCCCTTGCTCATCGACAATAAGTATTTCTCCTCCGCTTTTACCGCGTAACTTCTTATCAAAAGCTTTTTCCAGTCCGGATTTTCCAATCATGTCCCCTTCAGCCAATGTTGGGTTTTTATCCAAGTCTTCCTTGGTTACTTTTCCTACATATCCAATTAAATTAGCCGCTGCTTCCTTCAAAGGATAATAGCGCTGCTTTGTATTTTGATAGGAAACTCCGGGCACTTTTTCTGCTTGGTCGGATTCAATTATTTTAAGAGGAATGAATAAATCATCCTTCACCCAGCTTTGATCTAATTTCTCATTTATCTCATCTATTGATATATCAAAAGTTTGACTAATTTCTTGCAGACGATTTTCTCTTTCATTGCCTTGAGATAAATCTTTCGGTACGATTCCAACCCATTTAAAATCTTGGTTTATTGCCAATCCATGGCCATGATGGTCTTTAATCTCCCCTCGTTCCGGTTTCCAATCATGAAAGGCCACTTTATCTTTACCTTCCATCCCAGGGAAGATTAACGATGGCTCCCATTTCACTAAATAACTCAACTTTCGCAGAGTAAAAATGACATCTAACCTTTATCTGGTAAAGTACTTTTGGAAATTCATTATGGACCTTGACATCTGCCTACTATAAAAAAGAAAAACACCTCCACTTTTGGTATAGTTTAATTGTCTAGAAAAAAACTCCCAAATAGAAGAGGTGCCTCCTACTATGATAGCGAATAATGACCAAAATAATCAAATGCCAACCGAATTAAAATCTGGTTTTAATGAATTAGAGATGCTTAAACATTTGCGGAAAGCCGGTATCACCAAAGGATTTGGGTTTTCTTGTGCTTATTTATTTCAGCTCCTATTTTGTTTGATTTTCGAACAGAAAAATTGGTTTCGATTGCTTGAAAGCAAAAAATCAGAAAGTCTGCCAGGGAAAGACACCATCTATCGCTTTTTAAACTATTCCAAGTATAATTGGCGCCGTTTTTTACTTTCACTAAGTGCTTCAACCATTTCTAAAGTAAGTCGGTTGACCAAAAATGATCGTCCAAAAGTGTTAATCGTTGATGACTCTGCCTATGAACGGAACCGGAGTAAGAAAGTAGAATTACTGGCTCGCTGTTTTGATCACGCATCTCAAAAAATGCGTTTTTACAAAGGTTTTCGTATGCTTACGCTTGGTTGGTCGGATGGTGCCACTTTCATGCCAGTCGACTTCTCCTTATTAAGCTCAAAGAAGTCAAAAATCAATGATATTTCGAATAAAGTAGACAAACGCACTTCTGGTTATAAAAGACGGGAAGAAGCCCTACAAACAGCTCCAGAACAACTACCATCTATGATTTCACGGGCACTTTCTGCAGGAATAGACGCATCTTATGTGTTAATGGATAGTTGGTTTACCCAGCAGCCACTGATTCAATCGATTGTGGAACAAGGTATAGACGTGATTGGTATGGTGAAAGCTACCAATCAACGTTATTTAGTTGATGAAAAACGGGTTAATTTAAAAGAACTTTATCGTCTAGCGAAACCAGCATCGGGAAACAAAAGTATCTTGCGCTCTATTCATACAACGATGGCAAACGGAGTACCAGTAAAAGTTGTATTCGTTCGAAATCGCAATAAAAGAAGTGAATGGTTAGCTATCTTAAGTACGGATTGTACGTTAACAGAAACAGAGATTATTCGAATTTACGGAATGCGCTGGGACATTGAAGTCTTTTTCAAGGCGACAAAATCTCTGTTGAAATTACAAAAGGAATTTCAAGGTAGATCCTATGATTCACTAATCAGCCACACGACGATTGTCTTTTCAAGATATATCCTTTTGTCTTGGCAAAACCGCTGTAGTACAGATGACCGCACACTTGGCGGGATGTTTTATGAACTTTGTGACGAAGTAAATGAACTGGATTGGGCAGTTGCATTACAACAACTAATCGAGCTTCTTGAAGATGCTTTGAATAAAACGAACAAGAAATTCAAAAAGTTAATCAAAAGTCAACTACAGTATTGGTTTGCGGGATTACCTAACTATATCAAGGTATACCTGCCTAGTTTGGGCTGCGAAAGTTGAGTAAATAATTACCATCCGTTTTAATAATTTTTGCATGATATTTCACATTCTTTATTGTTCCCAAAGGGGTTGTCAAGCTTAATTGATAAGAGAGCTCTTGTTCATGGTTGTTTATTTTTTCTAATTTAATTTTGGAAGCATGTATTTGATTAATATTGATTCCGTTAAATATGTCTTTATATTTGTCTATTACTTCATCCAAGGTATAATCCAATGCAGTATATGATTTTTCTTCAAGTACACCACCTAATTTATCATAGTTTTTGTTCTCCAATATTTGAATAAATATATCTGCCACTTCCTGAACTTGGTTGCTATCATTTTTATGTAATAATTGAAATAGGCCAAAGCCGCCTATCCCTGTTAAAACAATAATGGCTACAATAATAAAGGGGTTAATTCTCTTCTTTTTGTCTTCGATTCTGCTTCTCAAACGCTTCACCTCATTTTTCCTTTATCTCAATTATTACAAGTGTAGTATTTTGTGTTAACTACATGTGTAGTAATTGAGATAATTATAGCATATGTTTTTCAAATAGCAAATCAAACAATAAGGTTAAACCAAATCCATGAGAATTTCCCAGTACGCTTTACATACCCATTTTGTGAAAATTGTCGATAATTGCAAAACGATTAATAGAGGAATTTTGCTTACATTGTAGAAAACAATAGTATAAGGATAATCCGTTTAAAACCAAAACAACAACTTAGGAAGGTGAATCGTATGTTTAAGGAGATTCTCTTAAAGTGGATGCCACGCAATGACCAAAGTGCCTCGGAAAAAAAGCTGACTAGGGTGATGAAGCATTTAAAAATTGAAGATTATAATTTCAACTGGGATCGTACCAGCTGCGTCATTGAATTTCGTTTCCAGGGGAATTCCTACAGACTGGAACACACGCTGGAAAAAGCTAAAAAAAAGGGGATTCTTTTAAAGAACGGACTGGATTGTTTAACGGAATTGACAGATTCCCTTGAAGATCTATGCAGAATCAACAACAGAGGCACTAATAAATTTGAAACATGGATATCAGGCATGAGACAGTCAACCCCGGGGCAGGAGATACCTGAATTTGAAGAAGAATTTCAAATCAGATATAAGTCATCGGGGAAGAAGAACTATTCAGAGTATAACGATGAGGAATATTCACCGAGGAGGGATATGGATCAACGCTATCAAAACCGGATGAACCAGCGGTCTTCGCGTCAATTTGATCCTTTAATTTAATGAACGCACAAAAAGCTAATAAACAAAAATCCATTTTGAAAAAAGTTTGTTCAAAATGGATTTTTGTTTTTTGCAATGTTCATGGTGATATTTATGTTGTGCGATGAATAACTTAATAATTAGGTATGTAACGGATAAAGTAAATTTGTCACGCATTTTCACTTTATAGGGGTGATCGATGTTGTCAATGAATCCCACAGCAAAAAAGCTTTTGCAACTATACGAGCAAATTCTTCTAAAGCAATCCAGCGTATCCAATTACCCGACTCCTCATCAGCGGTTCAGTGCCAAAAACTTGATTGCTTTCATCGAACTTCAAAATAACGTGGAACCATTCATGCTGGATTATTTAAGAGCCAATGGATTAGTGCTAACTTATACCGATCATATACGCGAAGGATTACATAAAACCTGTATGAATCTGGGAATTGGTGCGAAACTCCGACCAGCTCCCATGAACCAATATCATGAAGCGATCAAACGGAAAAATTCCATATTAAATACTCGCCAAAGTGATACACCTGAAGTGATGGTAACACTGGATCTAAATACCCCGGAAGAATCAATAAAGGATTTTTTGTCCCGGGGTATGACAATTGCCAGAATTAATTGCGCCTATGGTACCTGGGAAGAATGGCAAAGGTTGGTACAATCTATTCGATGGATGGAAGAACAATTACAAGCAAATGGAACCACTATCCCCCCTTGCAAAATCTATATGGATTTGTCGGGTCCAAAAATAAGGGTTGGTAAAATACAACGAACCACATATCCTTTAAAAATAAAAGTGAATAAAGACCGCTATGGAGCTCCATTAAATGTTAAAACGGGAATTCTTGTAACACGAGAAGACTTTAAAGATTTAAAACAAAACGGGTTTGATTTTATTATTCCATTAATTGTAAAAGAAAATTCGCCATTATTTTTGGTGGGAGACACACTTCAATTCAGGGATGCCCGTATGAAAAAAAGAAAGTTCACTGTTTCAGGCATCCATCCCAATGGTTATATCGTTACCATCAGCAAAACCTGTTATATCGGGGAAGGAACTGCATTATGTCACGCACCTTCCCACAATGTTTATCATATAGGGAAACTGGCAAGCAGCCCTGTTGATATTTTCGTTAAAAACGGTGACCGATTAAAAATACATTTATCTAATTATATGGAGGGGCAAGCAGCCACTATTAACAACCCAGCTGAAATATCCATTACCCTTCCTGATGCATTTGCCAATGTCAAAGTCGGAGAAAGTATTTATATTGATGACGGGAAAATACATGGAATCATTGAACACGTAGATGTTAACTTTATTATCGCAAAAGTTATCTATCCTGATACGCCAAAAAAAATAAAAGAAGATAAAGGGATTAACTTACCGGAAACCGCAATGAAATTACCCGCTTTTACCAGCAAGGATATGTACGATTTGCAATTTATTCACAAGTATGCTGATCTTTTGGGGGCATCCTTTGTCCATACTGCAGATGATCTCGCTTATTTACGGCTGATGATCCCAAAAAATAAAATAGCCAACTTGACAATTGTAGCTAAAATTGAAACAAGAGATGCTGTGAATAACTTCTCAAAGATATTATTGGAAGGGTTACATTTCCCAAAGTTTGCGGTCATGATAGCCAGAGGGGATTTGGCTAATGAAGTCGGGTTTGAAAAGTTATCTATCATTCAACATGAAATGCTGGCAATGTGTCAGGCAGCTCATGTCCCCGTAATTCTAGCTACACAAGTATTAGATACACTTGCAAAAAAAGGTGTGCCAGCACGGTCGGAATTAGCGGACGTGATGTTTGGCAGTTCATTTGATTGCATTATGCTCAATAAAGGACCCTATGCCGGAAAAGCTGTTGATTTCTTAAAGGAAACACTTCAGTTAATCGTCAAAACCCATCGTTATAACTACAAGTTTGTTCGTCGATCAAAACGGAGAGAATAATAGTGAAAACGCATCAGGAGGAGCGTAGTGTAATAAGCCTGCACTCCCCTGCTGAATTTTTCGGAAAGGATTATCCTTACTATATTGATGCAGTTATCCTGCTGTATTAACGCAACGCGTGGTAAAAATATTATATTTACAAAATCAGTCACATCAGTCATACTTATCGTATAATTAGAAGTGTATGTAGAGTCAGGAGGATACAAATGCATAATATAAAGCATATTTTAGAAGCAAAGGACTATGTAACAAGTAAGACAGAAATCGTACCTACAATTGGAATTATCCTAGGTTCCGGTTTAGGCGCGCTAGCCGATGAAATAACAGATGCAGTCAGAATCCCTTATAACGAGATACCTCATTTTGCTCAATCCAATGCGATCGGCCATGCAAATGAATTAGTTATTGGGAACTTGAACGGAAAGAATATTGTAGCCATGAAAGGCAGATTCCATTATTACGAAGGCGTGTCATTGGACCAGGTTACATTCCCGGTTAGATTAATGAAAGCACTCGGTGTCGAAAAATTAATGATCACCAATGCATGTGGTGCCGTAAACACCTCATTTGAACCTGGGGATTTAATGGTAATTACTGATCACTTAAATCTTGTTGCAAACAATCCGTTAATTGGACCAAATAACGATGAACTGGGTCCACGTTTCCCCGATCTTTCCGAGGTTTACAACAAGGAATTGCGTAATATTGTATTAGAAGTAGCGGAAGAACAAGGAACAAAAATGCAGCAAGGTGTATACGCATGGTGGACTGGCCCCGCCTATGAAACCCCAGCAGAGGTCCGTATGATTCGTACTTTAGGCGCAGATGCCGTTGGGATGTCAACTGTACCAGAGGCACTTGTAGCTGCACATGGAAACATGAAAGTAGTTGGTATTTCCTGTCTAACCAATATGGCATGCGGGATTTTGGATCAACCGCTTAGCCATGATGAAGTAATAGAAGTAGCAGCTTTAGTCAGAGAAAAGTTTTTGAATTTGGTAAAAGCATCCATTGCAAGAATGTAAGGATAAAATTGTTCAAAGCTAGACACTGATGCGCAACGGACAAGTACCCGTTGCGCAAATAAACCATTATTCAACACCATCATTGTACAGTTCAAAAACACCTTTTTTCATCCATAGATTGTTTTTAAATTCTTTCAACAACTACTCCACACAGTATCAGCGGTTTTGTACTTTTTTACGGCGATTTTTGAACATTATACGGCGTTTTTGAGTTATCATTCGGCGATTTCATCCTATTTTACGGCGATTTTCACACTTTTATCGGCGATTCCCAAATTGGCGGGTTAGGAAAATACTAATGAATATCTTGCTTCTTGAAGTTGCCGCCCTTCACTTCAGCCACATCATATACAGTAACAAAGGCGTATCTGTCAATTTTATAAATAATTTCCTTCATTTTACTGTCTTCTAAACGGTTAATGACACAAGTAATTTCTTTGAATCGTTCATTTGAATAACCGCCTTTAACCAAATTATATGTTGCACTACGGCCCAAGCGATCACGTATAGTTTCTACCATTGCTTCGGGTTTAGTTGTAATTATTTTATAGGTTTTGGAACCACTTAAACCTTCTTCAACGGTATGAATCACCTTAGATGCAATAAAATAAGCAATTCCTGATAAGAAAGCTCCGCGAAGACCGAAGACTGTGGAAACAATAATAAAAACAAACAAATTTAAGAATAAAATGAGATCACTGGTTCCAAAAGGCAATTTGCGGGAAAGTAATACCGCCAACATATCAATTCCATCCAAAGCACCGCCATTTCGTAATGCCAATCCCATACCAAAACCAATGACAATACCACCAATAACGGTTACCAACAATGTATCTCCTTGAATAATGGTTGGTATATGATGCATAATGCTCGTCCCAAATCCGAGCGATGCAATACCGATAACAGAATAGATAGCAAAACTTCTCCCGATTTGTTTATATCCCAAAAATATAAAGGGGATATTTAATACTGCAATTAGTATTCCAAGCGGTATTCCCGTTAATTGTGACCCAACGATACTCAGGCCTGTCACACCACCGTCTGATACACTGTTTGGAATTAATATCGACTCTAATCCATATGCTGCTATGAATGCACCAATAATAACTATAATTGCCTGTGATACCTGTTTTACTCTGCTGTTTCCTTTTTGTTCTGTTTCTGTACTCATTTTTTTCCTCTTTCCACACTGTTTTTCTTTTTGCTAACACGTGTTCATTCGCTTATGTAGTTCATATTATTAACATCCCCAATTTACTTCATTTTAATTTTTTGATCCCCTCTCTATATATATGTACAGTTTGCTATATTTAAAAAACGCCGCTAACATTATACACCTATCATTCCGCAAAAATAAAATAGAAAGGAAATAAGATTAACGAACTAATTCGGGTAATTAGAAACCGCCCAATGACCTGGAGCATTGAGCGGCAAATGTGTAATTTATTATTCTTTATTCTTTTACAGCATGGATATAATGAACCGTTTCATATGCGGATAAGTAATCTTTCCGGTTACGAAAGAATTGTTCATTTATCTTAGCCGGCGATAAATGCTCATAAATTAGCAAACCCGCATTTTCCAACATTGCTTCGATTTCATTGTAAGTGAAACACGACTTCATTGGTTCGCCACTTGCTGCAGCCATTTTGACCATGTTTTCAACTCGATTGGATAATCCCTTTTTTTTAAAGAGTTCTTCATCCGCATAATCAAAAACGATCGAACTTCCTGCTGGTATTTGGTTAAACAAACGATTGATCAAAATTGAATTTTCCTCTTTCGTTAAATAATACGAAACACCCAATAAACTAAAGAAGGATTTTTTGTTTTTAAAGCCTTGATCCGTTAGACTTTGATAAGAAAACGCCTGGGTGAAGTCCATGGGAATAAAATGGAGGTTACTTGGTATTTCAAAACCCACATTATCAAGTCTTTTCTTTTTAAATTCTTGTGTAGCTGCATAATCAATTTCAAATATTTCTATGCTGCTTTCCAATTCCGGGTGACGGAAACAAAACGTATCTAACCCGGCTCCAAGTATGACATACTGTTTTACCCCTAAGCTAATTTCATGAAGTAATACTTTTTCGCAATATGCAGCACGTGCCAAGGCTATTGGAGAAAGCTGGACTTGCGTAATCCATTTTAAAATTTCTTCCGGGTTATTTTTAAACCTTTCCGCTATATCTTTGTTGAAAAACTGTATGCCTTGCATCATGTTCTCGCTGATATCATGAAACTCTTGTTCAGAAATTAAATCTTTTGCAATAAAATCATCGAAAATTTTTGGTGTGTCATACTTACTGTGATATGCTCGGCCAAAAGCCGATATTAAGGAAGTTAAACTTGACTCATTCTGCTTCATACAATTACCCTCCGCATAATCAAAAATAAGATTCCCCTGGCCAGGAGAATCTTATTATACACAAGAGTGTTTAAATTGTAAATTATAGCACAATTAAATTATTTTGTCAACCAATAAGGTCTTGAAATCTCAGCATTCTCGGTTATCTTACACATGCATGAAAGTTAATTATACTCCGTTATAACTTGTATTAGGGCTTTCAACATCTTTTCCTATCTTTATAATCAGTGAGTTTAAATTTCAGTACAAACTCTTGCTGCCCTCAGGTACTTTGAACGGATTTTCTTTATTTATCCGGTCGTAAAACATAATTCCATTTAGATGGTCTATTTCATGTTGAATCACAATGGAAGGGTATCCGCTAAGTTTCAATACTATTTCTTCCCCTGATAGGTTAAACCCTTTTACTTTAACCCGTTCATATCTTGGAACAAACCCTTGTATATTCCGGTCAACAGAAAGACATCCTTCGCTTTGCGGCAAATAAATCATGGATACAGAATGACTGATTATTTTCGGATTGATAAGGGTATATTCGTGTTCTCTACCTTTTTCGTCTGTTAAATATGCTGCAAACATACGCTTGTTCAAACCAATCTGATTTGCTGATAAACCTACACCTGCACGTAATTTATATTTTTTGGCAAGATTCGGGTCCTGGCTACTTTTCAAGAAGTTCATCATGCAAATTAGTGTTTCCCGATCTTCTTTGGAGGGTGGCACTTTTACTTCTTGTGTGGCTTGATGCAGAATAAGGTTTCCTTCTCTAACAATATCCTTCATCTTAATTAAATAATCCGTATTAAATTTATCCATAATGAAACAACTCATCCACCTTTACTTTTAATACTTGTGATAATTTAAAGGAAAAACCAAGGTCGGCTAGCATCCCAGGCATCCCGCGCATTGAAGTTCGTGGCGGAATAGCTTTAAACACAAGGCTTGTACAGGAGGCACTAACTTTTGCGTTGGTCAAGGACGTGAGCGGGTGGCGGGAGATACTTATCCTGGATACATGAGGGGCGGAAAAGCAAGCCAACAAAAAATTCAACAGTTATCCTTTATAAGCCTATAATATTACGCCAGCGAAGTTTCCCTGCAACACTTGTTTCTCCTTCTGATTTGTGCACAAGAAAGATGCCACAATCGATGTCCGATTATTATCTTGCTTTTCCAGCTCCTCGATCGTTACTTCACATGTTATTGTGTCCCCTGTGAAAACTGGTCTCAAAAACTCAAAATTCATTGTACGAGCCAGTACATTGTTATCTCCGCCAATTTTTGTTGGTAATGTGGCGGTCAACAACCCTTGAATAACAAATCTTCCCTGTTCATCAGGGTTGGTATGGTGATTACCCTCATCCCGGGATACTTTTGTAAACAATTCAACATCATCTTTTGTGAATGTCCGTTCAAACCTGATGTTATCTCCAACTTTTAAATTCAACCTGCACTCCTCCTCGGAATGAAAAAACATATTAGCGTTGTCAAATTTGAAATCTAAACTATTGAACTACTTTCTATACGTGAAAATCTTCAGGTTCATAGCCTATTTCTCCTTTAAAAAACGAGTAACCGTAAATAACAATGTGGCCACTGATTCATATATCCTCAGCAGCCTGTTTTCTTGTTAAATTGATATTTCCTGGCTGCATACTATTATTATATTTTCGAACCCATTTGTGCTGAAACCACTTCTCCAATATGGTTGATAACTGTAGGGTCCTCCAGTCCTGTCACATCACTGGTGACATTCCCGCTTGTCAGAACTTCTTTTAGGAGTCGCCGCATAATCTTTCCGCTGACTGTTTTGGGCATAGCCTTAACAAAGAAGATCTGTTGAGGGCGGGCGAACTGACCAATTCCACCTACGATACTTTCTTCAATTTGTTTTTTCAAATCATTATTGGCCGTGAATCCATTTGCCAGGGTTGCAAAAACGACAGGAACTTCACCCTTGATTTCATCCGGGGCGCCGATAACCGCTACTTCAGAAATGGCGGCACATTCCAGTACGGCATTCTCCAATTCCATGGTGCTTAAACGATGACCCGAGACATTGAATGCATCATCAGAACGTCCCACTACCCAAAAATACCCATCTTCATCCTCTAAAGCATGATCACTAGCATAATAGCTTCCTTCCACCTGGCTGTAATATTTTTGATAATATCTCTCAGGTTCTTTCCATAGTGTTCGGCACAGCATCGGGAATGGTTTTCGGATAACCAGGTTCCCTAACGTACCCTTGGGAACGGGGTTTCCATCATCATCAACAATGCCCACATCCGCACCCAAAAATTGAACACCTGCTGAGCCTGGCTTCATAGGTGTGAGCCAAGCAGCACCAGCCAAAGGACATCCTGCCGTCTCCGTTTGTCCCCATGTATTATTGACACAAATATTACCTCCACCCAATACATCTTTCGTCCAAAGCCATGTTTCCGGATCAAACGGTTCTCCAACCAACGAAACAACATCAAGACAAGAAAGATCATACCGCTGAAGCGACTTTTCTCCGAGACTTCGAAGCATACGTAATGCAGTTGGAGCGGTAAATAACTTGTTCACCCGATATTTTTCGATGATTTGATAAAAGCGATCCTGCTCTGGATAATTGAGGGCGCCTTCATAAACAACCGTCGTAACTCCGTTTGCCAAGGAGCCAACAACTCCCCAGATGTGCATCGTAAGCCAACCTACATCAGCTGTACACCAAAAAACGTCATCCGGATGATGATCCATATGATATTTGGCATATACATAATTTTGAACGACAAAAGCCATACCAGCATGGACAACCCCTTTAGGTTTACCTGTTGTCCCACTTGTATAGAAAACAATACCTGGCTCATTTGCCTCAATGGGAACAGGCTCAAAATGAATAGCTGCCTTTTGCCGTTCCTCATGCCACCAAACATCTCTTCCTTTTTCCATAGACGGTTTCGTGCCTAGACGATCTACAACAATAACCGCTTCTACACTGGAAATATCATCAATGACATGATCAACCTTTTCCTTAAGTGGAATTACTTTACCACGCCGTAAACTTGCATCAGCGGTAACAACCACTTTCGGCTCATAACTGGACAGTCGATCCTTTAAGGATTGTTCGGAAAAACCGGAGAAGATTGTACTATAAACGGCCCCTAATCGAAAACAAGCAAGAATAGCAATAAACGATTCCGCAAGATTTGGGAGATAAATAGCAACAGGATCGCCCTTCTTCACTCCCAAAGACTGAAGAATGTTGGAAAAACGATTTACTTCCATAAGTAGCATTTGATAAGTGTAAAAACTTGTTTCTCCATCTTCTCCTTCCCAAATTAACGCGGTTCTATTACCCGCCCCGTTTGCGATATGCCGATCTAATAAGTTGTAGCAAGGATTACTGATGCCCCCTTGAAAAAACTCAAAGTCTGGCAAACTCCCACTAATCGTTTTTTTCCATGGTTTTAACCAGTGTAGTTCTTGGGCAACGTTATTCCAAAATGCCTCAGGATCTTCCTGCGATCTTTTTAGTAATGCTTGGAACGCTTCACTGCTACCAATTTCAGTTAACTCCTGCCTCGCCTTATCTGGATAGACAATCTCACTACCATTGATCACTAGCGTTGCATAAAGTTTTTCTACAAATATCAAGAAAAATATTTAGTTGGAACATTAGGAATAATGGGAGTTTTCACTACAAAAGTCTATAAAAAAACCTTATAATAAGGGAATGGTAGTCCTGTCCAAATCCCAAATTATAAGGAGAACTCATGGACAATCATACCATAAAAACTGTATTCAAGGAATACATTCATCCATTAGATTCAAAAGTAACCCAAAAAATGGTCGATCACGCAGAACTTGATAAGTATGTTAAAAAGCTTGATCTACTAACGTTTACCAATGCTTTTATCTATGCACAACTGAAAAACTTAGATAGTTTAAAACGAATAAGCAATACGATTAAACGCAAGAAAACAGTTCAAAGGCTAGTAGGTATTGAAAATATTAGTAAGTCACAGCTTTCTCGAAAAAACAGAAGTATCCCACATGAAATTTTTGAAGTGATTCTACATCATTTAATTCAGAAGTTGCACCATATACTTGGACCAAGAATGGTAAGTAAAGAACTTGGTAAGCTTCATTTGATTGATTCATCAACCATATCCATGTGCCTCAGTCAATATGAATGGGCAGATTTTCGAGAAACAAAATCTGGAGTGAAGATGCATACTTCCATTTCCTTTTGCGATGGCATTTCTTACCCAAATAAAGTAAATCTTACTCCGGCAAGACCTGCGGATGAAACACAGCTGGACGCATTGATTGTAGCGGATAAAAATGTGCTGCATGTGTTCGACCGTGGCTATTTCAACTTTGAAAAGTTTGAAGCCTACTCGAAAGCTGGTATTCGTTTTGTGACACGAATTAAATCAAATACTGTTGTGCATGTCATCGAGGAAATGCCGGTTGACGATACTTCTCCAATCACTCGACATGCGATTATAAAGATTGGAAACATGAAGCATGAACTGCAATTAGTAGAGACCCGAGATAGTGAAGGGAATCAAATTAGAATCGTGTGTAATGATGCAAAGGTGAGTGCACAGGAAATAAGCGACCTTTACCGAAATCGTTGGCAAATTGAATTATTTTTCAAATGGGTAAAGCAACACCTTGTAATCAAAAAGTTGTATGGAAAAAGTGAAAATGCCGTATACAATCAGCTCTATCTAGCGATGATCACGTACTGTTTAACACTGCTTATGAAGAACAGAATAAGCTATAAAGGCACACTACTAGAGATGCTTCACTGGATTCGTGATTGCTGGGATAAATCAATGACGAATTTTATTTCCGAAGTGTTTAAACCACCTGAAGGCACATCTAGAGGACGACGGCGGCAAGAACACGAACGAATCTTTGAAGAAACCCTAGCACAATATGAATTAGGAGAGATTTTTCATTTAGATAACTTGGTTTATGATCCACTCATTTAAATAGTATATAAAATTCAAAAAATGGATGAAGGGCTACCTTTAAACCCTCGTTGTTCTTTTTTAATTTTATAGAAGGAATATATGACAGAATATTCACCCGATTAAGTCGGGTAGCTAATCAAGATGATTGACTTTCAGAAATGGTTTTAATGCAACGCTAGTGACCATTGATAATGTCATGAATCCCTCCAACATCTGTACGCAAATGCATCTCCTCCTTAATGAAATGTTTTTCCCTGTTTACAATCCATTTTGAAACCGTTAACACTTTAACTGTGCCCAAATCGCCTGAATAATGGATTTATTTAAATCATATATATTTCTGAATAGCTTGTCAATACAGGCATTTGGTGACAATGTATATATACTATTAAATTATGCTTCAGGCATTTTAAACATTGGTAATCTGCTGTTTTCCATAACCACGTTTTCGTACTTATTATTCGTTCTATTCGGCTGCGTTTGCTCGCTCCATAATTTCCTGGACTATCGCGTTTTTGGCATCTGCATAGTGTTGCACATGTCGCCACTCGTGCTGAGCCAGAGTGCACTTAACACGCGCGTATTTGCTCCGATCAGCATCGTTGGTACGTAGCCAATCACGAAAGCGTAACATTCGGCCGGCTTCGGATGCCCCTTTGCTGAACACGTGTAGATTGATGTCTGTATCAGGCCCCTTGAACATACGGTGCTCAAACCATTCGGGTTCCCTAATACGTAGTGTGTAGCCAGCCCTTTCAAAGTCCGGGACATAGGCCATCTCATCGGCAGCATCCGCTACAATCAGTAGAATATCAATGATTGGCTTGGCACATAATCCCGGCACTGAAGTTGACCCAACATGCTCTACTTGCAGTGCCTTGTCACCAAGTACGGAGTGAATCCGAGTTGCCTCCCGATCAAATAGCCCTGGCCAGCGCGGATCATACTTTATTAGAGTGATAGGTGCATTGTGAGGTTTACGCTCTCCAACCGTGACCTTCTGAAGATCTTCATCACTTTTAGGTATTGGATTTGAACCATTTTGCATCGGCAATTATCCTACCTCCATCAATTTTTAATTAAAAAGATGTTTAATAAACCAATTGTATATCAGCATTGGAATAGGATTCAACAGGCGAATATAACTTAACTTTTTGCTTTTTTTAATATTGATATAGTCAAACATTGATGTCATCTCAAAAAAGGCAAATTAGCTATTTTTATAAATTTCATTTGAACTATTAGCTAATACCATGTATAGTATAAGTTAATTAGCTAATAAAAGGATGTGTCGAAAATGAGAGTGCCTTCAACTAAAATCCAAAATAACTTCGGAAAATACTTGAAGTACGTGGAAGCTAACGAAGAAATCATTGTAACGAAAAGCGGAAAAGATGCTGCAACAATTGTGCCTTGTCATGACACAGATTCGATCAGGGAAGAACAACCAGAATATCAATCTTCAAGCGGTTGGATGACTTATGAAGAATTTCTGGAATTAACGGAGAAATCGGAACAACGGTTTGAATTAATTGATGGTGTTATCTACAACCTTACCTCTCCTACTTACAAGCATCAACATGTAGTTAGCGAACTTCATGGTACATTTTATAATTGGTTTAAAGGGAAAACGTGTGTACCGCTTACATCCCCGTTTGATGTGACTTTCTTTAAGGAGGAAAACAACATCTGTGTGGTCCAACCGGATATTGTGGTCATTTGCGACAAGGATAATTTGAATGAGAAAGACAAATATAAAGGGACGCCAACCCTGGTGGTCGAAGTATTATCGCCTTCCACGAGAAGTAAAGATATGCTGAAGAAGCTTGAGTTATATAAACAATGTAATGTCAAAGAATACTGGATTGTTGACCCTATTAATGAACATATTTTGATTTACGCTCTGGAGAATAATGAAATTGTAAATAACAAAACGTACTCAAAAATTGCCCACCAAGCGGTTCATTCCGATTTATTTGAAGGATTGGAAGCAGACTTGCAGGATGTATTCGCTTGATCAATTGCTCTTTTTCCCTGGAAATTAAAAACCCTCCTCGGATAACCATATCCAAAGAGGGTAAAACGGCGTAATTTTTATAAATTAACGATTCATCTTTTTCAAAACGGTCCTAATAGAATGAAGTGTTTTTAAAGTATCATTTATCCCATCAAACTTTGGGTTTCTTCCATAGTCCAAGTACGAGACCGGATATGACGGATCCGATGAGAAGCGCCAGCAGGAAGTACAGGGCAGGCATCAAACCGGTTAGTCCAATAACGAAAACACCACCATGGGGAGCTGGTACCGAAATCGCCCAAAGTTGTGTCAAACCACCTGCAATCGCCGCACCAATTACCGATGAACCAATCACGCGAACCGGGTCGGCTGCTGCAAATGGAATCGCACCTTCCGTAATGAAGGTCAATCCCATGATATAGTTGGTCAGACCTGATTGCCGCTCTTCTTCCGTAAATTTATTTTTAAAGAAGGTACTTGCTAAAGCAATCGCAATCGGAGGAACCATCCCGCCGATCATCACTGCGGCCATCAAACTGCCGTCTCCGGTATCGGAAAACAAGCCAATCGAAAAAGTATAAGCTGCCTTGTTGAACGGTCCCCCCATATCAATCGCCATCATACCGCCAAGCAGCGCACCTACCAGCACTGCATTTCCAGTACCAAGATTCTCAAGGAAGGTCATCATTGCCGTGTTAATCATCGAAAATACCGAGCCAATAACAAAATACATGGATAATCCAATTAAAAGTAGTCCCGCTATAGGATAGAGCAAAATGGATTTCAAACCATTTAGTGACTTTGGTATGTTACGGAACAACCATTTTACAAAAACAACAAGATAACCAGCTAGAAAACCACCAACCAGTCCGCCCAGAAAACCGGCATCACTATTAACTGCCATCAAGCCGGCAACCAGACCAGGCATCAAACCGGGTCTATCCGCAATACTCATGGCAATGAAACCAGCGAGAATCGGGATCAGGAAATTGAACGCATTTTCACCGACCGTATTGAAGAACACAAAAAGCTCGGAATCTTCCCCCAGAAAACCTTCAAACAAGAAGGAAATGGCCATCAGAATACCGCCGCCTACAACAAAGGGGAGCATGAAGGAAACACCGTTCATTAAATCTTTATAAATTTTTCTCCAGACAGATTTGGATTGTTTTGCTCCGTTGTCCTCATCACCCGTTGCCTCTTCTGCATGAAAAATGGGTGCATCCTGATTGACTGCTTTGGTAATTAATTCCTCGGCTTTATTAATCCCATCACTGACCGGCCTCTCCAGTACAGGTTTTCGATCAAACCGAGCCATTTCCACATTCTTGTCAGCGGCAATGATGACTCCAACCGCTTTCTTAATTTCTTCACTTGTCAGGGCGTTTTTAGTACCATCCGATCCATTCGTCTCAACACGAATAGCAACATCCATTTTATCGGCTTGTTTCTTTAGTGAGTCTTCCGCCATATAAGTATGGGCAATTCCTGTTGGACATGCAGTGACGGCCACAACAAATGGCTTTTCGGTTTCCTCTTTTCCATTTTCCTCCTGGTTTTCCTCGGATTCACGTTCTGATTCTTCCCGTTGAAATAGAGCATGCACCTCATCCGGTGTAGCTGCCTGCTTTAATTGTTCCACAAAATCTTTATCAATCAGCATTCTGGAAAGTGCAGCCAACGTTTGTAAATGCGTATCATTCGCGCCATCCGGTACCGCTATCATAAAAAATAAATAGGATGGCTGTCCGTCAAGTGCTTCATAATCAACTCCACTCGTGCTTTTCGCAAATAGCACAGTTGGTTCGGTGACCGCATCTGTCTTTGCATGCGGCATGGCGATCCCATCACCCAAACCGGTGGATGTTTGTGCCTCACGTTTTAAAATTTCTTCCTTGAATGTCCCGGCATCATTTACGACTTGTTTCGCCTCAAGACGGGACACCATTTCATCGATTGCAGATGACTTGTCCTGAGCCTTCAAATCCATGATCATGATATCTTTTCTCAGTAAATCAATGATTCTCATGGTTTTCATCCTTTCTTTTTTCAACCTATGGAATTCGGGTGATGGTTATTTCTTTTCGTAATGCTTGAATATCCTCACCTGTTGCCAAATCAGCAGAAAAAGCTGTGGCACTACCTGCTGCCAGGCCCATACGGAATGCCTCCAGCGCATGTTGCGTTTCGTTATACTTCCCGGTAAATCCAGCAATCATGGAGTCTCCCGCGCCCACTGAATTTTTGACCTCACCTTTGGGACTATAACCTTGAAAGATACCCTCTTTTGTAAACAACAACGCTCCATCGCCAGCCATGGACACAATTACATGTTTAGCTCCCAGATCCAGTAACTTTTTTCCATAGTGCATGACCTCATCCCGGCTACGAAGTGTTACATCAAATAACTCGCCTAGTTCCTCCAGATTTGGTTTTACCAAAAGTGGTTCATAAGCCAATACAGATTTCAAGGAATCCCCTGTTGTATCAATAACAAATGCCCCTCCTGAATGGTCAATTTGTTTCACCATTTTTTCATAAAAATCCCCTGGCAAAGATGGCGGAGCACTACCGGATAAAATAACCGTATCTTTTTCTGTTACCTTTTTAAGCTGTTGGAGTAATTTTTCTCTTTCTTGCGGTAGTATATCCGGGCCAAGACTGTTGATTTCCGTTTCTTTATCCGATTTAAGCTTAATGTTGATCCTCGTTTCACCTTTAATAGGAATGAAATCTGTGCTGATTGCCTGTTGCTGTAGTTGTTCCGCTATAAATTCCCCGGTAAATCCACCGAGAAATCCTAATGCTGTATTTTTATATTGAAGTCTATCAAGCACCCGGGAAACATTGATCCCTTTTCCACCAGGGAACTTTGCCTCATCATCCATTTTATTCAAATCGCCAAGCTTCAGCTGATCAACTTGAATCACATAATCAATGGAAGGGTTCAGCGTTATGGTATAAATCATTTTCCTTCTGCCTCCAAAATCGTTGCTTTTTCTTTATAGTATTGCAGATTGTCAGGTATTTTATCTGTTACAATGGACACTTCCTCCATTTCACATACTTTTGCAAAACTGACTTTATTCCATTTGGATTGATCCGCCAGAAGATACGTGACAGCAGCTTGTTTATGCGCCCGTTGCTTTAACGCTGCTTCCTCAGGGTCAGGAGTGGTGCAGCCGAATTCCGGGTCAATTCCATTCATACCCAAAAACACTTGATTAAAGCGATAGTTTTTTAATTCATTCAAGCTAACTGAACCAATAATAGCCTTTGTTGAATGCTTGATCTTTCCCCCAATTAGAAAAGTCTCTATTTGTTGATCTGCAAGGAGGGAAGCATGCTGAATACCATTTGTCACAACTGTAATAGACTTCCCTTTTAAATGGGGAATCATGGCAAGTGTTGTGGTACCGGCATCAATAAAGATGACATCGTTACCTTGAATAAGCGATGCAGCTTTTTTTCCAATCGCACTTTTCCCCTGAATGTTTTTGAATGATTTTTCAGAAGTAGATAATTCCTCATCTAACTGATAAATTCGTTTGGCTCCTCCATGGATGCGTTTCAGCTCCCCGGCATCTTCCAACTGTCCAAGATCCCTTCTGATTGTTGACTCGGAACATTCAAGTTGGTTCATTAAATCCTGTGATTTCACGATCCCGTCCCGCTTTAACACTTGTAAAATAAATGCATGCCGTTCTTCTGTTAACATCGCATCAACCCTCCAATAACATTATAATAACATCAAAAACAGTCATAATCAATCAAAAAGGCAACCGCTTTCTTGAAAATGTAGTAATCGTTCTCTTAATCACCGTTTCTCCAATCCGTAATAATGTGAAGCCTAATTCCATTGGTGCTCCCACGTCTGCCTTGTAAGGTTTAGAAAAATACGCCATAATCCCATATTTTGTGATAAATGAAAGGAATCCATTTTGAAAATAACATTGATCAAAATGGATTCCTTTTCATTAGGTAGATGATTGAACTTAACAATCAGCCAGTTCCCGTCACCATATAAATATTTTTTAAACCCGCAGTGAGCCACGGAAGCCTCTGGCACTATAGTAAGAGGATGCACCGTTGTGATACACGAAGACATGCCCAAAGCGATAATCACAAAATAGGGCACCACCGAGTTCTCTAATATCAGCTGGTGTTTGCACCCAACTCGATGTTTTCATATCGAAGTTTTCAAGTTTCTGCAACGCTCGATATTGTTCTACGGTTAAAAGTTCGATGCCCATGGCAGTTGCCATATCGATAGCATTATTTTCCGGTTTATGTTTTTTTCTTGACTCTTGTCCTTCACGGTCATAACAAACACTTCTGCGACCTTTAGGGCTTTCGGCTGAACAATCATAAAAAATGTATTCGCTCTTCCCTTTATCATAACCAATAACATCTGGTTCTCCGCCAGTTCTTTCCATTTCGTTGAGTGACCACAGTTTTTCCGTATTCACTTCAAGCTTTTTTTGGATTTTAGCCCATTCAAGACCTTCGTGACGGTGCATATTTTTTTCAAAACGGGCTTTCAACACACTGAGTAAATCTCCACATTGTTCCTGTGACAACTCCCTTTTGTTGCTGATTCCTTTTGTCATTTTGGTTTCTCCTTATCGTTTTTACCCATAGTGGTTTAAATACTTGCTTGAATTCAGTTTACATTAAATGAAGCGATTAATGAAAGGCCCAACATCGAACCACTTGAAAACCAAAACGAAAATTGGTGATCATGAGATGTACTTTCTTGGTAGATAGGAAGCAGGCTGGGCTTTGAATCGTCTGTCAGACGCACTCTCTCGGCAGATAGGAAGCAAAACAAACGTACATTGAATCGACCGTGAGGCACACTCTCTCAGCGGATGGAAAGCAAATCGCACTGTGAATCAACCGTGAGGCGCA
The DNA here is from genome assembly GCF_027186265.1 of Lentibacillus daqui. Lineage (NCBI taxonomy): Bacteria > Bacillati > Bacillota > Bacilli > Caryophanales > Bacillaceae > Lentibacillus > Lentibacillus daqui. Next base: position 238,362 of record NZ_CP114176.1, on the reverse strand, counting down.
CTCTCTCAGCATTTTCCTGGCATGAACACATTGAAGCCAGGATTTTTTATACTTATCCATCAAAAAAACAGAACATATTCACCCGGTCCTATACATGCGAGTCCACTTGCAATTGCAATAAGGTGTAGATTATATTCGTAACCACCCTTTTGCAGATATCCATTTTTACCATGCACTTTAATGATGGCAACCAGCATAGTGATCACCACTAATACAGCCCCAAGCCTAATCCATAACCCAGTGGCAATTAAAAGTCCGGACACTATTTCAGCCGAAGCTACAACAAGTGCGTTCAACATGGGGGGTTTCACATTCATGGATGCCAGGGTTTCAGAAAATTTCTTTAGGCCTGTACCCTTAAACCACCCGAACATCTTTTGTGCACCATGAGCGGCGAAGGTTAATCCCATCACCAGACGAATAATCAAGAGTCCAAGGCTCATCATACTGCTCATCATCTATCCCTCCTCCTGTTTAAGCTTCCAAAACATTATCAATAACTTTTGTGATTAGTCTTTGGAGTTCATTCATTTCTTCTTTAGTCATATTGGCAGCAATCGTTTCACGTATTTTCTGTTGAACTGGCAGGACTGAATGAGCAAGCCGTTTGCCTTCATCCGTTAAATGGATCCTAAAGGTACGTTTATCAGAAGGGTGCTCGACCTTTTTGATGTACCCTTTTCCTTCCAGGCTATTGATCATACGTGCGATACTGGCCTTGTCCTTTTTGAGTTCTGATACGAGTTCATGAGATGAAATTCCATCTTTCTTCCAAAGCATCATCATTATAAAATTTTGCTCCGGTGCGAGGTTGAAAGGCTTTAAATGTTTCCTTACATAATTTGCAATCGTTAAATCTGCATGGTGAATTAAAGCACCCATATGATTATTCGCGTTCAAAGGGCATCCATCCTCCCAAAATGTTGTTGACTAGACAACGTTGATGCAACAACAATACATCGATTCATTATCTTTGTCAACAAAATAGCTGGTTTGGTTTGGAGAAACACGTAAATTTATTGAATCAGCAGACGAAATGCAGTATCTCTTATTCCTCTTTTGTACCATGATCATCTGTATGCCCCTCTGATCCGCTGAATGAATCTGATCCATCTCCTTGATCTCCATCATGAAATGGCGGCAAAACATCTGTGATTTCTTCTTCATTGTTTGCATATTGAACTGGTTTATCCTTTTTTTCATCTTTAATCACGATGGCGGTTAACAGGACGCAAATGCCGATACAAATGATTGTAATGATTATCAGAGCAAGGATATCCTTTGATACCGTTGTTCCGCCGAGCAAAAGATCAAAACTGCCGTCAACGGAATATTTCATGGGCATGACTTTCCCCAAGTGATAGTAAAAATCCGGTAACGCCACGCGCGGTATGGATCCACCAGCTAACATGGTTTGTATAATAAGAATCGTGATGTTAAAAAACAACCCGTACAAACCGAAAAGGATGACAAAAATTTGAGTTAAAGCGATAAAAGCTAACATCACAAGAAATTGGAATCCCCAAATGGCAAAAAAGCCTTTCACCATCGGCACTTGAAATAAAACCAACAGTTCACTTGCGATAAAGGAGCAAATGATGGCAATCACAACGTTAATTCCATTTCTTACAGCAAACTTCTGCCATTTGTTAGCCACATCGCCAATCATTCTCGACGCATTAAATAAGTTCAATTGCAGAATCATTGCCGCGATAAAGCCCGCCAGCCCCAACATAAACGGTGCCATGAGATTGCCCATGTTCTCTTCTTGATGGATTTTATGAACATCGGGAATAACCCTTTGTGATGCCTGGTGGACAAGTTTTTGTATTTGTCCTTGTGGAATATTTGGTTTTCCCATGATCCTTTCCAAAGCATGGGTGGCAAACTGTTGGTCAATCTTCGCTGTCACTGTTGCAGCTGTTTGTGTCACCGTATTTCCGATCAGCAAGGGATTTGATTCATTAACAAAGAAATCAATTTGTGCCTTGTCTTGAAGATTTCCAACACGTTGGGTAAAGTTTTCCGGAACACGAACAATCATCTGAATAGTACGTCGCTCTAATTTCTCCCTTGCTTGAGGTAAAGAGTGTTCAACTTTAGTACGAAAAGGGAGTTGCTTTGCAAGGGCATTGGTTAAAGCAGGACCTATTTCCGTATCTTCATTAATGATCGCTACCTTCAGATGTGAGGTATTATTCGGGATACTCCCAAAGCCGGTTTGCCAACAAATAATAAACAAAAACTGATAAAATATGGCGATACATATTCCGAAAATGGCAAGTCTGTGTGTAAGTATATGTGTAATGGCATTCTTCAAAATCGCAACCCCCTTCACCTTGAAAGTTGTCCATTCACCATTTACATGCATTACTGGAATCCTCTTTAAATTGTGCTAATGACAGGTTTTTATTCCATAGTTTAACCTGCCCTGGGGAGGATAGTTCGGCAAGCCAACGAGCTTTTTCAAAGGAAGGCCGACTAAAAACGGGCTTTGCGCCAACGTCGGCATACCCCTTTTGCAGGGGCATGTCATTTCTACCGGACTTTTTGAACATCCTCTATCAGTATCACCTTTTGTTTTTTGTAAATAATAAGCTTGTTAAGCAATAAATGAAGGAGGATTTGTATGCAACAACAAGATCAACAAAGCACAAAAAATTCCAGTACGAAACCAGGATTTGCCGGAACCGATGCCAAAAAAGTCAAGCAAGAAATTCAGAAAGATATAAGCGAAGGACAAGGTGCAATGACTTCCCGTGAGGCAAGCGCAATGCGTGATTAAAATTTTGCGCCCGCTTGTTTAAGTACATTCGTTCACAAAAAAGAGGCTGTCCCGATTGGTTATGACTTTTTAACCTTGGAACAGCCTCTTCCTTCTTAAAGTATATGTTCTAATTAAAATTCGTTTTGTTCACTTGATTCAGCGGGGTAGAAAGACCCCCCCACTGAATGAAGTTTCACTTTATTCATCCCTCTTTTCTGTTTCCCACCATAATGAATCTTTTGGGTTTTCAACAGCTTCTTTATACTCGGACTTGGAGGCCACTGTTGGGTAGGAACCTTTTAGAGATTTTCCTGTTGTGCTACTGAACAGGAATGAAATCACCAAAAACCCGATAATACTGAAGATTGTCAGGTAAAAACCAGGGGCTAAGTTGTTCCCGGTTTGGTGGACCAGCCATGTTGAAACCAATGGGGTAGTCCCGCCAAATATGGAAACAGAGACATTAAAGGTCACAGCCAATGTTCGATATCGTATATCTGTGTAAAACATTGTTGGCAACGATCCAGGCATGGTACCTTCATAAGTTGAAAGCAGAACACCCAAAATGAGAATGCCTAAAGAAACAAATATTAAACCATTCAAGTTTAATAAATAAAAAGCGAAAATGGATAACAGGGTTAATCCGCCTAAACCAATTAAGAAAACAGTCTTGTTTCCAATGTTATCACTGAGCCTTCCAAACATGAAAGCAAGTGGTACCATGATAATCATTGTAACCGTAATCAATACGGTTCCTACTGTGCTGGATAATCCAATAATTTCATCCAAATAAGAAGGCATGTATGATAGTAACATGTAGTTTGTCACACTAAAGAATGCGACAGCCACGAAACAAACCAGAACATCTCTTTTGTGGTTTTTCAAAATAGACAGGAAGCTTTCCTCCTCGATGTCATCATCGGAGAGTTCATTTTCAAAAATCGGCGTTTCCCCTAAACTCCTTCTTAGGTAAAAGCCAACCAACCCTAGAGGTAAGCCGAGTAAAAACGGTATTCTCCACCCCCATGAGGCCATCTGTTGATCAGATAATGTAATAAAGAGGACACTGGCAAGTAGTGAAGCTAATATATAACCGGTGAGCGTACCAATTTCTAATCCACTTCCCAGCATATTACGTTTGTTATCTGGGGAGGATTCCGCAATATAGACCATTGCACCAGCGTATTCACCACCAGTTGAAAAGCCCTGAATAATTCGAGCGATTAATAAGAGGATAGGTGCCCATATACCTACTTGATCGTATGTAGGTAATAAACCAATTAGTAATGTGGACAAAGCCATTAAAATAATTGTGACGGTTAAAACCACTTTTCGTCCATATTTATCACCGACTTTACCAAATATAATACCGCCTAATGGGCGCATTAAAAAGGCTATCGCAAATGTGGCAAATGTGAAGACCAATTTTAGCTCATTATTCTCAACTGCACTAAAAAAGTTTTGGCTGATAATAACTGCCAAATAGGAATATAAACCAAAGTCAAACCATTCCATAGCGTTTCCTACCCCTGTAGCAAACACGCTTTTCTTCGTTTGTTTTATATCGACAACATTAATTTTTTTCTTGTTAAATTTCATTTTACCCTGTGTCAACTCCTTCTCAAAGCCAAACTCACTGGCATTACATTATTTAGGATGTAATAAAAAATTATTTAGTTATTTATAAGTCAGCAGAATCTCGCTCCCAATTAATGTTGCTTGCTGTCATTATCTTTCCCTTCCCGGACTGCCATATCCCTTATAATTGGTATGAACTTATTGGTAACAACTTAAAAGGCAGATCTGGTGTTCAAAAAAGGAGCATACACCATTACAAATGGCTTGTATGTTCCTTTAAACGTAACGATTAAACGAAAGAGTGATGCAAATATTCCAGCTGAATTGACCATCAAACTCAAAAAATAGTAATTATGGAAGAAGATATAGAGAGGGACATACTGGTTAATAATGATTTTTTATGTAAAAAGCTGGTTTCCCAAAAAGGAAAACCAGCTTTTCATTCTTGCTTATATTAGGCCACAACATCGTAGCCTTGCTCTTCAATAGCTTCTTTCATGGCATCAACAGTTACTTTTGAATCATCAAAGGTAACATCCACACTGCCCGCTTCCAAATTAACCTCAGCTGCTGATACACCATCTAATTTATTTAATGCACCCTCAACTGACGCTTTGCAATGATCACATGACATGCCTTGTACATTTAAAGTTGTCTTCATGACCTTCTCACCTCCTTTAAAGTTGTCTGGAAATTATATCTTCACTCTCTTTAAGCGAAGAGAGTTAGAAACAACACTTACTGAACTTAGTGCCATTGCTGCACCAGCGACCCATGGTGCAAGGAATCCGATTGCTGCAACCGGGATTCCTGCTGTATTGTAGCCGAAAGCCCAGAAGAGATTTTGACGGATATTTTTAATCGTAGCATGACTGATTTTGATGGCTTTTGGTATGAGCAATAGCTCCCCACCAAGAATCGTAAGGTCAGCAGCTTCAATGGCCACTTCTGTACCAGTTCCAATGGCAATTCCAATATCTGCAGTGACCAACGCAGGTGCATCGTTTACACCGTCACCAACCATTGCTACCTTTTTGTCCTCGTCCTGAATTTCTTTGACTTTATCCGCTTTTTCTTCAGGTAATACCTGCGCAATCACATGGTCGATTCCTACTTGTTTTGCAATAGCTTGGGCTGTTCTTTCATTATCACCTGTTAGCATGATTACTTCCAGACCTTGTTCTTGTAACTCTTTGATTGCTTGTGGGGCCGTTTCTTTAATGGTATCGGCAACCGCAACAATTCCGCGATATTTTCCATTAATGGCAATCAACATCGCTGTCTTGCCATTGGTTTCAAATGCAACTAATTTCTCCTCGTTAGCACCAATATCAATTTGCTGGTCATTCATCAATTTGCGATTGCCAACAAAAATTTGTTTTCCGGAAATTTTCGCTTCAATACCATGGCCAGGTATAGCAGTAAAATCATCCACATCCAATAAATCGATGTTATTCTCCGTTGCGTAGGCCACGATCGCTTCTGCAAGTGGATGTTCTGATCCTTTTTCTGCACTGGCTAATAATTGTAATGCTTCTTCATCACCCGTAAAATCCGTTACTTCCGGTTTTCCTTTCGTGATGGTTCCTGTTTTATCAAGAACAATCGCATTCAACTGATGGGTTCTTTCCAGGTGTTCTCCACCTTTAAAAAGAATTCCGTTCTCTGCAGCTTTTCCTGTTCCTACCATGATCGAAGTTGGCGTTGCAAGCCCTAACGCACATGGGCAGGCAATAACAAGTACAGCAATTGCCGCAACCAATGCAGGTTCAAATTGGCCAGGCTGGACAAACGCTATCCAGATGATAAATGTCAGAATGGCAATCCCTACAACGATCGGAACGAAATAGCCGGAAATGACGTCAGCTAAACGTTGAATTGGCGCTTTCGATCCTTGAGCTTCTTCCACAACTTTGACAATCGATGCAAGGGCAGTATCTTTACCAACCTTTGTTGCTTCCATTTCAATTGAGCCATTTTTGTTTATCGTCGAACCAATAACACTTGCGTCTACGTCCTTTTCAATTGGGATGGATTCCCCTGTAATCATTGATTCATCGACAGAAGTTTTTCCCTTTACAAGCCTGCCGTCTACAGGTATTTTCTCCCCAGGTTTTACAACTAATCGATCACCAACGACAACTTCATCAACTGGAACCATGACTTCCTCGCCATTTCTTATGATGCGAGCTTCTTTTGCCTGTAAATTAAGCAAAGAGGATAGTGCATTCGTTGTCTGGCTTTTCGCTTTTGCTTCCAAATACTTGCCAAATAAAATCAATGTGATCAACACAGCACTTGTTTCAAAATACAGATGCGGTTTGCCGATAGTCTTCAATGCTTCGTATAAACTATAAAAATAAGCAGCACTTGTACCTAATGCAACAAGTACATCCATGTTCGCTCCACCATTACGGAGGTTCTTATAGGCGCCGACATAAAATTGCCATCCGATGATAAATTGCACAGGCGTTGCCAATACAAATTGAAACCATGGATTCATGAATATTGCCGGTAAATTCATGCCAAATAAATGAACGAGCATCGTTAATACTAATGGTGCAGCCAATACAGCCGAAATGATCAGCTTCGTCTTCTTATGTTGCAGTTCTTTTTCTTTATGCGTTTGCTTTTCCGCTGCTTCGGCTTTAGGTTTTGCATCATAACCTATATTTTTGATTTTCCCAATCAATGCTTTAAGATCTACCAGTCCGGGGTTATACTCTATAGACGCGGTTTCTGTTGTTAAGTTTACAGCGGCAAATTGAACCCCTTCTTGCTTATTCAAAACCTTTTCAATACGGCTCGAACATGCAGCACAGGTCATTCCAAAAACATCGAGTTCTGCTTTTTCCATTAAAACACCGTAGCCGACATTTTCAATTTTCTTGGTGATATCTTCAATGGAAGTTTTCTCTGAATCGTAATCTACGGTGGCCTTTTCTGTCGTTAAATTAACTTGTGCTTCCACACCGTCCATTTTATTTAAAACTTTTTCAATACGACTGGAACATGCAGCACAAGTCATTCCTGTTATACCTAATGTTGCATGATTTGCATCACTCATAACAATCCCCCCTACTTGGAAAACTGCTTCAATACATCCATTAATTCCTCAATCGTTTCTTTACCTTCACCTTGTTTGATCGCATCACTGACACAATGGTTGATATGTCTTTCAGTGACGGCGAAACCTACATTTTTTAATGCGGATTGAATGGCACTGATTTGTACTAAAATATCGACACAATATCGATCCTCTTCCACCATTTTCTGTATGCCGCGAACTTGACCTTCGATACGTTTCAAACGGTTAATAACTTTTTGCTTTTCATCTTGTGTTCTTGGTTTACTTGGGTGATCACGTAAGAATTTATCCAAATGAATCACTTCCTTTTCTGTTCTATCTATACTATACCCCCATAAGGTATTTATGTCAACAGAAAACCTTCATATATTGCAAAATAACTCGTAAATGGTTATTACCATATTGAAAGCACAGTCTGAATTTGTCATTTTAACAATAACCTGTATCAAGCCCACTTAAAGATGGTAGCGTAATCTGAATAATCACAGCATCCATCATCACAAGGAAATTCGCAAAGCGCAACAAAAAGAGTGCTTTCCAACGCCTTGGATCAGGTTGCGAAATTGTCGGTGAATGTGTAGACATACTAATATTCCTTCCAGTATTACATTTTAATTTTACTACTTACCTTACTGGGGGCGGGTATAATTTTTTCAAAAAAAAAAAAAAAAAAACTCCCCTAACCGAGATATCAGGGTATATAATGACAGCTACCCTACATTTAACAGCTTCTTTATTTCATCCTTATTCCTCTCAAACCCTGTCATGCTTTTTGGCTTTTTTCTCAACCCTAAGAAGGAGGACTGAGAAAAAACGATTCCCGGAACGATTCTATTTCCCGTTACCTTTATCAGATCTTTTTCTTTTGCTGGTTGTTTTGCTAAATCGTACTCCTTGTGAGGAATATGATGGCTTTGCAAGAACTTTTTCAAGTCTTGGCAATCAGAACAAGTAGGTCTGGTGTAGACTTCAAGTTGATAGTTGTTCATATTATCCTACCCCTCGTAGCTTATTAATGATCTTGCTCATGCTTTTACTTCGATAATAAAAGGATAGACGTGCACTCCATCTCCAAACTTAAATTCCGCCCAGATTTTGTACATGCCAGGTCTAGAAAAATGCGCATTGAACGTGGTTGTATCATCTGATTCTGGATGGACATGAATATACTGTTTCACATCCTCATCTACAATAACCACATGACCTAAGGCACCTAAATATGGATCCGATTTTTCCCCGTGTGTGTCAAATCTCAAAGATACTTCTTCCCCAACTATTGCATCCACGGCATCTAACGTGACTGTCTTCCCATCACGCTCTTTCGTCCAATTATCCTTTCCATCAAGACGTACTTTACTTGTTTCATTTGTCCCGACCTGTAACGTATTTGGTGTAATTTGGTATACCTTATTCTCCGGTGCAATATCAACGAACGCCTGATAGGTACCATCATTTAGAGCCTGGTTTACAGCATACAATCCTTGTTGTTCCTTCTCTGGATGCAAATGATAATACTCCTCTAAATCATTAGAGACCATGATGAAATGCATCTCTTTTTCATGTTGTATTGCAAGTTCAGGAGGGTTCCCCGTATCATCTTCCAATTCAATGAAAACTTTCCCATTATTGTATGTGACATTCGTTTTGACCTCTGATTCGACATGAGACTCATGATGATGATGTTGACTGTGATCCATTGTTTCTTCCTCCTTGTGAACTACTTCTAAAATTTTATATTGGTTATGGTCTATTCCGCTACTTTGAAAGGGGCTATCTCCAGTAATCAAGCTATACGTTAAAATAACCAACCCAAAATATAAAATACCTGGAGAAACTCACTTTTGCTTGTCATAGCTCTCTGACTAAAAGGATATAAAATGTTGTTATATAGAGATCGCACTACATAAGCACGATCACTAGGCGACATCATACCCTTGTTCTTCAATAGCTTCTGTAATATCCTTCAAGTCCAGTTTTTCTGGATCAAAGGTTACGTCGACTTTTCCATCTTGCAAGTGAACCTGTACCGCTTCAACCCCGTTTAGTTCTCCAATATTTCCTTCGATAGCGTTCACGCAATGTCCACAAGACATACCTTGTACGTTAAGTGTTTTATTGGTCATTCAAATTACCTCCTTATTTTAATTCCTTTCTAATTTACCATACCCATGTTGGGTATTTCAAGTTTAAAAAATTATATGCATTCTACAACGCATATGTTCATGTAAATTTGAATGAAGGAGTTCGGCCGGGATAGTGGATTCGATATAGGATACTCCTCTAGTGAATTTCTCCACTTTAACTGCAGCGGATAAAATATCTTCTAAAAAACTTTAGGCTCCCTCTGCATATATAGCACTCCCCCCAAAATACTGGGTCTTAAAGCGGGTTTAATATCATCTAATATGACTAAATCTATCGGCTTCTGAAAATGATCCTCAGGGTTGAATTTTAAGTCCATGTAATTATCAAAAGACAAGTCCGCATCACTAAATTCTACTATCATATCAATATCGCTGTATTTTTTTGCTCTTCGCAGCTGTAGGAACCGAACAAGCCATTTGCAAATTATCACGTGACAGATATTTTTCATTACCGACCTCTCATAACTCAGACGTTTCTAGTGCCTCGGCTACTTCTCTTTTAAATGCCGAATGTCTCCAATATTTACTGCGATATTTCTCGACAAAGCGAAGTCCATCTTGTTTATTTCTACTGCTTGCCAGCGTCTCAGCCATTGCAACCAACAGTTTCGCCGCCTTATTATAACTTCCCCTGTGTTTATTACCCACGATCGCGTCTATCCTCCTTCCCGTTTCATTTCTGCACCATGTCAAATAAAATTCTTCTTGTTCTTCTGTTAAATAAACAGCGCTTTTCACCTGATTTAGGACTTGATTGTATTTATCCATATTTATCTCTTGATTACCAAAAATACCCCTGGAAATAGCATACCTCCACTGATCCTTAAGAACTTTTGAATTATTGTTACCCCTAGACAATACATCCATCAAAAAGGTGAGCATAATCGGTTTAGGATGCGCAGCGGAACTCCACCCCAAAGAGCCCTTTCCTTGACACATCTCAAATACTTTCTCATATCTGCCGCCTAAGATAAGCGCTTGAATGTAATCTCCTTCATCGATTGTTGTATGCCGGCTATCTGTAAATCTAAATATTTCACCACGTACACTTCCCTCATCCCTTAATTCATTCATTCTATTTTCCACTTCATCTCTTATCTCATCCAAACAGTCTTCTTTTTCAGCCAAAATATACAAATCCAGCAAATATTTGATGGAAGGATTGGAATGAAAACTTTCCCCAAGACCCTTTAATTCCATTCTGCTGTCATTGTGTTCACGACCAATTTCTGTCATCTTTTCGGCAATATTCGCCCTTACTGTAAAGTTGTCCGGAATTTTTTCCAATCCTTCTGTAACAACCTTAAGCATGGACTCCTCTTTACCTTCTTTTTCCAAAGCCCAAATCCAGTCCATATATGCTTCCGGAAATTTGTCTGCATAGCTGCTTGCAAAAGCTGCTATGGCTTGAATACCACCCTTAAGAAAAACAGCTTCCCGAAGTAACTGATTAACATGGAAAGGTGGTTTTTCCTTTAAGAATTCAATCCAATCTGTCAAAAAGGCGTGAAAGTCTGGTAATGGCGCATCCAATGAATCGCATACATCGGTAAGGTTAACCCTTGGTGAGGTCCAATAAGCAAATTCATTCATTGTTTCAAATAGTAGATTCACCCGATCTTCAGGTTTGGCATTCAAGTAAACCGACCTGAGGAAAAGAGCAATTTGCTCGTGCAGATCAACTTCCAGCATATGATTGATGTCCAAAACTCCCGGAAGAAATCCCGGTTCCTCTCCCATTTCCAGTATGTCGAACAGTTTTCTATATACTTCTTCTGCAGCCTCATGATGACCTTCACGAAGCAAGTTTCGGGCTTTAAGGAAAAAGTTGTCCATTTCCCCGGACCAGCTCTCATCACCGAAGTCCCTTTCTTCCTTTAGATCATCATCCCATCCATACCCATCGACATAAGCACCATCTTCCACATCCTTAGCAAAAGTTTCAATTTCACCCCTCAAGGTATCAGCATCTGTTTGTGACATTCCCTCCTGATTTTCCAGTTTCAATTTGTTCAAAAAATCCATCCGCTTATCCGGAAGTTCTTCAGCCGCCCATTCCATTATCAGATTCCGGATTTCTTCTGCTGAATAATCAGCCAGTCGCCGCTGCACTTCACTCATAAACCCTTTATAGCTCCATCTTTCCATTGTATTCCCGTCTCCCTTCTATGCTTTAAATCTATCAAAAACTTGTCTGTTTTGCCAAATGTCGACTGTTGTTCCCGTAACTCGACCTACTTTATCCATTATTCCACTGTGAATGTTCTTTGCTATTTTGTTTGATTTAAGTTTTTCTAAAAAAATCCACTTCATAGTAAGCGAAGTGGATTCATTATTAAATCTATTTATTTCTTTTTATTTAAATAATCCCTATAAACTAAAACAGCGACAACAATAAAACTAAAACTTACAATCCGAAAAATCATCTCCAAACTAATCCATTCAGCTAAAATACCTAATAGGAATGCGCTAACTCCAACACCGACGTCGAAGCTGGAAAAAAAGGTTGCATTAGCTGCACCACTTTTTTCTTCACTTACATTTTGAACTGCCATTGTTTGTAGACATGGCATAACCGTTCCATAACCTGCTCCAAATAAAATCGCCGCGATAATAAGATGAAAGTCGTTAGTTGCAAAAGACAACACAACTAAAGATAAAAATCCTAAAATGGCAGACACAATGATGATAGACCAAGGTCCTTTTCTATCATACCATTTCCCTGTATACGGACGTAAAAAAGTTGAAACTGTCGCATTGACAAGGAAAAACAGAAAAATATTATCCAAGTTCCGTTGTTCTCCAAAAACAACTAAGAACGTAATAATCGCTCCAAAACCGAGTGTTGTAATAACCGTCAGTAATGCTGGGAACCATGCACTTTTTTCAAAAATCATATCAAAAAAACGAAATGGTTCTTTCTCTCTCTTTATTGGTTCAGGCGATTTAACGAATAAAAGTGCAATGAACGCTAATAGGCTGAGTATAACTGATGACCAAATTACAATGTCAAAAGAATAAAAGTCATATATAAAGATACCTAAACTCTGTGCTATGATCGCCCCGACTGTTGTTGAAACAGAGAAATACCCTAATCCTTCTCCTAAGCGTGATTTAGGAATCGAGTCGACTGCTATTGTACTATTAGCTGTTGTTGATACGCCCCATGCGGTACCATGAAAAAATCGTAACAATAGCAACATCCATATAATGTTAAGAAAAGGATAAACAAGCGTAATTATCATTAACATTGCACTTGCACCGATGGCTAATGCTTTCCGTTTGTTATCAATTAGAAAGTGCCCTACGAAAGGTCTAATTAATACAGCGCCTATCGTGAATAATGTTGTCACTAAACCTATTTGCATGGGAGACGCATCAAGGCTAGTCATGTAAGCCGGTAAAATAGGAAGCAACATTTCAAACCCAATAAAAACTAAAAAGTTACTAATGAATATGAAAATAAATGATTTGTTAAATATTCTTTGATTTGCCATATAGAAATTCCTCGCTTCTAAATTTTTTAATTCAATTCAGAAGCGTCTGGAACACTGAAACGTTTCTATATTGCCTAAGTTTTTTAAGCACTAGTCTCACCCTTTCTATCTTTCTAACTACTGAATCTAATACAATATCTAATACAATAAGAGGCCTTGTATACATACAAATCCAATATTTTGCCCTTTAGAACAAAAAAGATGCCGGCAAAAAACCGGCATCAATTAATTGTTTAGTTTTAATTAGAATGCACTAACAATTATATTGTCTTCTTTAAACCTGAAATAATGAGACAAAAAGTTTCCGGAAACTGTTTTCCATATGGAGTTTACTAAAAAAGGACAGACGGATCCCGTTGCACGTAAATCTCCTAATTGTAAAAATGTCTTTACTTCTTCTGCTATACTTCTGAAAACAGTTTCCATTACTCTTTGCCTCCTTTCTCAATGATTAATGTTATCTATTCTAGTCCATCTTGATAAAAAAAACAACCCACTTCAAAGTTCATTATTGGCAAATTCCATGTTAGTCTATCCCGTATGAAGTACTTGGAAAATAGATGATTCCACCAACTCTTTTTTAGAGCGTTTTCGGTGGTTGCTGTAGTTTTAAAAGGTAAGAGAATTCCATGCTACCTGATTTAAAATATTTTCTTGTTAATAAAACTATAATATTTCCTAAGCATTATAACCAAAGGAAACCACAAATACTATAGCAAATATTGATAAAAGGATAATAATCAAATAAATTATAGTTACTACTATTATTAGACTTTTGGATATACTAGAATACTTTTTCCAAGTGAACAGAAGAAAAAACAAACATATAACTATAATAATTAAAAAAACAGAAAGAAGCATATAATGTTCCTTAATCATAAACCACAAATCCATTTTATCCGCCTCTTTCCATGATAAAGTCGTTTAAGCCCGCAGCATGTTTACTTAAGAATGAGGTTTCTATGCCTTCTTATTGACCTTCATAGATGACACTTTCAACATTTAAAGTTCTTTGACTACAGTACCTGAAAAGCGATCGTGGGGAAATATCGATCCAGCTTTTTCTTCAAACGTTTTGGGGCTTTTCAAGTAATCAATAGTGCCCACTGTATCCCGGTAGCCCATACGCTTAATGATCTGACTGGATGTTAACTCAGAATCCTCTTGACTCTCAAGCTCCAGCCGCATTTTTTTGTAACCAATTGTTTTCCCACTTTTGCGCAACTGTGCATACTCAAGTGTCCACATTACGATGGTTGGCGTCACTACAGCATGGACCATTTCACTTTTCACTTTTTTCCGCAAGAAATACTCAACACCAGCAGTCAAAGCACTTGAAATTGCCAAGTCAATCAGAAACGCCTTCATACGTTTTTTCGTAATGGATTCCATTAAAGTCCTCCTAATTACCTACACGCTTTAGCGATATATTTTCAGGGTACCCTTCTGTTCTTTACCACATATAATAGACCGATTGTTGAATTACCACAACTCTGTTAGTCAACTTATTATATCGAACTTTATTATAAATGATCACCTCTCTCTTCCTTCCGCTCTGGATACCAACTTTTTAGCATGGGGAAGAGGAAAGTAACAGCTATATATAGTAGAAATAAGATTGGGAAGACAAGTATAGTGCAATACTACATCCCTAATATCTCAATGGACCCTTACAACCCTTCACAGTTTTTTACATTAACTTCTTAATATTAATTTTTGTTCCTCTATGACATAAACACAATCAGCTACTCTATCAACAAAGGTTCGATCATGCGATACAAGAAGTACAGTTCCTTCATATCCTTTCAAAAAGCATTCCAATGCTTCAATGCAAAAAACATCCAAAAAGTTTGTGGGTTCATCTAAAACGAGAACATTGTATCTTCCTAGAAAAAGTTGACACAAAGCCAGACGAATAGTCTCTCCACCGCTTAAATTACGGACATTCTTTTTTAAATCATTTCCTTTAAAACTCATAGAATGCAGAGCAGAGCGAATTTTACTCTCATCGTAATCACTTTTTTCCTTCATAAATTCCATTATCGTTTCATCTTTGGTAAACTGATATTCCATTTGTTCATAAACGCCAATAACTGCTTTTGGTGAAATAGTGATTCCCTCACCCCTTTGTAAGATATGTCGAAGCAAAGTTGTTTTGCCTGAACCGTTTTTACCTGTAATAGCAATGGTCTTGCCTAACGAAAATTGAAAGCTCGATTCATTGAGAAGTGTCTTCTCCCCAGCCTTTAGATTTAACTGATCCGCCATTATCGGAAATTTATTGTGTAACT
The DNA here is from genome assembly GCF_027186265.1 of Lentibacillus daqui. Classification (NCBI taxonomy): domain Bacteria; kingdom Bacillati; phylum Bacillota; class Bacilli; order Caryophanales; family Bacillaceae; genus Lentibacillus; species Lentibacillus daqui. The sequence goes on along the minus strand of NZ_CP114176.1, from coordinate 222,997 downwards.
GAAGGGCACCAGATTGGTGAAATCGAATGACTTCCTCTTCTTTAGGTGCTTCTACCGCTTCAAGTTGTTCCACTCTTTGCTCTATCGCCTTTGCTGCCCGCTGAACTGCCTTCTGACTTGTATCCTTTGATTTCGTCATAAACATTTTATTCGCCTTTGCTTTTGCTTCCTTTTTAGAAATATGTCCATTTGCCTGTGTAATTTTTTTAGCCTTCTTCATTTTTTCTTCTGCAGCTTTCATAAGACGTGATTTTTCTTTAACGTACTTTTCATGTTGTTCCCGCTGCTGCCTTTTCTGAAGCTCAATTTGTGCTACATAATCCGAATAGTTCCCTGTATATTCCGTTACTAATCCATCTTCCACTTCCCAAATCCTTGTCACAAGTTTATCTAGTACATATCTATCGTGACTCACGACGATTAAAGTACCATAATAGTAGCTCAATTCCTCGATAAAAAACTGGATACCATCTGCGTCAAGATGCGTTGTTGGTTCGTCAATCAATAATCCTTCATGATAGTTTGAGAAAATTTGGGCTAACTTTAGTCTCGTCTGTTCTCCACCGCTAAAGTTTTCAATTTCCGTTTCCGGAATAGACAGTTTCCCTTTTAAACCGTAATCTACCTCGGTTTTCTTTGGGATTGTTAGTTGATCAAAATAGGCAAAATCTATAAATCGTTTCACTTGACCTTTTTCCGGCTTAATTTGACCATTTATAAGTTTTAACAAGGTACTCTTACCAGCACCGTTTTTTCCAACAATTCCAATCCGGTCAAACTGGTGCACAGCCAGTCGGGGGATGTTTAATACCACTCTATCTGAAAATGAAAGTTCAATATTATCCAATTCAACACATACATTTTCCATTAATCTCTACACCCTTTCGTCGGCTTATTTATTCCGACCAATAGTTCTAAATCAACAGTAACCTCAGAAATATCTCGATTTATCATTCGATCACAAAACCAGCATGTTTACATATCCTTGTTTCGCAAAATCAAACGTATGATTATTCAAGCAAACAAGGATTTTTAAATGAGTGACCTTCATTGGCCTTTTACAAAGCGGACGACTAAATAGATGAACATACCTATTAACAAATTCAGTACTTTTTTCTTTATTAGTCATGGTTTCTTCCTTTCAATATAAAAAAATCACAAGCATCTGCCTGTGATTCGAGAGTAAAGGGAAAAAGACCTATCCTTATTCCATTAGGGCTTAATAAAAGCCGTCAGCAAATAAACCTGCCCTTGATCCAAACAATGAAAGGCTAAAATTAGACAAAAATAAAGAAAGGCAGAACAAGTCTCCTTTCTATGCACTACATATTTTTATCCGCTTTAATCAAGACGATTAAGCCCCCTATAAATAGTTCGTTATGCGGGGAACAAATTGCTCAAAAAAGTGGACAAATATTTCTCAAATATGAAATGAAGATTATTAAAAAAGGACAGACTAATTCCGTTTACTCTGTTTACACAAACAGAGCCTTTGACCATATTCAATTACTGGTTCAAAGTTTGGAATCGTAGTCTCATTGCATGTGTCATTTTTTAATAATCCTCCTATCGTTTAAAATTTAATATTAATTGTAGTCTATCTTTCAATAAAAGTCAAAGGACAGGAGGTTAGACTTTTTTTAAAACATCGCAACTTTATTTTAAATATACAAAATCTGTAGCTTTAAAATAAAGTTTGATCAAAATCAACTTGCAAACCTGCATTTTATGTTAAATTAAAAGAACCCGTTTTGAAAAAAGATTGATCAAAATAGATTTTGGTTAAGAGCCTATAATTTCTTACATAAATAACGATGTATTACTCGCAATGAAACCTACAATTTATTTTCATAATATCTTTTTACAAGAGGACGGATGATGATACTTATTATGAGTAAAGAAAATATTAGCGTTTGTCCTACTACGGATACATTAAGATAAACTGAAAGAACCGCAGCGATAAGGGTAAAGCCACTCATAATAAAATTTTCTGTTTCTCCAGACTTGGCATTGATCAATACATTGCGTTCATCGTGCACCTCAATTTCACTTCTCTTTTCACCTTTTTCAGTCGTTGTGTCCCTCTTATTTTCTATATAAGTTTGTATAGAGATGCCCGCCAATGCAATTCCTAATCCACTAATACCAAATGGCACCTCATCGCCTATAAGACTAATAACAAATGTACCAATACCAATTACTGATAACACGATAGTAATGATCAAGTTTCGTAACTCTTTATTGTTCATTTTTATCATCCTCCTCAAAAATAAATAAATCTTCAATACTGACCTTAAATATTTGTGCAATTTTGTAAGCTAAAAGAACAGAAGGATTATATTTCCCCTTTTCCAAAGAAATGATGGTTCTTGAAGAAACAGAAACCAAATCAGCTAATTGCTGCTGAGTAATATTCGATTCCTTCCTAAAATCTTTAATACGGTTTTTCATCTACATCATCCTAAACAAAATGAAGGTTGCCTCATGTGAAGTTTATTTCATATGAAGTTAACTTCACATTAATATGAATAAAAGCTCTTGTCAATAGTAAAAAGGTACAAATTCATGGATTAAAAGAATTTGCACCTTTTCATCTCTTTACAAAAACACCCTACACATCCATATTCCACCGTTAACAGAAAAACCTATTTCGAAAAAAAGATTGATCAAAATAGATTCATTCTCTGTGAATAATATTAACAATATGGCTGATTGCTGTATAACCTTATATTACCTTTACAACAGGAAACCCCTTTCAGATAAAGCATATCCAAAGGGGTTTAACGGTGCAACTTTTTTAAAAACAGTTAAACTTTATTTCAAAGCCAAAGCTGGTGCCAGGCTTCCTGAACATGACGAAGTGGAATACGTTTAACATCAACCCCGAGTTGGTTGTCTCTTGTCAATTAACTTCTTAAATAATCGATGACATCTTCAAAGTCTGGGTCCTCCCCACCTGTTTTGAAATAAACAATGTCATCTGAAGTTTTTAATGGAATAAGACGTTTGAATTTTTTAAACAACTTTATTGTCATTCAACGCTATCTCGATATACAATCAAGGTAAGTGCATTTAATAAGATGGTAACAATAACAAGAACAGCCGAGGCAGATGCAACAGCACCCATTGTGTCCATAAGAGCAGACCAATCCTCAATCTTTACTAGATGATAGTTATAGAAAATCTGAAAACATATCGAAATAGCACACGCACTAATACTGATAATGGAAAAGACAACCCATTTCTTATTCACCTGCTTTTTATCTCGTAGGAGATTAAAAACAGGAATTATCCAGGCAATTAATCCAAGCGCGAGACTGCCAATGTTAAGCCAACCAGCATCAATCATATATATCATCCCTTTATATTTTTCTACTTTCTTCTCCAACAATATGGACCGATCGCGGTATAACCTTGTACCAATACCCCTTTGGAAAAGCATATCCAAAGGGGTATAACTTCGCAACTATTTTATAAACATCGTGACTTTGTTTATTGTTTACAGTGTCTTGGGCATCCTCGGTTCTTTTAAAAGTTTTGCAGCACACTCCAACAACCAAATGTCCCTTTTTAAATAATTCTTTTAAATTGTAACTAACATAATTTTTAATACTTAGTATCATGATATTCACCTCTGAATTTGTTCATATAGGCTTCACGAAGCGTTTTCTTCTCAACAGTGAAATCAATTAATCTTATTCCCAATTGGTTCAAAAGCTGGAAGACTTCAGCATTTTCTACTTCCGTTTCAATTTTAATAGTTTTTTCACTTGAGTATATGATACGTCCGAGTTCTTGATAATTGACGAATGTTGTAAGCTCAGCAGGAGTATCAAAAACCAATTTGAGAATATATTGGCTCTTGTTACTAAATTGTTGTTCCTCGAAAATAGTACCTTTTTCCAAAAACAAGATGCGATTACAAATAGTTTCAATATCTTCTAGTTTGTGGCTCGAAATCAAGACGCCGACATTCCACTCATCTGCCATCTTTTTCAATTGTTGTAATACTTCAAGATGTTTCTATATCCATACCATTTGTTGGTTCATCCAATATAACGTAACTTGGATTATTCAATAGACTTATAACTATACCTAATTTCTGCTTCATTCCCAAAGAGTATTCCTTCACCTTTTTATTCAATACATCAAATAATTGTAAGCCCTTTAGAAGTTCCTCGTATTCAACAAGTTTAAATGTATTTCCATAGATTTTTGATAAATAGGACAAATGTGCCAATCCAGTCTTATTACTGAACAGTTTAGGCTCCTCAATCAAGTATCCTACATAACTATTGCCTTCAACAGTTCCATCAAATGTCTGAATTGTTTGTGCAATGATCTTCATAAGTGTACTTTTTCCAGCACCATTACTCCCAATTAAACCGATTATTTCTCCTTGTTTGAATTCAAAAGATAAATCTTTTAAGACTACAGATCCATTATATTTCTTAGTAACTGAATTTACATGCATTTTATAATCCCCTTATATATTGTTATTAGCTAATTCCTTCGTTAAAAAAGAGGTGCAGCAGGATACATTCTGCCTTATAGAATTAATAAGCATGCTTGAACTCCCAGTGTTATTTTTCTTTTAGCAGTGAATACTTTCGATAAAACTTATAGGAAGTAGTACCAAAGAAAATACCAAGAAGTACAGGAGATAACTTCAAAAGGGCGAATGGAGTTTCAAATAAAAACGCCTTCCAAAATAAGTCGCCATGCATACTCCAAAGACCTTTATGATATAATTCTGAATAATCTGCACAGGGGATACCAACAAATAGCATAAGCATACATAGCGAAAGTGAATAACCCATCAATCTTTTATAATAATTAGCCATTGATTGGCGGTCTGAAAAGATTTCATTTTGATCACCATCTTCCTTTTGCCAATACTGTCTTCCACCCAGACGGTGCCCCTCTATGTGGCTCCAACCAAAATCCTCATATATCCCTTTGTATTCCATAAACTTTTTCTTTGGTAAATAATCTTGATAATCAAGTCGCATAACATATCTCTTGTCAGTTTTTTCGAAAGTGTATATTCCCAAACCACTAATATTTGTACAGCGATAGCCTTCTTGTAATTGCTTGTTCAACCATTGCTCTTCTTTTTCAATATCAAAAAACACCTTAAATATCTTCATTTGATTCTTCCCCTTCATACAAGGATAAAATATGCAATAGCCTTTCTTGCTCTATTTTCAAAATAGAGCTTCCTTCCGCAGTTATCATATAAATTTTTCTCCGGCCTGAGTTTCCAACAGGTTCAATCCAACCATGTTTATTCAAATTTTCAATTGCACCGTATAATGTACCAGCAGCTAAAATAACGGTACCATTACTCATTTCTTCTATCTTCTGCATTACGGCATAGCCGTGGAGTGGCTCACGTAATGCTAATAAAATATAATGCATGGTTTCAGACAACGGCAATAATTTGTGTTTCATACCTATACCCTCTATTCAGTTTAACTATATAGTTTGACTTTATAATAATGTAATACAGTTCAACTGAATAGTCAACAGCATTTTTAAGATTCATCTAAGGAACTTATAATACAACTTTTTATAATTGAGCGGAAATTTAATCTGAAAAAGTCGATTTCCTTTACATCGGGAAATCGACCTTTTGTGTAATCTTACTCAATTAAATGGCCCGGTTTAGCTTTAAAATAATGATTAATCAAAAACACCTTTCTAACCCACATTTCACATGAAATAAAAAGAATCTGTTTTGAAAAAAGATTGATCAAAACGGATTCCTCCCTGTGAATCAGTATACATTTTTATAAAAAAGTTTGATCACTTTATGGCTGGGATCCTTAACAATCTCGCCCGATTATGGAACAGTTAAAATTGACAAATAGAATTATTTAAGACGGTTATCCAAAGATTCAATTACCAGTTTAAGTGCAATTAAACGACGCTCATTTAATGTTTTTTGAGAGCTGCCTTCTTTTGCCTTTGCTATCTGTTTTTCGATAGATGGAATGAGACTTTGTAGAGCTTCTTTGGAGGTCAATATGGTTTCTTCGTTATGAGAAAAATCTTTCCCATTCCAAGTACCTTTAAGGCTTTTTAAACCAATTTTCACGGCATTTTGTCCCTTTTTGATAAGGGTTGTATTTGAACCTCTTCTGTTCCCGCTTCCAAAGTTGCCTTGTAATTCAGCTTGCTTGCTATTGAACCGCCAAAACCGCTAATTCACCCCCAAGCCAGCACTTACACCCCAAAAAGAAGGTGACGAATACAGGCTTTCTTTCATACTGTATTTTGGGGGTGAGAATAATGGCAAGAGTAGCTTTCCGAAATGCGGACGTTAACTTAATGGCAAGGATGATGAGAGCGGAGGCTGAAGGTGAGGGACAACAGGGAATGCTTTATGTTGGAAATGTAATTGTTAACCGTGATGTAGCAGATTGTGCTGACTTCAAGGATTTAAGATCAATTGAGGATGTCATTTTCCAAGTACAAGGAGGAAATTTCTCTTTTGAGGCTGTGCAAAAAGGCAATGTTTTTTATCAAAGGGCAAGAAACGTTGAAAAAAGATTAGCGAGAAGAAATTTAAGAGGTTGGCGGGAACACCCAGCGAAATATGCACTTTGGTACTTTAATCCATCTGGTCCATGTCCACAAACATGGTATGGCCAGCCCTTTACTGGTCAATATAAACAGCATTGTTTTTATGAACCAGAGGCTGGAACGTGTGACAGTGTTTACATGGGATGATAAGCAGGATCTGAATATAGTTTTAGAATCTTCATTGATAATGGAGATGAGCATCAATTTAATTAAATCGCTCTCCATTTATCGAAAGGGAGCTGCATAAATACTGTTGATTTATCAATGTTGGAACACCATCGCTTTATGATAAAATATACAGGATTTTATACATCGTTAATTTAAAGGTTTTCCCTCCCGGATCCACCTTTGAAAATGCATAAGATCCTGCATAAAAAATGAAATGGCCTAATGACTTAGGGATTGTCATTAAGGCAATCCTTTTATTAATGGGTAAATCGTTGATTCAAAGATGAACTCGTCTACGTACAATAAAGGGGGTGCGGGTATTATTTAGTCACCAAAGTGGAAGTTGATACTCCACTTTGGAATACATATTTTATTTTTAAAACAGGCGATTCCATCAACTCTTTTTCGGGGGTGTTTTCGGTAGTCGGCTGCAGCTGCTTCTAAATCTGCTTTCTTTTCTTCCTGTATGTTCATTAACGATTCTTTGCAAATCCAGCTATAGAGACAGGGGTAAATCCGCATAATGTTTATCATTTTTCAGATTGCATTGCTTAAAAAATTCACGGAACGGACGAAGGGAAACTGCAAATAATGTTTTCGGCTTATACTTACATCAATACCAAGTTCATGAAAATATTGTGCGTATTCATCTACATGCTGAAAATCAAGAATTGCAAATCGTCTCCCAGGTATTAGTACCCGAATCACTTCATTTGACAAGTCAGGTGCAGGAGTCCCAGAACCTCCCTCTGAAAGGAAACTGATTTGCGTTTCTATTTTTTCATGTGATCCGTATGTTACGATAAAATCCATATTCATTAATTGATCAAGTCCAAGTATTTCCTCATAGAAGTGTTTTGCCTTGGAAATGTCCTGCGTCTCAATATTGGTAACAATTTGTTTGACCTTCATCATTGCAGTCTCCTTAAAGTTTTAAATTTAAATAATTTTATTATTCCATAATTAGATTTTCAACGTATCAAATTCCCCAACCGAGAAACCTGCTTTAACCCGACCTTCAACGAGGTGTGTAAAGTGTTGTGTCTCCGTTGTAATCTTCCAGTTGTTGATCAACGGTCGTTTCCTATTGTTCATCAAATTTAACAAACCTTAACTAAACGCACTTCTAAATATGTAACATCTATGTCATATTTTACATCATTTTGCCACTTTTCAATTATTTGAATACTATTATATCTATTTGTTTTCAATTGGATTAAATTTATTAACTATATTCCGACACTTTTTTCTTTTTTGACGGTTACCCCCATACAAGCACCTTCTGACCTTAGAATTAGAATTATACATCCATCCCAGGTGATCTGATTCATGGTAAATTCATATTCTAGACTACTTACAACCAATTTTGCATGATTACGACCTTCTCCTATTTCTATTATCGACAAATTAGCCACAAATCTGTTGTCGGCTAGTAACTTTTGACCATCTTCTAAATAATTGCATAAATTCGACATAATTCTTCAGTATTTTTTTCTTAAATCTATTATACTTAGTTCAATTTGGAAGCCGGACTGTTTTATAGAGCACATTAAAAGTCTATTGATAGATTGTTGTTTAACAGTTACGGCTCTTTGATCTAGGGGGTGTACGTTATGTACATAACATAAATGGGTTAGAAACAACACGAGAAAATTGCTTCAGAATGGGCTGTCTATGGAATCAACGCGTACATCCACAGAAGTGGCTGATATTCAAATTGATTAGGAGGTAAACAAACATTTTACTGGCAAAAAACGGAAAGCAGTGCCCTTTAGCAAAAGTTCTGGGGATTGTCATCATTTATGAATGGAGGGATTAATTTTGGTTGGAAAGAAGAAGAAAAATAGATTTCTTGGAATCATGTTGTCGGTAGCCATAACACTGAGTATTTCGTTGCCAATGGTGGCAGATGCCAGTTCAAATGACAATTTTCAAGATATCACTGGATACCAGCTGGTTGATGGAGTTACAGAGCCAATCTACTCCTATGCTGATGCAATTAAAGAAACAATTTACGTAGAATCGGAATTGGATAGTGACCGTGACGGAAGGGCCGATCGTATTGCAGTAGACATTATACGACCAGAAGAAACGGAAGATGGACTTAAAGTGCCAGTTATTATGGATGCAAGCCCCTACTACGAAAAGCTTGGTCGTGGAAACGAGTCACAAATAAAAGATCCAGATGGGGATGGCGTAAATGATCTCTTCCCCCTGTATTATGATAATTATTTTGTCCCACGGGGATATGCAGTTGTACTGCCCGATATGGTAGGAACAAACAACTCTGATGGTTGCCCGACTACCGGGGGATTTGAAGAAATTGAAAGTGTTGAAGTCGTCATAGATTGGCTGAATGGTAAAGGAGAGGCACGAGATAAGGATGGTGAGATAGTTGAAGCAGAGTGGTCTACCGGTAAAGTAGGAATGATTGGAAAATCTTACGACGGTACATTAGCGAACGGTGTGGCCGCATCAGGAATTGAAGGCTTGGAAACGATTGTCCCGATCGGTGCTATTAGTAGCTGGTATGATTATTATCGTTATGGAGGTATTCCGTTTTATCGGAATGGTCCTTCAGGATTATCAAAAACGGTAACCAGCAGCTCCCATATAGATGCATGTGCTCCTGTTCGTGATAAAATACAGCATGAAGCAGATGATAAAACAGGTAACTACAATGAATTTTGGGAAGAGCGAGATTTTATCAAAGGTGCAGATAAGGTTCACGCAAGTGTGTTTATGATTCATGGTTTAAATGATTATAATGTAAAGACAAATAATTTTTCCAACTGGTGGGATGCTCTAGCAGAAAATGATGTGCCAAGAAAACTTTGGCTAGCCCAAACTGGTCATGTAGATCCATTTGATTTTCGCCGGGAAGAATGGGTCGATACGCTTCATCGTTGGTTTGATTATTGGTTAATGGGAATTGATAACGGAATTATGGATGAGCCAATGGTTGATATTGAGCGCGAAGCAGATGAATGGGAAACACATTCCAATTGGCCAGATAATGACTCGGAAAACGTTACCCTCAGACTTGCACCGGCGGATGATGAATTGCCAGGTACATTTCTAACAAGCCCATTGTTGGAAGACGTTACACAAACATATACAGATGATGCTGGACAAACGGAAATACAAATGGTCGAGGATGAATATACACAAAAGGAAAATCGCCTCATGTTCCTATCACCTGAACTGGATAAGGATGTACGATTAAGTGGTATTCCCGAAGTAAATATCGATGCAGTCGTTGATACGGATGATACAAATCTGACAGCCATGATCGTGGACTATGGTAAAGATGAGCGTGTTGATCATAACAATCAAGGGGAAGGAATCCGAACACTTGATGAAAAAACCTGCTGGGGAGAAGAATCAGAGGAAGATAGTCCATGTTATAAAGAAACTGAAAAGACAACCCATGTTGCCCCATATGAAATAGTGACACATGGATGGCTTGATGCCCAACATTGGCAGTCACTTGATGTTTCAGAACCGCTCGAAACCGGAAAGGAATATACATTTCAGTGGGATACTCTACCTGAGGACTATGTTTTCAAAAAAGGCCATCGATTGGGAGTTGTTATCGCTGGAAGTGATTATCAACGGTTAATTGCAGATACAAATCAGACAAATGTTGATGTAACCTTAGGCGAAAGCTATGTGAAATTACCTATTGTAGGCGGAAAGCAAGCACTAGACACAGCTTTTGGCTTTAATGGTGGAACATCACCAGAACAAATAGCGGACGTGCATGATGTAGTAGAATACTTTGCAGCAGAAGATGACTTTGCCGATAACTCAGTTTTAAAATCTTTGCAGATGCATTTAACAGCGGTGGAACGATTTGAAAATAAGCAAGCGGGAGAAAAGGTTGTTAAACATATGAAAGGGTTCAAACAATTGATTAACCATCAATTGAAAAATGATCTGATTTCCAACGAAGCTTACCTTGTTTTAAAGGCGGATGCAAATTATATCATTGACAAATGGAAATAAGAATCATGTTAATGGACCAAAACAAACCTTTATTTTCCCTGAAAGTAGCAAGATAAACAAGAAGATAAAAATATTTGGGGAATTTGAAAGGGTATAATTTTGAGTTGCTCATATCTACAGTTAATGAACAACATAGGAATGGGCCCTCTTAAAAAGAAAAAACTATGATCTACACAATAAATAGCGTGTGAAATCACCAAAAATTTCACATGCTATTTATTAATTATTAACATATCAAGTAGTATAAACCACCGCTTAGCAAGCAATAGAAATCTATTACCTTTTCTCAACACCAAAACTAGGTGAAAGCATATTATAACTTTTAAAATCAAAACTAGTAATTCTACATACCACTTCCTGCGTTATCATCAAACAAAGGGGCTTTTTGAAAATAACACTACAACGAAACGGGTCGTTTATGTCCAGTCTATATATTAAAGGTTCCAACAGAAAAGGCAGCTCCAGTGGTGATAATCACCTGGGGCATTTTCGTCTCAATCATAGTGCATTACAATGCGGACAATGAAGTTCCACTTCATCCCTATTATTTTTTCCACACTAAATTCACCAATTATATACTCAGGAACTTCATCGGTTCCATGGCAATCCAAACATTGAAACAATACCGTCTTCATTTCTACTTTAAACCACGTATCCAGCTTATGCTTTAAATCATAGGCTTCCTTTAAATGGGCGTCTATTTTTAATAATTGTTGAATCTCCTCCCGGACCTCGGAACACACCTTCTGACCTTAAAATTAGAATTATACGACCATCCCAGGTTAACTGAGTTCATAATGAATTCACATTCTAGACTACTTACAACCAATTTTACATGGTTAAAACTTCTTCCCTATTTCTATTATCGACAAATTATCTCAAGACCCTTTCCTAATTCAAGGAAAGTTTTATCGAATTTTATAATAAAAGAGGGCAGAAAACTGTCGAAATGGGTCGATTATTCCCAATACACATAAATGTATTCCGATGATAGCATTAAAAGTAGACTATCAAACATAGTAGATAACTATTTCCTATATCTTGATATGCTATCCTGGGGAAATAACAAGTCCCCAATATGAGAGCAAAGGAGATAATAACAACGCATTAAATTTAGAACTAGTTGTTTTAAAAATGTTGTCGCAAATATCCAGGTTTGATATGTATATGATTTAATCCTCCACCCCATTAGAATGGAGTGTTCTTTTTTTTGTGGTTGCCGACATTATACTTGTTGGTTCTTTAATCATTGCCATCGGATGTTCTTGAGGATAATTAGTATCTCCAAAATTTGGAGTGTTAATAAAAAATGGTGGCATTTCATAATCAGGTTAAACGGCTGATTATGAATCACATATAAAATCAATTGAAGGAGGGGGACGACGAGTTTAACTAAATGTGAGCTATAAATATATTATACGAGGAGTGAGTTCATGAAGAAGAAAATAGTAATGTTGGCATTTGTTTGTATGCTCTTCATTACACCTTTTTTATCAAGCGCTACAAGCATTACAAGTAATGCAAGCCCAAGTGACGTTACAACGACAATACATGAATTGGAGGGACTTAAAGAACCGGCCGAAATACTCGTGGACGATTGGGGAATACCACATATTTATGCATCATCTGAGGATGACGTTTATTTTGCACAAGGATTTAATGTTGCCCGTGATAGATTATTTCAAATGGATTTGTGGCGAAAGAATGGATTGGGAGAACTGTCAGAGGTTCTTGGTCCAGACTATTTAGAACAAGATAAAGCTAAACGATTATTTCTATATCGCGGTGATATAGAAGAAGAATGGGAAGCTTATGGCCCGAATACAGAAGAAATTGTGACATCGTTTACCGAAGGTATTAATGCCTATGTTGAAATGACAGAAGAGAACCCTGATCTACTTCCAGATGAATTTAATATCCTTAATTATAAGCCATCCAAATGGGAACCTGAGGATATTGTCCGTATTCGTAGTCATGGTTTAACTAGAAACATCAAAAATGAAGTGGCGAGAGCAATCACTTTACGTGAACATGGCGAAGATGCTGAAAGCATTCGTAATAGACTTGAACCAGAATGGGAAACAACCATACCGGAAGGTCTAGATCTTAATGACATTTCCGAAGATATATTAGATACCTATCAATTAGCAACCAGTGGAGTTAATTTTGATAGTGTAGAAAACAAGGTTGTGATAGACGACGTTGAAACTCAGGCTACTACTGAAGACTTAAACGAACAAATTAAGCAGAATATGAACCTTGGTAGTAATAACTGGGTTATCAGCCCTGAAAAATCAAAAACTGGCCGTCCGATAATGGCTAATGACCCTCATAGAGCGGTGGATGTTCCATCACTTCGTTATATTACGCATCTGTCTGCACCTGGATTAGATGTTATTGGAGGTGGTGAACCAGTTTTACCAGGTGTCTCGATTGGTCACAACGATACAAGCGCATGGGGTTTAACTATCTTTGGAATCGATCAGGAAGATCTTTACGTGTATGAAACAAATCCAGATAATTCATCAGAGTACCTATACGAAGATGATTGGGAAGAGATGACTTCAATATCAGAAGAAATCGTGGTAAAAGATGAGGGACAACAGGTAGAGGAACTAGAATTCACTCGACATGGTCCAGTTATTTATAAGGATGAGGAAAACAACCGTGCATATGCGGTAAAAGCAGCTTGGTTAGAACCTGGAATGGCTCCTTATTTGGGAAGTTTATCCTATATGGGTGCCGAAAGCTGGGATGAATTCTATGATGCAATGAATAAATGGGGATCGCCGTCTGAGAATCAAGTATATGCTGATACTAAAGGAAATATTGGATGGAAACCAGGCGGATTAACACCTGTGCGAGATAATTGGGATGGACTCTTGCCTGTACCTGGTGATGGCACCTATGAATGGGATGGTTATCTCGACCAAAATAATTTGCCAAACGAGTTTAATCCAGAGAGAGGGTGGATTGGCACAGCCAATCAAATGAATTTACCAGATGATTATGACTACGAAAAATATAAACTTGGATTTGACGCATGGGCCACACCATTTCGTTACCAACGTATTAAGGAAGTAATGGAAAGTAATGAAAAAATAGGAATTGAAGATTCACTGCAGTTACAAACAGACTATACATCAATTCCGGGTCAACGTATCACCAGTTTATTGGATGATCTACATTCTTCTGATGATAAATTAAACGATGCTTTGAATTTGTTAAAAGAATGGGATGGCGAATTATCCATTGAAACATCTGCCGGTACTTTGTTTGAAGTATGGTATCAATATCATTTACAAGATGCGGTTGTGAGAGAAATTATGTCGGAAGAGACAGCAAATCATATTGGATCTGGGGATCCTGTTGTCATCTTGGATCTATTAGAAAATCCAGATGAGCGTTTCGGTGAGCATCCTGAAAAAGTGCGTGATCATATTTTGTTATCAACCTTGGGTGATGCAATTGACCATGCGGAAGAACTACTTGGTCCAGAAATGGATGAATGGCGGTGGGGAGATTTGAAACATGCTTATTTAGAACATCCATTATCGAATTTAGTTGATGAGAAGCAAGCAGAAAAAATGAATATTGGCCCTCTCCCACGCGGTGGAAGTAAAGACACTGTTGGGGCTTCAGGATATAATTCAGATTTCCAACAAAATCATGGAGCAACCTTTAGGGTTGTAGTGGATGTTGGTGAATGGGATAATTCAATTGCCATGAACAGTCCCGGTCAATCGGGGGATCCCAATAGTAAATTCTATGGCAATTTGTTCGATAAATGGGCAAATGATGAGGCAATTCCATTATTATATAGCCGTGGTAAAATAGAAGAAGCAACAGACCGTCGTATTGTTTTATTACCGGATATGGATATTAGTGCAACCAGTATACAGACACTAGTTAATCACTTCGAAAAAGAGGGGGAATTTTCTAATGATGAATTCCCTCACTCTTTAAACCTTCATTTAACGGCTGTGAGTCACTTTGAAAAACAAGATAATGCAGAGAAAGTCGTCAAGCACATGAAAGGTTTTAAGAATCTACTTGATAACCAAAAAGATAATGGAGTAATTTCTGAACTTGCATATGACACACTCATGTCTCAAGCAAATAACTTAATTGAGAAATGGGAATAGATTTTAGGTTTTGAGTCTGTCTAATAGTTTTAGCCCTACAGCGGTTAAATTATGTAGGGCTTTTTCTTTTAATTATTTGATTATCCACTGATGACGTAAAATAGTTTGTGTAAAATATTTGAGACGAAAAAAAGAGGTAGGGTATCCTCAAAATTGGACAACAAATAAAGAGAGGAGAAACCCTACCATGTCTCAAAGTATAACGGATCATGACTTTATAAATCAACTGGATAACCTTGTACGTGACTTTGTCAAAGAGCAGTTGGAGACCATCATGGAGGAAGAAAGAAAGCAGTTTTTCGAGGTAGAACACCCTGAATTGAAACAAGTGAAAAACGGTTATTACAAACGGTCCCTTGATACCAAACACGGTCATATTGATGATCTCGCAGTACCTCGTGATCGCCATGGTGACTTTCAGACGGAATTATTTGATCCTTACCAACGCCGTGATCAGTGGGTAGGTGAAACAGTGACGCGCATGTATCAGAAAGGCGTTAGTACGCGTGAAATTGGGGAAATGATTGAACATATGCTAGGATCTTCCTACTCCGCCACAACCGTCAGTAACATCACGGAAGCGACAGTTGAAAATATTGAGGCCTGGCAGCAACGCCCATTGAATAAACGCTACTCAGTCCTCTATTTGGACGGAACCTATTTAAAGTTGCGCCGGGATGACGTTGCCAATGAGGTCGTCTACATCGTCATTGGAGTTAATGAGAATGGCTACCGCGAAATTCTCGGATTTTATGTAGGCGGTCAGGAAAGTTCCTTGGGCTGGAAAGAGATTTTGATAGATCTTTACGAGCGCGGGGCTGAAGAAGTGTTGCTTGGTGTGTTTGACGGTCTTCCCGGGTTGGAAACAGCTATGAAAGAGGTGTACCCAAAAGCCGATGTCCAGCGATGCGTTGTTCATAAAATCCGCAATGCGTTAAATGCCGTGCGTAAAAAGGATCAGACAGCCATAGCAGAAGACTTAAAACCTATTTATCAGGCAAGTACCAAAGAAGAAGCCAGAAAGCAATTTAACGCATTTAAGCAGGTTTGGCAATCGAAGCATCCTAAAGTCGTGAAATCATGGGAAGAAGATCTAGAAGTGCTTCTGACTTTCCTGGATTACCCATCGTCTATCCAGCGCGTGATATACACGTCGAACATCATCGAGCGGACGATGAAGGAAATCAAGAAGCGCACAAAAACCATGAACAGTTTACCAAGCGAAAGGGCGACAGAAAAAGTAGTGTACCTTCAAGTAACCGACTATAACCAAAGATGGGGAGAACGAAAATTAAGGGGATTCGCAAGCGCTTATCAGCAGCTACAGGACATGTTTGAAAAACGATACGGGAAACCAAATAATATCTGATTTAATTTTCTGACACCTACCCTGGGTACCCAGGGTAGGTGTCAGAAAACAAATCCCAATTCCGAGGATACTCTATTAATTTACACAAACTTATTGACAGTACCCATCCGTTTATTGAATTCATTAACTGAAAGAAGTATTCAGGTTTATGAGTCTTATTTAGATTATACCATGAATGCAATGTATCTGGCGCAAATACATCCAACTTTTTCAGTACTTCCATCGTAAATTCCAGAGGAGCTACTCCGGATGCAGTAACTAGATTCTCACCAGATACTGCAGGACTCATA
Source organism: Lentibacillus daqui (assembly GCF_027186265.1). Classification (NCBI taxonomy): domain Bacteria; kingdom Bacillati; phylum Bacillota; class Bacilli; order Caryophanales; family Bacillaceae; genus Lentibacillus; species Lentibacillus daqui. Next base: position 206,429 of record NZ_CP114176.1, on the reverse strand, counting down.
TTGTAAAATTTCTCTCCTTTATAATTAGGACAGACCATTTTAAGATACTCTAAGTCATTGCTTGTGTGCTTTCTAGAATCTAGGTACCCAAAATTCGCTAGCCCCTCCGTTGCACCACAAATTGCAGCAACAATAGTCCCAAGCTTTAATGCTTCGCCAATCTTTTTCAAGATAGGTTGATGAATATCTTCTCCCCAAGTATTCCCTCCAGGTAAAACTAAGAGATCTTTACTCCCAAAAGTGCAAGCATTAAGAGAAATATCTGGTTTTATGCTCAATCCTCCCATCGATGTAATGATTTCTTTATCAGCTCCTACTGTAACTACTTTGAAAGGCGCTAAATCCTTTTTGAAATATCTTCCTGAATTTAGTTCAGCAGTTAAATACCCATATTCCCAGTCTGACATTGTATCAAATACATAAAGATAAACCTTTTTTGTTTGCATCTAATAACACTCCCATCACAATGATAAGCCTATTATATGATAACTTCCCTGACAACTAGCGTCAGGGAAGTTATCATATTTGATGAAATTTTATTAGATCCGACAAAACTTCAGTAAGTCTTTTCTTAAGACTTATTGGTTCAACAATTTGAATAGATTTACCATACGGCAACAGTAAATAAGGTACATATGTATACAACATATCTTTTTCAAGAAAAAATACTGCTTGATTTGAAGTCCGTTCTTGTAGATAATGTCCTAAAAACCAGTGTTGGCAAATATCACCCAAAGCTCGTGCATTTCCATTAATAACTAAAGAAATAATCCCTTGCTTATCTTCTATAGTTGGAAGGAGATTTTTCATAAAAAAGTCACGTGCTGAAAAATTTTCTGGTCGGTTAAATTTATTTTCCGTTAGCATTAGACTTTCAATTCGATCTACTCTAAAACTACGGAAATCATTCCTAAGATGACAAAATCCAATCACATACCACTTATGATTCCAGTAAATAATTCTGTACGGATCAATCAATCTATAATTTGATTGCTCTTCATCACTTTTATTGTATGAAATTTTTACAGAGTATCCGTCAGCTACAGCCCGCTCCAACTCCTTCAATAAAGGTTCCATAGGGAAAAAAATTAATTGACTCATTACTTCAAGGCTGCTTAAATGTTGGTTTATCTTTGTTTCCTGCTCTTGATTTGTATATTTGCTTAGCTTTGAAATAGCCCTATTTAGTGCTTCACCTCCATAGTATCCAGCTTCTTCTGCAAAAACAGCAGCGTGAAACAGGGAAATTTGCTCGTCTAAATCAAAAAAGAGTGGGGCTTCAATAAAACTATTCAATAAAGTGTATCCACCGTAATGTCCTGTGTCTGAAATTATAGGCACACCACTTGTTGAAAGGGTATCAATATAACGATACACAGTTCTTATATTAATCTCTAACTTTTCCGAAATTTGTTGTGCAGTAACTTTTTCACCTGAACTAAGCATCCATAGAATTGCTAGCATATTGTCAATTTTAGGCATATAAATTCACCTCTATATGAAATTTATTTCTATTATATATGTTTAACTGTGATATTCTACAATCACATGTTTAATGGAATATCGTTATGTTATTTTTACCATTAAATCACCCTTTGGACAATGTATATCCAAATGGGTTAAACGGTTACCGTGGCAATTAACATCATTTCTAAAAGTCAGCAATATTAATATATACAATTTCTTATCCTTTGAACCCAATTCATCGTAGTCTCATTAGAATGTCTTATCTAGTTATGGACTTGGTTATTCAAGAAAGAGCGACTCCAACTTCCACAATTTAAGACTAATTTAGTTAATAATCCCTTAATATGTAATTCATTTCTATGGACAGACCCTAGTGAAGGTACAATTAGTGTAGACAAGGAACGATTGTCCAGTACTGCTACTTCAAGTATAAAGGAATCCTTCAACCCATTATTTACTTTAACTATCGCATAAACTCGCCTTCTTCCATCCGACAAATACGAAAACTTCCGCCCTAATTGTTCCATTACCTGTTTTTAGTTTTTCTAAAAGGATAGATATAAAGCTATTACCTGTAGTGTCGGCGAGTATATAAGAAAATCGCAGCCATTTTATATTTTCAATTATTGTTTTGGGAAGATCTTTTTCTGTTACAATAGCCCAATCAACATCTTGACCTTCCCAATACACACGTTCAATTTCAAATTTTTCAATAACTCCTGTGCTATTAAGCTCTTTTTCAGGTTTAATAGTTCTGGCAATATAATTTACTTTTGATTCATACCGTAGTGTAATAAGAAAATCTGTTGTCATTACGATAGGGGACTGTGTTGTAGGATCTAAGGGGTGTGTAATGTTCAAGTCTTCAGCAATTTTTGTGGTGATTTCTCTATTGATGGGAAACTGCTCTCGAATATCAATTACATTATCAGACCAATCGAGTAAGCAAAAATAGTTGTATTCATTATCTGATAATAGATGATGCCCACGCTTTGTTTTCCAACCGATGTCTCGATGAGCACGCCCTTTGGACAGAACATCTTGAATCGTTAACCAAGATTTGTAATTCCCTAATTCTCCTTGGCCACGACCTTCTTCATAATAACGAGCTATTTTCTTTTCAGTCCAACCAGTTTGGCGTTTAGGCATTTTATCACATCTCCTTTTATAAAAATAAAAGTGTAATTATACTCCAACTATCCCTGAGAGTACAGCTCCTAAAAAGAATATCAAAAGATTATATCCCCAATTTTCCTTCATTAATTCATACAACCCTTGTGGAGTAAACCATAGATTTCTCTTAAAGTAGCATCGGTTTCCAAGTTATCTTCAATAATTCTTTCAACAATAATATGCAGTATATCCACCTTTCTTAATGTTGATTGGTGAAGCTTTACGAACTCCTTATTTTCAAATGCTTCTGCCTCAGTTGCACCACTGAGAAAATCTTTCTTGGTTATGTTATTTTTTTCAATTAATTTTTCAAATCTTGGATGTTCTTTACTGTAGGTTCCATAGATATCAACCATTTTTCTAGCCAAGTCATACTTATTATTGTCATGAATAATAGAAGGCGTTCCTCCAAGAACACTATATCGATGATTAATTGCCTCAAATCCAAAATTAATATCTCTCATATTCCAATGAATCTATTTAAAGTTGATATGAGTTGAAACAAATTGATAAAATTCATCTAACATGGATTTTTCTAATTCATTATAGTGATCTTCAATGCTATTTAATTTACCTTGTTTCTCTGCCACTTTATGAATTGAAAAGGAAATAGTTTGTCCAGTATTGAAATGCCTAACTGCAATAGATGTAATTCGTGGAGTTCTCCCATCTTTAATATTATAAAAACTTTCGCAAGAGTAATGAATAATTAATAGATTAGAGTGTCTTTCTACTAGCTCATTTAGCTCCTTCAAAGCATTTTTTCTTCTTTTGATCCTGTATTTAGCATTAGCCACGTATTTATCACCTCATATTTTAATGCAATAAAAAACACACGTTCGATTACATTAATTATAATCGATAACGCGTGTTTTTTAAACATCTTTATTGTAAATTAAACAACTTTATTTGTAATTAAACGACTTTATTGTCACTCTACACAATCTTCATACAAAACTCCAAGAACCCTACTCCACCGTCACACTCTTCGCCAAATTCCTTGGTTTATCAACATCACAACCACGGTGCAATGCAGCATAATAGGCCAACAGTTGTAACGGCACAACCGATACCAACGGCGTTAATAGTTCATGCACATGCGGCAAAACAAACGCATCCCTATCCTGTTCCAGACCGCGCATGCTGATGACCATCGCGTTGGCACCACGGGCGACAACTTCCTGAACGTTGCCACGAATCGAATAATTTACATTTGCCTGTGTCGCTAAAGCAATAACCGGAGTTCCTTCTTCAATTAAGGCAATCGTTCCATGTTTTAATTCTCCCCCGGCAAAACCTTCTGCTTGGATGTAGGAGATTTCCTTTAATTTCAATGCACCTTCCAGGCAAACATGATAGTCTCTGCTGCGTCCGATGAAAAATGCATTACGGGAAGTGGCAAAATAACCGCGTGCTAATTCTTCTATTGTTTCTTTCTGATCTGTTAATACTTCCATGGCATTTGCGACAATGGCAAGTTCTTGTATTGGGTCAAAGTCCAATTGTATACCTTTTACTTTGGCTGTATCGACAGCAAGAATGGCAAACACAGCAATTTGGGCCGTATATGCCTTTGTTGATGCAACCGCAATTTCCGGACCGGCATACAAATTTAGTGTATAATCTGCTTCACGAGAAAGGGTGGATCCTGGCACATTGGTAATCGTTAGTGCCGGGTGTCCCATTTCTTTGATCTTTACTAATACGGCACGGCTATCCGCTGTTTCACCACTTTGCGAAATGAAAATAAATAATGGTTTTGCAGATAACAGTGGCATGTTGTAGGAAAATTCACTGGCAATATGCACCTCTACGGGGATGTTGGCCAATTTCTCTAGGAACTCTTTGCCAACCAAACCGGCATGATAACTCGTGCCCGCTGCAATGATATAAATACGGTCACATACTTTCATCGCCTGGCGAATATCGGCATCAAGCTTTAGTTCATTATTTTCTGTTTGGTATTCCTTGATAATTTTACGCATGACAAACGGCTGTTCATCGATTTCTTTTAGCATAAAATGTCGATACGTACCCTTTTCCATATCACTTGCATCAATTTGCGCTGTATATGGCTTTCGTACAACGGCTTTACCATTCAGTTTTTGTATCTCCACAAAGTTGCGGCTTACCAGGACAATCTCTTCATCATGGATTTCCAAATATTGATTGGTAAGTTTTAAGGTAGCCATCGCGTCACTTGCAACAACATTGAAACCATCGCCCAATCCAACCAGTAATGGGCTTTTATTTTTGGCAACATACAGCGTATTTTGATCCTGTCTATCGATCAATGCAATCGCATAAGATCCTTTTAATAAACTTACGGCCTGGCGAAATGCCTCAGCAGTGTCTTCATATTTCTCCAGCAGTTTTTCAACCAGTTGTACAATGACTTCTGTATCTGTTTCACTTACAAGTGTTACATCCTGAAGATAAAGACTTTGTAGCTCCTGATAGTTTTCAATGACACCATTATGCACGAGTGTAAACCGTCCAGTTGCACTTTGATGTGGATGTGCATTGTCCTCACTTGGAATGCCATGGGTCGCCCAACGTGTATGACCGACTCCCATTGTGGCGTACACGGTGCTGTCAACCCGTTCGTGGAGTGCTGCAATCCGTCCCTTTCCTTTAAACATGTTGATTCCGTCATCATTAAGCACCGCAATACCCGCTGAATCATAACCACGGTATTCCAACTTTTCCAATCCGTTTAATAAAACTTCTTTTGCATCATTTCGACCTATATATCCGACAATTCCACACATATCGTTGTTTCCTCCTAGTATCAAGGGGCAACAAACGACTCATTATAGCAGATTTTATATGCGCAAAAGCCGGATCATCATAGAATTGGCGTACTACCGACCGAATTTCATTGACATCAGACCTGCTACATCTAACCTCTGCCTTGGGGCGTATTGTTGCCCCTTTCTCGTGATTGTTTATTTTCCATCTCACCTTTTCCTTTGTACAACAAGTCGCCTCATTGTTTTCAGATAAAAGCATAACGATTGAGATGTGCAATCGGGAGGAATCCGCCGAAAAATCGATTAACCTCCACCTCGTCAACTATTTTCCAATCGAACGAAAATAGTTCTGGCGCTTTACTTGCTAAACTAAAGACGATGCTCCTTTCCTTGTTTGACTACAGTTACCACAAAGGCGCATACAAACATTAAAATGCGCGCACCATTTATTGTAACTGACAAAGAATAAATTGGTCAATACTTTTTTGTGGTAACTGCTAATATTATATGTCCGTATCTACAACATGTTTAAATAGCATATTGCCTGTATGCGGATATTCCGGAATATCGTGTGGAACAAGTATCAGCCGTTTTATACGAACATTGGCTTATGGACATTTGGACATTCGCCAACATTCGATTTTATTTCCCGGGAAATGTCGATATTTATATTCTATTGACACCAATTCGATGCCCTCAGCTTATAGAGATGTTCTGAAAAGCACAAAGGCGTAAGCGCCCGGTTAGCGGCGTATGTGCTGGACTGAACCGTAGGAGATAAAGGAAACACGACGACCAGAGGGAGTCGATGTTGACTTATCGTACGAAGGTGAAGGAAGCACACTAGCCGCTGGGCGCTGGAGCCGGACGGGGCTCATCCGATTACAAAGTTATCCACAGCATTTAATATTTACAATTTCCTAAGCAACAAAAAAGCCACCCCATTATTGGAGCAGCTTTGTAAAGTAGTTTATTTTATTCCTAATAAGTCATCAATGACCTTTACAACCCGATCAGCGTAGTGTTCACATTCGTCCTTGGTTGCCGCTTCCACCATGACGCGTACAAGGGGTTCGGTACCTGATGGGCGAACCAGAACCCGACCCTCGCCATTCATCTCCCGTTCCACTTCGTCAATGGCTTCCTTGATCTTTGGATTCGTCAAAGCGTTCTTCTTATCCGTTACCCTTACATTTTTTAACACTTGTGGATAGACTTCCATCTGACTTGCCAACTCTGACAGTTTCTTGCCAGTTTCTTTCATCACATTCACCAACTGTAATGCAGATAACATCCCATCACCGGTTGTGCTGTAATCAAGGAAGATCACATGGCCGGATTGTTCACCGCCAAGATTATACCCGCCTTTGCGCATTTCCGCCATAACATAACGATCTCCGACAGCTGTTTTATCACTGCGCATACCATGTTCTTCCAAAGCTTTATAAAAACCTAAATTACTCATAACCGTTGAAACCACAGTATTATGTCGCAAATAGCCTTTGTCATTCATGTATTTTCCACAAATGTACATAATCTTATCTCCGTCAACGATATTGCCCAATTCATCAACAGCGATCAGCCGGTCACCATCACCATCAAATGCCAGTCCGACATCAGCATCTTTCTCTATTACAAATTTCTGCAATTTCTCTGGATGTGTAGAGCCGACACCTTCATTGATATTCAGTCCGTCCGGAGAAGAACCAATTGTAAACGTATCCGCTTCTAAATCCGCGAACAAATGGGTAGCCAGGCTTGAGGTCGCACCGTTCGCACAATCAAGCGCGATTCGGAACCCCTCAAAGTCATTATCAATTGATTCCTTAAGGAAAGAAAGATACTTCTGTCCACCCTCGAAATAATCATTGACAACACCCAAATCGGCACCCACTGGACGTGGCAGGTTATCTTCTCCTTCCATTAATCGCTCAATTTCGTCTTCTTGTTCATCCGATAATTTAAAACCGTCCGGGCCAAAAAACTTTATTCCATTATCCTCCACTGGGTTGTGTGAAGCGGAAATCATAATACCTGCCTGGGCACTGGTGGCTTTTGCTAAATAGGCAACCCCTGGTGTTGAGATAACACCCAATCGCATAACCTCGGCACCTATCGACAGTAACCCTGCAACTAATGCACCTTCCAGCATATGCCCGGAAACTCGTGTATCCCGTCCGATAACCACTCTTGGTTTTTCGGTTTCCTTTGTTAGGACATAACCGCCAAAGCGTCCAACTTTAAAAGCTAATTCAGGTGTTAGACCAAGATTTGCCACTCCCCTAACACCATCTGTTCCAAAATGTTTTCCCATGCTGTACCTCTCCTTTTCTCCATTTCAACCAACTTTTGCAAAGTGAGAGCGAAATCCGTATTTATCCCTTGTAGCTATCATGCATTCTCTTGTTCCATTTATACGTAATCCAATCGAAATATGCGATTATACTTGCACAATTTTGAACCTTAAGGAGCGGTAATGTCAATAGTTGCTTCCTCAACTTCCGTTTTGGTGTCTGCGTCTTTCGGTCCTTCAATTGTTACCGGTACTTTATGTTCACCTTCATCCAAGCCATCCGCATCTATAGATAGTTGGAAATCATCCGCAGTAAGTTTGTCCATATCTTCTTCTTTGCCGGCAACCTCTACATTCACATTTGGATTTTCCGGATTTACAAACGAGACCTGCTTATCCTCACCAAGGTTTTTCACCTCAATGGGGACATTCCCAATTGTTTTTGACTGTTCATTTTCTTGTGCATTTGCTTCTTCGTTTTCTTCCTCATTATCTTCTTCACTTGCTTGTTCACTTGCTTGTCCACTTGCTTCTTCATTTATGTCTTCATTTGTTTCTTCATTTGTTTCTTCAATTTCCACATCTACTTTTATCGAATCATGGTCGGGAGCCTTCACGCCGTCTGGTAAATCCAGATCAACATCAACGGTGCCTGATTTGGTTATTTTTGACAAATCAATCTTTTCGGTAGTGATCGTATTAATATTCTCTAAACTGCTGCTCGGACCATAGAGAGTAACCTCGTTAACTTTTGGTGTTACTGAATCAATGCTATAACCATCAGGTAGTTTTCCGGTGGTCTCCACACTGACTGGTACCTTTTTATTGGGATGATTGATGTCAGCGGATATTTCCACGTTTTCCGGCTTAATCGCTACGTTCAACTCATTGCCCTGACTGTCATACACATTAACGGGTACTTCCCGACTCTTAATTGGATCCGTTAATCCTGCAACATCGACAAACACTTTCACAACAGCAATCTGATCGACAACACTCTTGGAACTACGGATTGTTACAGTTTGCGGATTCACCTCAAAGTCCCCGATTTCATACCCGTCAGGAAGCTGATCTTCGTTAATAAAGTCAACATTTACATTAAATTCCTTCGAGGAGCGTTCTTCAATCACTACATCAACTGTTTTCGGTTCGATATATGCCTTCACATCATCAGCTACGTTGGCATATTGGATTTCAACCTTATGTTCTCCTTCATCCAATCCTCGTAAATCGACAAACACGTCAAAATTTCGTTGTTTAGCTGCTGGTGCAACCATACTTTTTGGCCCTTCCAGTTGTACCTGCACATCTTTGGGAACTCCACTGACGACTTGGTTTTTATCGATTTTGATATCAACCGGAACATTGTCAACTACTTCTGAGTCCTTTGACGTACCAAAAAATTGTTTTTCCGCGTTTTTATCACTTATTTCAACATTAACGAACGTGAATAACAAAATCGCAAAAGCCAATGAAACTGCCCGGACAAACCATTTACTCCTAAACCAATTATCCATTTCGTTTCCCCCTCCTGATCCACGACTTTGATTCAGGGGATTTCAATGTTAATAATAAATTTTCCCGTAAGAAATTTCGTAATGCGTCCTGGTCCAAATCCCTATGTAATTCGCCATTCCTTGTACAGGAAATACCGCCCGTTTCCTCGGATACAACAATGGTTATTGCATCAGTTACCTCACTGATCCCCATTGCAGCCCGATGCCTCGTCCCCAGTTCTTTGGAAATAAACGGACTTTCGGATAAAGGTAAATAACAAGCTGCCGCAACGATTTCTTCGCCATTGATAATCACCGCACCATCATGCAGTGGTGTATTGGGGGTAAAAATATTGGTTAATAATTGGTGGGTCAGTTTTCCGTTAATCTGAATCCCTGTTTCGGTGTAATCGCCCATGCCAGTTTCGCGAGCAATCGAAACAAGTGCACCAATCCGTCGCTTACCCATGTAATTGGCAGATTGAACAAGTGCTTCAATTGTCTGTTCGATTCGCTCTTCCTCCGATTTTACCCCACTGGAAAAGAAGTTGCCACGACCAAGTTGTTCCAATGCCCTTCTAAGCTCTGGCTGAAACAAGATAACAATGACAAGGAAACCCCATGTTATCGAATAATTTGTCAGCCACTGAACAGTTTGGAGATCGAATACAATACTTAGCAGCCAAACCACCAGAACGACGGCAATTCCCTTTAGTAACTGAATAGCCTTCGTACCACGGATTAACATGATTAATTTATATAATACATACCAGACGAGAGCAATATCGACACCGATTCGAAGCAGATTAAAAAAGTCAAATCCCCCATCAAGCATGTTTACACTTCCCTTTACCCATAAAATTTCATTCACCCTAGTCCATACTAACATTATACATTATATCATAAATTTATATGTATAATGAAACTTAAAGTGTATGCACCCGTTTTGTAATAGTACACAACACCTCAAAACAAAAAGACAGCATCAAACATATGCTTCAATTTGAACCAGATCCAATCGAACACTCGATCAACTTGGTTAAATTCACCGTTGACTCCCCCAACCGTTGCCATAAGGTCATCATCATCAATTGTCTGATCAATTAGCTTACCATTGATGAGGGTGACATCACCATCGACAGTGCCGTCAATTCGCAAATCGCCGTTTTTAACAATCAGATCGCCTGCAACGGTTACTCCCTCCGGAACAATAACCATATCACCATCGACAATCACATTATCCTGTTTGGAAACAACCAGCTGGTTATCTTGATTCCAGGATGATAGGATCCCGCCAAACAATAATACAATAAATATTGCCGCAGCAGTAATGATTGGGTGAGCCTTCAGCCAGCGTTTATAACTGATACGTTTCCTTTCTTTTGGCAACTTTTCCATGACCTTTTTAGTAAAATCATATGGAGCTTCTATTTTTTTGCTGCTCTGGACCCAGGTGATCATTCGTTTCAACTCATGAAAGTGCTCTTGGCAGCTTTGACAGCTTTCCAGGTGCCGCAGCAAACTTTCCTCTTCTATCTTTCTTAAATCGCCGTCAAAATATTTATGCATCAGCTTGATCGCCTCATGATCGCCCAAACTGTCCACACTCCTTTTACACGTAGCGCAGCTTTTTACGCAACGTTTCTCTCCCTCGATGAATCCGGGTTTTAACGGTTCCCAATGGGATATCAAGGACCTCACTAATTTCTTTTAATGAAAACTCTTCTAAATACCTCAAAATAATGATTGCCCTGTATTTGGGTGGTAACGCATAAATTTCTTTATGGATACAACATTGGAGTTCCAAACCTTCCACTTCCTCGTCCGGTAACCGATTGTCAGCCTGAACGTGCGAATACATGGTAAGTCCTTTGCTGCCTTTTATTTCTGCATCAAGATAATAATCCGGTTTTCGCTTTCGTAAGCGATCAATCGTTAAATTCGTTGCAATCCGGTAAAGCCAGGTGGAGAATTTCCGCTTCTCATCATATGAATCAATGTTAATATAAGCACGAATGAAGGCTTCCTGTGCGATATCTTCAGCCTCATGCACATTGCCAAGCATACGGTAACAATGCTGGTAGATTTTATTCTGAAAAAAGTTGACAATATCCTCGAAGGCTGCCTGATCTCCTTTTTTCACCTGTTTTATTTTTTCCGTTATCATCCATTCCATGAATAGCCCTCCGCTTGCCTCGCGGTAATTATGTTACGAATCACATTTGAACAAGGTTTCATTTTGTTCCATCAAGAGGATGTTCAAAAAGTCCGGTAAAAATGACGCTTCGAATTTCGTCGTTGGCTTGCTTTTCCGCTCCTCATGTACCTTTTATGTACACTCCGGTGCTCAAAGCTACGCCGCCTAGAACTTCTCGGTCCTTTTTATCCTCCTTTTTGAACACGCATTTAAGTAATATCTTTTATATTATAAATATATCGGGAATTCCATATTATAGTATACTAGATATATGGATAGTTTTGGGGATAAAAATTGACGTACACATAGGAGTTAGACAATTCAGAATCACGTGCGTGCCCGCCACCAGGAAAATCAAAAAAGACATTGAAGCTCACGAGTGAAATTCAATGTCTTTTTCATTGCTATTTTAATTTTTCACCAAATAGAGATCCCATTAATCCAACTGCCTGTGTTGCGGTTTTATTTTTGTCATCTAAGATTGGATTGACTTCAACAAATTCGGCTGATGTCAGAATATCCGCTTCAGCAAGCATTTCCATAGCCAAATGACTCTCGCGATAACTTAGCCCGCCAAGCACCGGTGTTCCTACACCAGGTGCTTCCGATGGATCCAATCCATCCAAATCAAGACTAAGATGAACACCATCACAATGCTTTAAGTAATCAACCGTTTCCCGCATCACACTAGTCATTCCCATCCGATCAATTTCATGCATGGTAAACACCTTAATCCCTTTGTCTTTAATCAGTTCACGTTCTCCCGGATCCAGTGAACGTGCACCAATAATAACGACATTTTCCGGTTTCACTTTTGGCTGGTAGTCCAACATGTTCGTTAACCTTTCATGGCCAATTCCCATGCTAACGGCTAGTGGCATTCCGTGAATGTTGCCTGACGGTGATGTGTCCCCGGAGTTCAAATCACCATGCGCATCATACCAGATCACCCCAAGATTGTTGTAGTGCTTGGCGATTCCGGATAAGCTGCCAATGGCAATACTATGATCCCCACCGAAAATTAGCGGAAAGCGGTTTTTATTAATCTCCTCATTTACCAATTGTGCTAATGTTTCGTTCGCTTCGGCAACTTGTGGTAAATTTCTTAAGTTTCCTTCCCGCTCATCCGACTGCTGGTCTGGACGATTGATAGAAATATCTCCCAAATCATCAACGTGGTATTGTAAACGCTGTAATCTTTCTATAGCACCAGCATAGCGCATCGCACTCGGCCCCATATCAACACCCCGTCTGCTTTGTCCCAGATCCATCGGTACCCCAATAATCGACATATCTTTTAACATATTCCCAACCCCCTTGTATATGTATATTTTAGCGAAAAAGGGGAACATGACTCAACTCAACATTTTTTTGTATATTCATACATAATAAGGTTCAGGCGATTGTTAGGATAGACACACGATTGATTGAATGTTACTACACAATCAATTCCGGAATGTTAATATCAACCGAAACGCAGCTAACATCGACCGAATTTATCTAATATCAACCAGGGTTGGGCGTGTATCGACCGAGGCAGTGCTTTTATCGACCATACACATGCTAATATCAACCTGATAGGCTTAACTATCAACCAGAACAAAGGAAATATCGACCCCGGCAATGCAACAATCAATTGCAATCAGCCGAAGTCCGGTTAATATCTACCCATGACAGCCCATGTCTTTACCCAGTCACAAAAAAATCAGGTACCATCCTATTTGGATAATACCTGTTTACTGTTTATCTATTCTACCATGGTTGCCCCAAAAAGGTTAGGACTGATGGTCAACGGTTTGATTCCAACATCCTGCCAGGCCTTCATTAATCGATTGGCCATTTGCAGGTTTGGCATGAACGCGATTCCGCAATCACCACCGCCAGCACCAGATGGTTTTCCGACTCCTCCATATTGTTCCGCTAAATCACACAACGTTTTTAACAAAGGGGTTTCTACTTCAACCCCAGCATTTTTCCCGACCGTTGCCAGCGCATTTCGATTGTCCGCAACCCCCTTGAATAATAAACCCTTATCACTCTTTTCCACACCTTCCAAAAAGGTGGTCACCGCTTGTTTACTATCTAGTAAAAATTGCTGATAAAGTTCTGGATGATGGTTGTTGAGCTCACGGATTCTTGGGATTAACCTTGACGTAGATGCGGGATTGCCTGTCCAGCCAATACAAATGTAAATATCTTTAGGGAGTTGAATTGGATTCACAGAAAAATAAGGCCATTCCATCTTTAGTAACTCCATGATCGAATGAGCCTGCTGGTAAGATTGTAGCAACCATTCTGCCTGGAATGAACTGTATTGAAGGAAACCGCCATAGGAAGATGCGGCAACATCAGCGCCTGAACCACTTCCTTGCGTTTTCACATGTGCAATTGCTGCCAGTTTAAACACCAATTCCGCTGTAGGTTTTTCATTTAAATGCATATGTAGGATTGAGGCGATAACGGATGTTACAACAGCTGCACTGGAGCCAAGCCCATATTTCACTCCCGAGGCATCATCTAATTCACTTTTTATCGTTAAATGAAAATGGCTTAGCCTGATTTCATTTTCTACTAAATATGTAAGCACCACAGTCATCGCATCTTCTACAAACCGAAGCCGGTCATCCTGCGCACGAATGTCAAGCTTATTCGCATGATAGTCCCACTCCAGGTCGGTCAATGCAAAATCGAGTAGTGACAGCCGATTGTTATTTTGTTCTGTAATAGTTGCATAAACATAGCGGTCAACTGCCATTACTACTAACTGATGATACGGCTCAAGGACAGCAAATTCACCTGCAACCATTAGTTTTCCTGGTACTTGAATGGTCATGGATGTGTTCGACAATTTTTTCAACTCCTATATGAATCAGGAACTTACAGGCTGTTATATCTATACCATTTGCTTTACCTAAGGCACAAAACGCCAAAAAATATATTCGCATCGCGGGCGTTTTTTCAAACCTACCCCCGCCTACTCATTTTTATCACGCATTAACCGGCTGTAATACCCCCACCTGTTTCACTTTATAGATAGGTGATTCCCTGTCCTGGGCGACTTAAGGTAACATCTTGTACACCAGGAATTTGGTGAAGCGCCTTTTCTACAATTGCCTCATCATCCGGTAAATAGAGCACCTTTACGTTGGGACCGGCATCAATCGTAAAAAACACGGGGACACCACGTTCTCGCATTGCCTGAACCTCTCGCATGACCCGAACTGTTGCATCATTCCAATACATAACCGGTGGTGCAGCCCCAAGCATTGTAGCATGCATCTTCAGACAATTTGCCTCAGCGATACTGCCAACCTTTTCAAAATCATGATGTTCTATTCCGTCCTTTATCTGTTCCAAATCATGAGGGATACTATCCATCCAGCCCGGATAAAACGGAGAAGTTGCTACTGTACGCTTCATCCCTTCCCGGCTGGATATTTTCTTTGCCGTTTCCGTTAAAACAACAGCAGCGACCCTTACATCCCACTGATCCGCGGCTTGTACCTGAACAGCATAGGAATCGGAACCATCCGTTTTCGTTCCTTTTACCCATTCCACGAATCCACCGTGAATGGATCGGCATGCAGAACCTGATCCTTGTCTGGTTATCCTGGATAGATCCTCGTCACTCATTGGAACATCAAGTGCTTTGATCGCTGCTGCCGCCAATGCCGCAAATCCTGAAGCAGAGGAGGCAAACCCGGCCGCAGTGGGAACATGATTAATGGAGTGCACTTCAGCATTTAAATTCGTTACCGCTGTTTCGTTTCGGATGTGATCGAGAAACGCTGCAACCCGTTGATATTGACTCCCCGTAACAGCCTGCTCATTTAGAAAAAACGTATCCTGTGAAAGTTCTTCCCGAAAAGCTACCGTTGTTGTTGTATAAAACCCGTCAAGTGTTAAGGAAAGGCTGTTATTCATCGGTAAAATTAACGAATCGTCCCGCTTTCCCCAATATTTAATAAGGGCAATATTTGTATGTGCTTTAGCTGTTGCTTTCATCGATATCCCCATTTCACTTAGATCTGCCGCCGTAATACAAAAGGCCAAACTGCGTGTGCACCAATTCTTTTCAGCTTCTCGGTCAGATGGATGGAGTGTGCTTCATTTCGTGCCAGCGCAATGATACAACCGCCATTTCCACCACCAGTTAGTTTTGCCCCCAGTGCTCCCTCTTTTCGGGCTATATAAATCAGCCTGTTTAATCCCGCATCACTAACACCAAGCGCTTCCAGTTCCTTTTGTGCTTCATTCAACGTTTTCCCCAAGATGTGTTTACTCGCCTTTTCCAGCGCACGTCTTGCCTGATGTGTGATTTCACCTATCCGGTCAAGGCTTGCCTGAATTCGCTTTGGTGCGGATTTGAATAAGTTTGCAACCGATTCAACCGCAGACTTCGTATCACCCATTCGACCAGAGTCAGCAACGACAAAATGGAAGTCCGCTTTTGGCTGAATAAAGTCAAATGGTCTGTCTTTTTCATACCAGACCGGTGATCCGGATGTAATTGTCAATGTATCAATTCCGCTAGGTGCGCCATGTGCATAAGTTTCCGAAATATTAGCAAGGTTAAGCAGTTCCTCTTCCGTGTAGGGTTCATCTGCATAGGCAAACAATGACCGGATTACTGCAATAGCCACCGAAGCACTCGACCCTAGTCCCTTGCCAGGTGGTATGGAAGATTTGATGCGAATTAATAGATCCTTACATGGCAGTCCCAATTCCCTTAACGCCGCATGGACACAGTTAACAATCCCATCCATTTGATTCGGCGCTAAATCAATTGGCCCATGGTAGATGGCACTATCCAATTTAACTGCTCCTGGGACGTGTTCAACAATGGACTCCACGCCAACTAGCGGAAATGGAATGGCAATGGCAGGTTGCCCATGTACAACCGCATGCTCACCAATTAAAATCAGTTTACTATGAGCTAATCCTATAGCTGTTTGTTCTGAAGTTGTTGCCTTTTCTGCACTCATTTTATATATTCTTCCACCAATTCTTTAGCTTTTCCAACACGGATTTCCTTTGCTTCAATCAATTGTTCCGCAATAATATCGATCATCTCCCCAGTAGCACCTGCTGCCATAGCAACCGACCGAGAATGTAATGCCATATGACCTTTCTGGATGCCTTCCGTTGCCAAAGCCTTTAATGCGCCAAGGTTTTGTGCCAGTCCTACAGCAACAATGACTTGTGCCAGCTCCTTGGCAGAAGATACATCCAATATGTTATGAGCGACCTGAGCCATCGGATGCACACGAATAGATCCGCCAACAGTTCCAACCGACATCGGTAACTCCAATTCCCCCACCAGGTTTCCCTGATTATCAACGGACCAGGTTGTCATCGAATCATATTTTCCATGACGTGATGCATAGGCATGGGCAGCAGCCTCTACCGCACGCCAATCATTACCGGTTGCGATAACCACCGGGTCAATGCCATTCATGACCCCTTTATTATGGGTGACCGCCCGGTATGGGTCAGAGGCAGCGAACTTATATGCATGAACAACACCATCACGCACTTCTTCCCCGGTAAAGCCATCCTTTCTTAACAATTCAGGTGGGATGACACATATCGCCTTTGCCAGGCATCGGTCGGCATAATTGGAAAGAATACGCAAATATACTTTCCCATTTGTTAATTTTTCCATGGTTGGTGCTAATGATTCCACCATCGTGTTGATAATGTTGGCTCCCATGGCATCGCATGTATTTATGTATACATGCACCACTAACATCTTCCCGTAATCCGATTCTGCATCATCATTTAACAGTCGAACTTCCAGATCCTCGGCACCGCCACCCCTAGCAACCAAACTTGGGTATGCCGCATTCGCATCATTGATCAGTGCATTCTTCTCTGCAATAATGGCCTCTTTGGCAGCATTAAAATCCGGACAGCCGATAATCTGAATTTGCCCGATCATGACACGTTCAGTAGCGTTTGTTTTAAACCCGCCGGCTTCCCGGACAATTTTAGCAATATGACTGGCCGACGCCACAACAGATGGTTCTTCAATCGCCATTGGAACGACATAATCCCTTCCATTTATTAAAAAGTTCAAACCCATCCCTAATGGTAAGGAATAAGTACCAACAACATTTTCAATCATCTTATTTGCCGTCTCTAGTGGCAATGATTGAGCACTCTCCAAATGATCCAATTCCCCATCCTGCAGTTGTAAATTTGATGCTAACCATTCACGTCGCTTTTCCACCGCCATATTATAAAACCCAGGGATTCTAGAAGTCCTCATTCCACTCATCCTTTTGCAAAAAAGATCATATCTATATTTGTGTCTGTTTCAAGTACGTTTTATTCAAAAAATAGCTCTCTCTATTATGTAAAAAAATAGTCTAAAATGCAAATAAACAAGGTTGTCATTTTACAGAACGACCTTGTTTACTTCATTTTACTATGGTTGCTAGTTTTTGGCTAGGATTTCTTGTATAACGGAAAATAAAACGTAAAAATTTCCGATTCATTCAGCTTCCGCCTTTGTTCTAGTGAGCCATGGAGGATTCGAACCTCCGACCCTCTGATTAAAAGTCAGATGCTCTACCGACTGAGCTAATGGCTCATTGATCGCATCATAAGTTCTGATTTTAGAGCATATTCAAAATGGGGAAGGATAAACCACCTATTGAACATTCCCTTTTATGTAATTCATTTGCAAACATAATATTGGCTGGGCTACCAGGATTCGAACCTGGGAATGACGGGATCAAAACCCGCTGCCTTACCGCTTGGCTATAGCCCAACAATATGATCATGGTGGAGGGGGGCAGATTCGAACTGCCGAACCCAAAGGGAGCGGATTTACAGTCCGCCGCGTTTAGCCACTTCGCTACCCCTCCGTATTGTTAACAGCTTTACAAATATTATACATAAAAAAATGATGCCGGCCAGAGGACTTGAACCCCCAACCTACTGATTACAAGTCAGTTGCTCTACCAATTGAGCTAGGCCGGCTTGTAGCAGTTGTTCAAAAGGTCCGGTAAAAATGACACTCCTTTTGAACATACGCTTCATATGTACAAAAATCACTATCTAAGTATGTGTACCAATTGGAATGTTTATTCATTCCAGTTGACACAACGTACGAATGGTGGAGGATGCAGGGCTCGAACCTGCGACCCCCTGCTTGTAAGGCAGATGCTCTCCCAGCTGAGCTAATCCTCCCCAAAATGGTGACCCGTACGGGATTCGAACCCGTGTTACCGCCGTGAAAGGGCGGTGTCTTAACCACTTGACCAACGGGCCTTGCCGATTATGTATGTCGCAATTAAAAACTATGTCGTATACCAACGAATTTTATTATATACAGATTGCTTGATTTTGTAAAGGGTATTTTCACTTTTTATCATTTTTTAGCCGGGTGATAAATTCGGGAGTTTGACACCTAAAAACTTAAAAAATGGACAAAAGCCTTGATGCGGCTTTATTTTTTTGTCAATTTTTCCTTTTTATTATTTCGTAACATTTCGTAATATGGTATAATGTAGATAACTAAAGCTGGTTTAAGGAGCGATTATGTGCGCATTAAAGTCAGTCGTTCTAAAAATTCTACATCTTATTTTGTGATTAAGGATATTTATCGAAACAATAAAAGAACAACCAAAGTTGTTGAATCCTTGGGAAATCACGAAGAAATTTTAAAAAAACATCCTGGCATAGATCCCTACACCTGGGCAAAAGAATATGCCAAAAAATTAACACTAGAAGAAAAAGAAAATAATCACAAAATCATTGCGAAATACAATCCCGACAAGCAAATTGAGCGAGATAAACAAACGCTCTTCAATACTGGTTATCTTTTTTTACAATCTATTTATCACGAGCTGAAACTGGATAAAGTTTGTCAGGAGATCTCACAAAAATATGAATTTGAATATGATCTCAACGAGATTCTCACGCGTCTTCTCTATTTGCGCGTTCTGCATCCCACTTCTAAAAAAGGCACATTTGAACACGCAAAGGATTTACTAGAACCCGCACATTTTCAGACACATCAAATATATCGGGCCCTCAACGTCCTCGAAGAACAATCAGATTTTATTGAGGAAAAAGTTTATAAAAATAGCTTGAATGTCGTCGGGCGGAACACACAGGTTCTTTATTATGACTGCACTAATTTTTTCTTTGAGATTGAAGAAGAAGATAGCCTGAGGGAATATGGCGTTTCGAAAGAAAATCGCCCGAATCCAATCGTTCAAATGGGATTATTTATGGATGGATCTGGCCTCCCACTCGCTTTCAGTATGAACCCCGGGAGTGCCAATGAACAACCAACGTTGAAGCCCTTGGAAAAACGCATTTTAAAAGACTTTAATCTTTCCAAGTTTGTTGTATGCACGGACGCTGGTCTTTCTTCGAATGGTAACCGGATATACAACACCTATGGAGAACGTGCATTTGTGACCACACAATCGATTAAAAAACTAAAGAAATTTCTTAAGGAGTGGGCTTTAGATCCAGAAGGATGGCGAATACCTGGGAGTAATAAAAAAATAAACTTGAATGATATCCGTCAGCTCGAAAATGACAAAAGAACCTATTATAAAGAGCGATGGATAAAAGAAAATGATTTGGAACAAAAGTTAATTGTCACCTATTCACCTGTTTATGAACGATATCAATCATCCATTCGGGAGAAACAAATTGAGCGAGCGATCAAAAAAATAGAGAAGCCCGGCTCTTTGAATAAACCGCATCAAAATGATCCGAAAAGGTTCATAAAATCCACCCATGTGACGGATGATGGGGAAATTGCGGATAAAACCCAAGTGGTTTTGAATCAAGAACAAATAGAGAAGGAATCGATGTATGATGGGTTTTATGCGGTATGTACCAATCTGGAATCTCCCATTGAGGAAGTGATCAAAATTAACCAGGGGAGATGGGAAATTGAAGAGACATTCCGCATATTAAAAAGTGAATTCCGGACTCGACCTGTTTATTTACAAAGAGAATCCCGCATAAAAGCACATTTTCTGACATGCTTTCTGTCCCTATTGATGTATCGTATTTTGGAAAAAAAGGTAGATGAACGTTTTACTTGCCCTGAACTAGTCAGTACATTGAGGAATATGAACATGCGTGAGTTAGATGGTGAAGGATACATACCAGCATTTACTCGAACAGAAATTACGGATGCATTGCATGATGCATTTGGCTTTAGGACTGACTTCGAAATAGTAACCCAAAAAAACATGAAAAAAATTTTAAAACAAACCAAAAAAGGAAAATAGTACGCAGTTTTAGGCTCTAAAAAAACCGCCAAAAGTGTTGATTTTACAGCACTTGAGGCGGTTTTAGGTGTCAAAGATGAGTATACAGATTGCTTGATTTTGTAAAGGGTATTTTCACTTTTTATCATTTTTTAGCCGGGTGATAAATTGCTTAGGGTCTATGGTTTCTTTCAATATTAGTTTTGGGTTATACTATCTACAGATCTAATCGAAGTGTTCAGTAATCGATGAATATAAAATATTGATTTTTCAATAATTGCTTTGAACACTTGCTTATATTGGAGGTAAACAAATGACTGAGTTGTTAAAAGGGAAAAATATTGTTGTCATGGGCGTCGCAAATCAACGCAGTATCGCCTGGGGAATCACCAAGTCCTTACATAATGCCGGGGCAAATTTAATATTTACCAATCGGCAGGAACGTTCCCGTAAGAAATTGGAAAAACTGCTAGAAGAAAATGAAATAACAGCAAAGCTAATCGTTTCATGTGATGTAGCCAGTGATGAGAGCATCCAATCCGCTTTCCAGGAGATTAAAGAAAACGTTGGTGTCATTCACGGATTGGTGCACTCGGTTGCATTTGCCAATAAGGAAGAATTAAAAGGAGAGTATGCAGACACATCCCGGGACGGATTCCTGTTAGCCCAAGAGATAAGTGCCTACTCCCTGGTAGCTGTCACAAAGGCAGCCAAGGAATTAATGACTGAAGGCGGCAGTATTGTTACCCAAACTTATCTTGGTTCAGAACGGGTCATCAAGAATTACAATGTCATGGGTGTTGCCAAAGCCTCATTGGAAGCAAGTGTCCGCTATTTGGCCGAGGATGTTGGTAAATATGGTATTCGTGTTAACGCTGTTTCTGCAGGACCGATTCGCACGTTATCCGCAAAAGGCGTATCCGGATTTAATGAAAAGACGTCTTTCATTACAGAGAAAGCTCCCTTGCGCCGTAATATTGATCAAGACCAAGTTGGCGATGCGACTTTATTCTTTATGAGTGACTTGTCCAGAGGTGTTACAGGCGAAGTCATGCATGTGGACTCGGGATATCATATTATTGGAGAGTAAAATGACTTAAGACGCTTACCTGAATAAGCGTCTTAATTTGTTTCAAAACTTTTTTATTTTTTAGGTTTTGATGGAAAAATGGTATAGGACCAGGACCATATAAAGTCAACAATAAAAACTATCCCCCAAAGCATCCCTATGGAATAGATTGCTTCGTTCGGATATGGAGATTCCTCATAAGTACCTGCTTCAATCCAGGAAAGATCACGTATATATCCAAACAATTCCTCCAAGTTTGCGGTACCGTACATCCAAAACACCAATTGCACAACAACAAACACTACTAGATGTACAGTGGAAGACCAACGATACTTTCTTGCCACATACTTCGGATCCTTACTTCTTTCTATAACTTGATAGTCTTTTTCGGTTAAAAGTTCCTCCCCACGCCAATCCCCGACTTTCTTCCGCATCCAGCGATCCAATTTCTTAAAGTCTATAACGCCAAATGTACATGCATAAATCACAAAAATAGTAATGACTATCTGAAAGGTTGAGATTTCCCCGGTTATCCGATAAATCAAGATTGCCAGTAATGCTTCTAAAGCTAAGAATACAAGAAAAGCAACGATAAAAAGTAAGCTTAGCTTTTTCTTATTCATTACATATCGGACAACACCGAACAGTAAAAGTGACACCATAGACAACACTTCTGCGGTAATGAATATTTCCCATTGGAATTTAAGCATGAGCTCCATCAACTACGTCCACTCCCTCCCCTACTTACCGATCATCAATTTCAATTTTAGCCATGAGTTAAGATCAGGGTATCCGGTCAATGAAAGCGACAAATGTGATTCCATTAACCCTTCTCTTAATACTTCCCAGGCCTTTTCAAAAACATCTATTACGTTTTGTTCGATCGGATAAAAGCCAGCCTTCTCCGACTTCTCCGTTGATTTCTGAATCTTACTTACGATTCATTTGTACCATTCAACCGCTGTCTCACTTCTTTAATTTCTTCAATGTCTAAACCAGCAATATCAGCAATTAATTGATCCGACATCCCTTTTTGATCATATTTTTAACTATCATTTTCTTTCCTTGTTTAAATCCTTCTTCCCGATACGAATTCGGCAATTCAAGTACTCGATCCGCTTCATGTTCAGGCAGTTTATCGATTTCCTTTCGCATTTGCTCCTCTTCCTCCCTCTATATAATTAAAATAGGTTTCGAAAAATCCATAGATAAGCTCCGTTTTTGCTGGGGCTAACTCCATTCCGCTTAGCATACGCAGGAATTCTATCTGAATTTTAACTCTATAATACCATGGAGGCTAAACCTTTCAACTCATCATCATATCAAGTTGAACCTTTTATCAATCGTTCAGCGCTTCTGAAAAACTTGGAAGAATCCCCTTTTATCCGGATAACGTTGTTTGACTGTTGGAGTGCCTTCCAATTCACCCTTTTTACTGGACAAAAAACAATATGTCAAAGGTACCTCCAATTAATTCAAATTTCTTCATTACAGAATTGCTTTAAGAGTCATTTTCCCTCCATATTTAAAATAACTGGACAGTGAAGAGTTCAAATAAGAAAACGCAGGAAAAATAACCCTTTCTGGCGAATATATCTAATAACCTAACTTACCGGAAAGGAGATTAGATCGCTGAAAGGGTTATATTAAATAGTTTACCCTATTTTCAGGCGATTGACCATACCTATGTTAAAATATATTGATTCTATCCCATGTGCATTTCGTACCTGCTTTTCCAGAAAAGCCACCTACAAATGGTTTATTATTGTCATTATCGGCTTGATGCGTGCCCTTTCATTGCCTGCCCGATGCTATGAAAAACTCAACCAATTTTTCCGTTCCGATGCATGGTCTTTAGAATCCATTCGTATGGCATGGCTTCAAATCATTCAACGTACTGCTCCTCTTGTTCGCTACAATGGAAAAGTGGTGCTTGTAGGCGATGGTGTGAAACAGTCCAAAGAAGCCCGGCGGATGCCTGCTGTCAAAAAGCTTCACCAGGAATCCGAGAATAACTCCAAAGCCACGTTTCGGACATTTGTTTGGTCTGTCGGCATTCTAATGGGAACACCACAGAAATAGTTTTGTCTGCCTTTGTTTATCAACCTGCAAGATGGTGTTAAAGCGATTTTTGGTTGGAATAAACAGGAAAGATACATCTCGGCAAGAATCCCATGTGGTGCAGATGATTGAACAAGGATTTATCACAGCGAAAACATTTGGAAAAGCACTATTGCTGCTGGATCGCTATTTCCTGTCTGTTCCTACCCTAAAGCGGTTAAACGAACTCCATCAATCCGAAGACACGCAGATGCACCTTGTTACCAAAGCCAAGAAGAGTGCCGTAACGTATGAGCAACCTCCTGCGAAAAAGAAGGGACGGGGAACGCCCACGAAAAAAGGGGAAAGATATCAAACTGATGACGCTGTTTTCCACCCGGGCAGATCAGTTTCAATCTGCTAAAGTAACCATCTATGGCAAGGAAGAAACGGTTCAATATCTCTGTCTTGATTTGTTGTGGGGACAGGGATTATATCAAGAACTGCGCTTTGTTCGTTCAATATGGAGAGCGGTCAGCCATTTTGGTAAGCACCGACCAAACGCTTGCAGCTATAGATATCATCCAGTTATATGGACATCGCTTCAAAATCGAATCTGCTTTCCGAGAAATGAAACAGGTCATCGATGGTTTCGGTTATCATTTCTGGAGTAAATCGATGCCAAAGCTGAACCGTTATTTAAAAAAGGGCGAAGCGCACCCGTTAGAGCAGATTACGGACACAAAAGATAAAGAAAACATCCAGTTGGCCATCAAAGCCATCGAAGGATACGTGATGTGCAGCTGTATCGCCATGGGGCTGTTACAGCTGATCTCGATTCATTATTCCCATCGTGTCCCTGGTCTGCTCTTTCGTTACTTGCGGACACCCTCCAAAGCAGTCGTCTCCGAAGCTACGGTGAAGGCTTATTTGCAGCGATCTATTTTTTACCTGTTTGCCCAAAATCCGCATTTATCCATAACGCAAATAATTCAATGTAAGCAGGAAACACCTGATTTTGAGGACGATTCACTGGCTTCTTAGTGTTCAGAACTTTTTATTGTCCAGTAATCTTTACTAAAGGAAAATTTATCATTATTGTCCTACCACAACCTGTTTTCAGGGTATAATAACTAACGAGATTGTTCGCTCTTTACTATTATCATTTTGTTTTTCATCATAATATTTATTAAATAATGCATTAAGTTCTGACTGGAAATCTTCAAATTTAGATTCATCTAAATGTAACTTCGCAATGGAGAAAGTAGATTGATCCTTTTTTTCCTTTATGATTTCGTGGTAACTTTTGTAGGATTGCAGAATGTACATGAAATAGAAAGTTACAAAATTCACCTTTTCATCATAGCTTGCTTGGTTCCATTCTTCTTCATCAATTTTATACGTCTCTGTGTTTATTGCATAAAATTTTTCTTCTCCTGATCGTGTTTTTCTTGTGTTTACAACCTTTACCAATCCATCTTCATACATCGAATTCATATGTCTATACAATGTAGCCTGTGGCACATCTTCTAATAAATCGTTTAATTGCATGATGGATAATCCCCCTTCTTTATCAATTAGTTCTAATGCTATTTTAAAACGTATCTGATTTTTAAATAATTTAAATTCCATAGCTTTCACTCCTTACTTATAATAATAATTGATTTTTATTTAAATGTACATTATAATTATCGTTATCAATAATGATAATTATAGGAGGATACCTTTATGAACACTGATATTAGTGTTTTATTCGATTTGAATTGGGACGCAATTTTACCATTAGTTATTCCAATTTTGGTTTTACACGGCATACTTTTAGCTGTCGCATTATTTGATTTGTATCGTCGCAGAAACATTGTAAATTACCCAATCGTTTGGGCGATTGTCATCGTACTGCTCAACACGCTTGGGCCCATACTATATCTGATTATTGGAAGGAGAATGTTAAAGAATGATCGCCATTCATAAGGTGAATAAATCTTTTAGAGGCAGAAAAATATTAAAGAATATTAGTTTTGATATCGCAGAAGGAGAGTGTATTGGCCTATTAGGGCCAAATGGAGCGGGCAAAACCACGTTGATTAAATGTATGACTGGTATCATTCGTTATGAGAGCGGAAAAATCACCTTTCATGGCAAAGACATTTTAAACTTCAAAAATGATATTGGTTATTTGTCACAGCACACAGATTTTAAACGGTGGATGACGTGTGAAGAATCGTTACGATTTTTTGGCAGCTTATCTGGTTTAAGTAAAGAATATCTTGCTGACAATATCAATGACATTTTGACAGACGTAGGACTGAAAGACAAAAACAAATACAGAGTGGAAGAATTATCTGGAGGTATGAAACAGCGGTTAGGAATTGCTCAAGCGATTCTTCATCGTCCCAAGCTTTTAATCTTAGATGAGCCGGTTTCTGCGCTTGATCCCGTTGGCAGAAATGAAATCAAGAATTTAATCAAAAAACTGAAAGCATATACGACTGTTCTCATATCTACCCATATTTTAGATGATGCCAGTGAGTTCTGTGATCGCTACATTATTATAAAAAGCGGAAAAATTATTGGAAACATAACCAATCAAGATGAAACGGTAAATAGGAAACAAGTAAATTTCCAAGTCAATACAGACGAAACCACTACATCAACCATAAAATTAAATGATCCATATAAATTGAAAGAGATAAAAGCTGGTCAATATTCGGTCACTAGTAATGAACCAATCAATTTTTCTCATCTTATCAAAGAATTGGAACAATTAAACATCCAGATCAATTCTTTGGCATATGAGAAGAAAGATTTAGAAAAAATATTTTTAGAGTTGGTGTCCGAAGTATGAGAAATATAGCTATCTTATTCAAAGTTGAATTACTGGAGGCCATTAGAAATATAAAGTTTATCTGGTTAACGATATTTTTCACCATTCTTGGTGTAACACAGCCATTAATTGATAAATATATGGAGGTCATTATTCAAAACGTTGGAGGGATTGACGGGATAATGATCGATCCGAATGCCCCTGATCCACAGGCAAATGAAGTGTTACTGGCGACTTTTTCAGGCCAATTTAATCAAATCGGTTTAATCATACTTGTTATAAGTTTTATGGGGATGATCGCCAATGAGAAAAACAGTGGAGTGCAAGGCTTTATCTTCACTAGACCTGTATCCAGTTTAGAATATATCAGTTCCAAACTTTTTGGAAACTGGCTGATCAGCATGGTATGCATTGCAATAGGTTCGATTGTTTCTTATTTCTACACCATTTATCTTTTTGATTATTATTCTATCACTGATTTTTTATTGTTCCTTGTATTTTACAATGTATGGATTCTTTTCGTTATCAGTTTAGCAGTTTTGTTTAGCACCATAATAAAAAGTTCGATATTTATTGGTGTGGCAACAATATTATTATCGATGGTTTTTCTGTTACTAGGAAATATCAATGAGACATTTTCTTTATTCCTGCCAAGCGGTGTACTGACCTTAGCGGAAAGCTTGCTTCTTCAAACAGGCAGTGCCAACTTCCTGTTACTCATTGCACCAATTATCTATATTATGATTAATATTTTTACAGCCAAGTTCTTCATTAATCAGGTTTAGGAGGGATAGCACATGTTATCGATTAAAAACTTAACCAAAACATATAAAGGTTCTAACAAAGGAGTGAAAAACTTATCTTTAGCATTGCATGAAGGCGATATCTGTGGATTTATTGGCGCAAACGGAGCGGGAAAAACGACGACGATTAAAGCCATTGTTGGTATACATGCGTTTGATAAAGGGGAAGTAAAGCTGTTTGATACAAAGCTAAAAGATGATCCCGAAAAGTTTAAAGCGATGATTGGCTATTCTCCTGATACCCCTACGCTATATAACAACATGACTGGAAAAGACTATATTGAACTCATTGCGTCTCTCTATCAAATGGATGATAAAGAACGAGATAAAAACTTAGCTTATTTACTAAAAGAATTAGAATTGGAAAGTGCGATCCATGAGCTGGTATCTAGCTATTCCCACGGAATGAAACAAAGGCTCGTTCTCATTTCGTTATTTATGCATAATCCAAAACTCATTATTTTAGATGAACCTTTTGTTGGTTTAGATCCCAACGCTACTCATTTTTTGATCAATGAAATGAAAAAAAGAGCAAAAGAAGGAGCGATCATTTTATATTCTACCCATGTGCTTGAGGTAGCCGAAAAAGTTTGTAATAAAGTGGTGATTTTAAATAAAGGCGAAGTGGTTGTAAATGATACGATGGAAAACATTATCAAAGACACATCGTTAAATGAACTGTTTAGGGATGTGACATCCCATGCATAATCTGAAGTTATTATTTTCATTTCGTCTGAAAAATCAAATGAAGCTTTCTAATTTGAACAGCTCGAATAAAGAAGTAAGAAAGTACGCTATTTATACTATTTCAGGTTACATTGCAGCTTTTTTAATGTTTTTAGGTTATGTGCTGTTTATTGCCATAGATTTAAATGCAAATAATAATATGGCAGCTCTTTTTGTTTTACTCTCATCCTTATTGTTTTGGATTTTTGGAATATGGAATAATCTTAGCGGATTTGATGATGTGATAGATGGCAAAGATAGTGATTTCATTTTTAGCTTACCTATAAAAAGCTGGGAAGCCAAGCTGCTTCCACTATTGAGTAAATATATCATTCATATCATTTTAACATTTATTGTGTTGATGTTTGGGTATATTTTAACGCTCTCTTTTTTAAACATTTACTTTATCGTCATCCTTTTTGTTTTATTAGTATTAAGTTTCATCATTCCGTTACTGGCAATCAATCTGACTTTTTTAATTTCCTTGTTGGTACGAAACTTTCTAACACTGATTAAGTTCCATAACAATGTAACAGAATCGATCCTTTCCTTAGGAATTTTTATAGCACCGCTGATTTATTTTATAGTTAACTCAAAATCCATGGATTATAAAGATTGGTTTATAAATGCCTCTATTTTTCGATATTCGATTGATGATATAACAGAATCTCATTTTCTATTAAATCTCATTTTGTTATTTATTATAGCGGTTGTTACCACAACGATAACAATCTATGTATTACATTATTTTCATCATTTCCTTAAAGATCAAAAAAGAAAACAGCTAAAAAGAAGAAATACGAATGCCGTTTGGACTGTAAATACACCCATTATTGCGTTATTGAGGAAAGAATTCAAATTATATTTCTCTTCCCTCACATATGTAAGTAATACGCTGTTAACCCCTGTTGGGATGATCGCATTAAATATATGTATTCTCATTAGAGTCATACCAAATATGCCTTCCTTTTCTTATGATGTAATCGGATTTACGATCACAGCCCAACATCTATTTACCATGATAACCTTTGTATTTCTCATGCTTACAACAACCACCTCTTGTAGCCTTTCATTCGAAGGAAAAAGTATTTGGGTCATGTTGGTAGCTCCTATCCGCATCACTAAAATTGCATTAGCAAAAGTATCGGTAAATATACTTTTATTTCTCCCTGGTATGGCGTTAACTGTCATTGTGTTTTATACCGTATTTCATGTGAGCATACCTTACCTAATAACGATGGTCGTATTGATGTTCACTACATTGGCCCTAATAAGTATTGTTGGTTTTTTAGTCAATTTACGTTTTCCAACCTATACATGGAGTAATGATATGGAAGTAGTTAAACAGAGTAAAGCCACGATCATTACTGCCGTTATAAGTATGGTGACAATTCCAATTATTATTTTAGTCGTATATTTAGGTAGTATTTTCTTTCTATTACCCATAATTCTCATAGAAATACTATTCATCATTGGAATGATGAATAAAATATCAAATAGTAGTTTGATTTTAAACTAAAAATTTAAGTAATGGATGGAATAAACATAAAAATAAATAATATTTAATGAAAATCCAAATTGCTATCTCACCTTTCAAAGTGAAACACAGACACAGAATAAAAGATTGATTGTCTTATCTGCGGTAAGTCAAGAGAAGTTGAATGAACTAAGTATGTGTGACACCTACGCTACGGATGTCTATTATTTTCACCTTAATGATTATGTCGTTCCAGTA
Organism: Lentibacillus daqui; assembly: GCF_027186265.1. NCBI lineage: Bacteria > Bacillati > Bacillota > Bacilli > Caryophanales > Bacillaceae > Lentibacillus > Lentibacillus daqui. Next base: position 176,608 of record NZ_CP114176.1, on the reverse strand, counting down.
GCAGATTTTTTAATTGTGAATGCTATTCAATCTTTATCAAAACGAGAGATCAACTCATTATCTTATGCTTCTTTTTCTTAGATATGAGTGATACTGAAATTGCCAAAGAGTTAGAAATAGCTAGGGGAACCGTTAATTACCACAAAAAGAAGGCATTAGAAAAGATTAAAAACTATTTAAAGGAGCATGAAAATGAATGACTATCCTTTACTTCCTTATTCGGTAATCTTAATGGCGGTACAAGACGATTCACAAGCTATGGACCAAGTTGTGAACCATTACAAAGGCTACAATTACCGCACAGAGAAAAATAGTAGATGAGAATGGAAACACTGCTCTGATTGTGGATGACGAATGGAAGCGAAGGATAGAACTTAAATTAATCACAGCAGTTATCAAGTTTAAATTTCATTAACATCATTCTCATGCAGAAAGTTAATTGTTGAATTTTAGAATGGAATTGTTCTTTGACAAATAAAGCACGGAAGATAATGTCGTGCAGCATAACAAAAAATCAGACACGTTCTGCTGATGACGAGCTACCTGGTTCTTGCGCCATGACTTTCCATGGAAACGAGCGATAACCAAGAAGTCTAATGTAATCGTGGTGGATTACTGGCGATAACCCATCAGTTTGAATAATGATACTCCCCTACCGTCATGGTTCCAGCGTTTGAAGCGTCACAAGCTATGAGTAGGGCTGGAACCAATACTTGCAGGGGTGAAATTCCCGTGGGGCTGTACCAACAGCCGTCTGATTTTTTAAATAGTCGATTTATCTATGTATATACTTTTTGCATACAAAACATCTTTATATACAAATGCAGGAATAAAAAAGAAAGGTGAACCGCAATAATTGATACATCTTTCATAAAAATACAAATTGATGATGATGCATTGGGACAGTACATTCTTAAACAGATTGACGAAAAGATGAAGGAAATCGGAACCGATAAGTTATTTTATAGTCTTGATGATTCTATTCGATTGGGAAAGTAATATTACACTGGGTTCCTAATTGAAGTTTACTATTTATCTCAACTTCTCCGCCATGAGCTATTATGATTTGCCTTGCAATTGCCATTCCTAGTCCTGTTCCAGAATTATTAGAAGTTGCATTCGTCCCACGGAAGTATCGATCGAATAAATGTTCAATCGTTTCTTGATCCATACCGACCCCATCATCTTCAATTAAAACACGAATTTGTCTTGGATGAGACAGGTCTTCATGAAGTATGATCTTAATTTCAGTATTAGGCGGATTATGTTTGATACTATTCGCGATTAAGTTTTCAAATGCTCGCTTTAAGTATTTCGTATCCATATTAAAAAGTATTTGTTCCTTATTCGTTTCAAATGAAAACACCTTATTTTTTGATTCAGGCATTTTTTTCAATTGTTCCAAAGTACCTTTGAGAACATTTACAAGGTCTTTTTGTTCAAGTTGTATCGGAATAGTATCATTTTTCAATTGAAAAGTTAAATTGAAGTCTTCGATTAGTTGCTCCATATACTCCACACGTTCCTCCATGATTTTGGAAAAGTGACGTACTTTATCTTGTTCCCAGTCATGTTCATGTGAAGAAAGGAGTACAGTATACCCTTTGATAACAGACAAAGGCGTCTTTAGATCATGTGAGACTCCCGTCATCCATTCTTCCCTTGTCTTTTCTAATAACTCTCGTTCTTCTGTGTTTCTCTGAAGAGTTGATGTAAGCTTAGAAAGAGCCTGCGTCAATTCTTGATACGTTTTATATTCAGCTTTATTTCGCCAGCGTTGCTTTGAATTAAACTTTCGATTATTAAAAGGTTCTTCATATTTACCTATAGATAGATTTTCAATCCAAGATACAATATAGAGTAAAGGAGCACCCAATTGTCTTCCAAAAAATAAGGCAATTAATATTCCAATAATAATGATGGAAAGAACCCATAAATTATTCACCCAATATTGAAAGGGATTATTACTTGTCATCGGTTTCCCCAAAACCCATGTTAGATCCTGATTATCTTTGGTTTCATACCATGTAGATAACTGAAAACCCTTTTTGGCAGGATATAAGTAGTCAGACACTAGTTCTCCAGGGTCATAATGATCTGGCATGCTTTTTGGTTTGTTAATGGAAAAAACTTCATCACCCTGCTCATCCAAGATTTGTACCCACATGTTGTTTTTTATCAAATCTTCTTTTGTCTTCGAGCCTATTGTAGGCTTTTGATCAACCATATCCGTATGTTCAACGATTTTGCTAATCGATAATTGTGGATTTTCTTCTTTGTTATGACCGAGAAAAAAGCTAATCAAAATAACACTAAGAACAATGAGTAAGCCCCAAATAAGCATTAACCAGAAAAGTCGTGATACGAAGTAATAGGCGACACGGTTTTTTAATTTCACAACAACTCCTCATTTACGTCTGTTTCAAATATATAGCCTAATCCTCGGACTGTTTTAATCCATTTAGGTCTGCTTGGATCTTCTTCTATTTTTTCACGTAAACGCCGTACATGTACCATCACCGTACTGTCCCCACCATACAATTCTCCCCATACATCTTTATAAATTTGATGCTTACTTAGAATTTGGTTAGGGTGTTCGCAAAAATAGAGTAAAAGTTTCATCTCCTGGGTAGGGCACTCTATTCGTGCACCATTAACAATGAGTCTTCCAGTATTGGGATCTATATTAAAAACCCCATAATCGTAAACTTGCTTCCGTGTATGTTGGGCTGGAATTTGAATAGAACGTCGTAATTGAGCCTTCACACGAGCTACTACTTCTAATGGATTAAAAGGTTTGGTAATATAGTCATCTCCTCCAAAGCTAAAACCCTGCAACTTATCTAAATCTGTTGTTTTTGCTGTAAGAAACAATATAGGCACATCTGTCTCCAAACGAATTTTGCCACATAGGGTAAAGCCGTCTATATCAGGCAACATAACATCTAACAATATAATGTGGGGATGATTTTGTGTTGTCATTAAAAGTGCTTCTGCTCCAGTAGCAGCTGTTAAGACATTTTGAAAGCCTTCCTTTTCAAATATTGTGATTAATAAATCTAAAATATGCTGATCATCATCAATGATAAGAATTTTATGATCCTCAAGTTTTAAAGTCACACTTTATCCCCCTTCCTATCTTCATTATTACATAAAACATAGATAAAAAAGCCCGTTTAGTAAAGAATTTATATCCCGTTTAGATTTCTGAAAAGTATAATTACTCCATAACCTAAGCTACTCTAAGTATGTAATTGATATAGAGAAATATTCGGAATTGGATTGTTAAGCAAATGTTTAGGGAAAGTTTCATTCATGTTTAATTTATTCCGTTTACGATAGAAATGAGGTGAGAAACAGATGAATGATCAAATATTAATGACAAATGATCTAACAAAAAAGTACAAAAAACACATATCTGTAGATGGACTAAATTTACGGATTGAACGTGGACAAATTTATGGATTCCTTGGGCCAAATGGGGCCGGAAAAACGACGACGATTCGCATGTTACTAGGTTTGATAAAACCCACAAAAGGTCATATTGAAATTTTTGGGCAAAGCCTGAAAAAAAATCGTCTGCCAATTTTACAACAGATTGGATCGTTGGTGGAGTCCCCAACATACTATGGAAATTTAACTGGCCGTGAAAATTTAGAGGCGGTTCGAAGGTTACGGGATCTTCCAGAAAAACGTGTGAATGAAGTATTGGAAATAGTTAGATTAAGCAAAGTTGCGAACCGGCTAACAAAAGAATATTCTCTTGGAATGAAGCAACGTCTGGGGATTGCGGCTGCAATGCTTAGTAATCCAGATTTATTAATACTTGATGAGCCAACTAATGGTTTAGATCCATCTGGTATCCAAGAGATTAGGGAGTTGATTAAAAAATTGCCTGAAGCAGGAATGAGTGTTCTTGTATCCAGCCACTTGTTAAGTGAAATAGATCAAATGGCTACACAGGTAGGGATCATTAATAATGGAAAAATGATTTTCCAAGATTCGATTGAACGCTTAAGACAAAAACAGAAACCACTATTAAAAGTCGGCGTTAGTGATGTCATGAAAGCAAATGCAATATTAAAAGAGCAAGGGGTAAAGGCTGATTTACAAAACGATTTCTTGTGGTTAGCCCAAACGGAACCCGCGTTTGTTTCAGATATTAACGCTACTTTGGTTCATTCGGGTGTATCTGTCTACCGACTGGAAGAAGTGAAAAGAACACTTGAAGATATCTTCTTAGAATTAACGGGTACAGAGGGTAGCTTATGAGAAAGATATTGTGGGCAGAACAATTAAAATTAAAACGTTCATCGTTATTAATTATTGTATTATTGGTTCCATTACTTATCTTGGCATATGAGTTGGTGAATTTCACCTATCGTGCTGAGTTTGTGGAAAAACAAGCGGAGATGTTCGGTGCTGATTCCATGTGGATGTATTTATTGTATGACAATAGCTTGTTATTTGGACTAGGTTTCCCATTAGCCGTTACACTTACTGCATCTGTGATAGCAAATATTGAACATCAGGCAAATGGATGGAAACAAACCCTTTCAATGCCTATTTCAAGAGGAAAAATCTATTTAAGTAAATTTATTTGGTTAACGATTAGTCTATTCCTTTCTGTTACTATTTTTCTGATTGGAATGGTTTTTCTAGGGAAGGTACTCGGATTTGAAGGGGATATTCCATGGGGCTTATTGATAGGCGACAGTTACGGCATGTTGATTACCGTATTACCAATTATGGCGTTTCAATTTTGGTTATCCATGACCATTAAAAATCAGGCTTTCTCAATTCTTATTGGAGCAATTTCTGCTATTATGGGTTTATTTTTAGCAGCTGCTCAAACGACAAGATGGTTACCCTTAGCCTATCCAAGTCAAGTCTCAACGATTATATTGCAATATGAAGGATTAGGGTATAATCAAGATTTTTCTGCCTTCCTCGTCATCAATTTGTTATTAGGTATCATCCTAATGTTTATCGGAACTATACATTTTGCTAAACAGAATGTGCAGTAAGGGGGGATTATGTTGAAAAATATATTATATGTTGAACGATTAAAGTTAAAACGCTCCAAGTTGTGGTTACTTTATTTGCTAGGTCCGTTATTAGGTGTGTGCCTGGCTTATATCAATTTCTTTAAAAACTATGACCTTTTTATGCAGCCTGGGGATAATGAATGGATAGAGGCGTGGACACAAGTAGCATTATTTATGGGTCCTTTTGTATTGCCAATCCTAGTGGGGGTATTCACGGCTCTTGTTTGCAGAAGTGAACATGTCGGCGGAGGATGGAAACAATTATTAGCCTTACCAATCAAATATTCGGAGATCTTCTTAGGGAAATTTTTAACGGTAGTAAAAATGGTAGTTATTTCAATGGTTATCCTATTAATCTTTTTTATAGGATTTGGTTATGTACAAGGAATAGAAGGCAGTCTTCCGATATTTTCAATATTCGGATTCGTGATTAGAGGGATTTTTGCTTGTTTACCATTGATTCTTCTACAACTAACGATATCCATAAGGGCTAAAACCTTTGGTATACCATTAGCTGTTAGTATTGTTTTTACTCTCCCAGCTATTATAGTTGCCAGCACACCTTTAGGACAGATTTATCCTTGGACGCAACCTATGCTAGCTATGTCACCTGAAGATGAATCACCTATTCAGTCTTACTTGTTATTTTATACACTAGTTATTGGAACCTTCGTAGTTTTACTAATATATGGTTTACGGAATTTTACTAAGCGGGATACTTTTTAATTACATTTAGCGGCTCCGAATGAGTTATTTCAGTCGATAGAAATCGAAAAATGACTGAAAAACTTTAAAAAGCTGGTTGAGGAACAATCTCTTGACAAAATCTTTGCGTAAAGATAGCTGAAACTGTCGGTGTTGATGAAAAAACCATTAGAAATATTTTAGGGTAATCGGATTATCCTATAAAATTTATAAGCACATTAGGTTTTTGACTGAGGTCTAAACAGAAAAATTTTAAAATCTTAAAAATGGGATCTGATTTTTTGAGCATACTGCATATTTCTTCACTCACTAATACAACCTAAAACCGTTGTTTGTTTAGAGTGCAAAAACAATACAGACAGCTAATATATCAAACGGCGGTTTTGAAATTAAGAAAATTCAAAGCCGCCGTTTTCCCTTTTTAAAAATAGGATTTCGGAGAGGGTGTATTAAGTGCGCCCTTTTTTAGGACACGGCGGTATGAAGGAGGTTATCGCCGTGTTTATTTACTTTTTTCCTGATTTGATACCATTCTACATATTAAAAAAGTTCTTGAAGTTCTATGGGATTATTACGGCCATGAATCTACCTACACAAACTACATAATACGATATACAAACTCTTATGCCCTGCTGATTTATGTTCAGTTGGGCTTTTTGTGGGGAAATCATCGCCCACCTTTGCAGTTGCGAAGGGAGAGGAAATGCATGATAGAACCGGATCGTACCGAGTGGCAAGTTCGCTGTACATTTAATGCTTTTTGTAAACGTGTTTTGAAGAATGAAGCAATCAATATTTTTAATGAAAGAAAACAACGACAAGCAAAGGAGATGACATTTTCTGATCTCACCCCACAAGAAGAAAATGAGCTCTATACCTTAGATAAGCAATACGAAGGTGAAGAAGGACAAAGTTTTCAAGTGGCTGGAAAGAAAGTAACTCCGAAATTACTTGCTGAAGCATTGCGTACTTTGCCAAAAGAAAAGCGTAAGACCGTCCTATTATACTACTTTTTTGACAAATCAGATGTAGAAATAGCTGAACTACTCAATATTCCACGTAGTACCGTTCAGTATAGGCGGACAAGCTCTTTCAAAAGGTTAAAACGATTTTTGGAGGAACATGCAGATGAATGTAGTGATTAATACTAATGTTGAAAACAACGAACGTGGTTTATTGCCGTACCCAATTATTTTAGCTGCAAATAAGGGTGAGCCAGAAGCAATGAAAGTAGTCGTTTTGCATTATGGAAGCTATATGACAAGCCTATCCATGCGTAAGCTCCGTGATGAACAAGGAATCACTTATTGGGGCATCGATGAAGATACTCGCGAACGCTTACGTTCAAAGCTTATGCAATCTGTTTTAGATTTCAGGATTTGAATAAATAATGATTAGGTTTTCCCTTTCATTCATCATATATTTGTTCTTTGAGGAAGCACGGAAGATAAGGCTGTGCAGTATAAACTAAAAAATCAGATACGTTCTACTGATATGACGAACCACTTGATTCAGACGCCATGGCTTTTTTTGGAAACGAGCGATAATCTGTGAGTCTAATGCAATCGTGGTGGATTGCTAGCGATAACTCATCAGTTAGGATAATGATACTCCCCTACCGTCATGGTTCGAGCGTTCAAAGCGTCACAAACGATGAGTAGGGCTGGAAGAAATACTTGCAGGGGTGAAATTCCCGTGGAGCTGTACCAACGGCCATCTACGGAATACCTTAATTTAGATTACATCTAATATTGCGATAATGAATCGATAAACAAAGTATCCCGAAAAGCCCATTAATACTACCCCTGCAATGATAGAAAACCCTTTAATCATTGAACGGTTCATTACTTTTCTCGTAGTAGCCACAATTGTTAATAATCCTATATCGTGCAGTAATATTCCTGTTAAGACACCTGCTGCTATGATTAAAAAGTTGGTTGAACCAGTAGAAGTATATGAATCAGACAGAACTGCCCCAAATACACTTACCCAAAAAACAACATTTCCAGGTGATATCGCAACAAGAAAGCCATTACGAAAAGAAGAACCAAAAGATTTAGTCGGCTTCTCACCTGACAAAGTAATATCACTTTCTGCATTTTTAATCGAGTCATAAGCAATTAAAAATAAAAAGACCGCACCAATTAACCACATCGGTATTTGAATAAAAGGAAACTGCAAAAAAGATGCCAACCCTAAGTAAAGGGCTAATATTAAAGCAAAATCAATGGTCATCCCACCCAACCCAGCTGCCCAACCGTGCATAAATCCATTTTTAAGACCCTGCCTTATCATCTCTACTGTAATTGCTCCAACCGGCATTGCAACGGCAAGCCCTGCAAGAACATATGTAAAAAACAATGCCATACAACAACACAACTTTCATCATATTAGTCTATAATATAACCTGTTATGGTCATATATTTACCTGTTAAAGCTCCCGATTGTTACACTGTAATTTTAGTTTATAGAATAATTAATTTGATCTTTTCACTTTTCATCTTTTAATTTTCAAACTCTTCTTACCGCTAAAACCATCATCCAAATTGGGAAAATTATAGGTCCCACCCAAAAGAATCTCTCTTCAATTATGGGTGTTTCTGCCCATCCCCCCGAAAAGGTGAACATTATTAATTTAATAGACAGCAAAGACCGTTGACGATCCGTCCAAAAATGAAACTTCCTTATATGTTTTTGATGATCTTCAGGTAGATCATTTAATAATAAATTAAATTGACGGTTTGGTAATTTATTTCCTAAGTGTACAGCCTATAAATCATTCATGTTTTTCATTTTAAGTTTCTTATTATTTCATTTCTTCTTCATCGTTAGTGGAAGTAGATATTTGATTTAACTTTTTACAAATATTGGTAAATGCCACCAATTCGTCTTTTGTTAACGTTTTGTGAATTAATTCCATTACTTCGTTTCGGGATTTCTCTGCTTTCCTCAAAAAAGCATGCCCTTTTTCGGTAATAGTATGGTGATAAGAACGTCTGTCATTCTGGTCGCGTTCCTGTATTATTAAGGATTTATCTATAAGCTTTTTTACTAATTTTGACACTGCTGATAATGAAATTCCTAACTCCTCTGATAGTGATCGTGTAGTTTTGGGGCCTCTCCTTTCTAATAAGTCGATAATATTGTATTGAGATGAAGTAATACCATCGACATTAAATTTATTATGATGAGAAACAATTCTGCATTGAAATGGAACAAATTCCTGTTTGAATTTATAGAAATTATCCAAAATTTATCCTCCCTTGGAAAATAATCTAGAGCCTTTTTTATTTATTTTCTCTTGCTTCTTAGATGAATTTTTATTTTTGTTCATGTTACTAGTGACTTTCAATGAAACTATAAATTATTTACAACTGAATTTAAGTACTAGAGAAATAGTTGACCTAGTTAATTATAATTTGATAATATTAAAATAGCAAATATTTCTTTTTGTTTATAAAAAGTCAGTAGGAATTAATTACCAATTATAGATGCAGAATTAATTAAGAAGACATTAAGATACTTTCAAAAAACTGGATATTTACCGACTCCGGTTGTTCCAAATTAAAAATTCCCATTTCCAAAAAAATTTAATGAAGTAATGACAAAAGAAGATAATAAGGGAATAACCCCATTTATCTTCTTTTTGTCAAATCCTCCAAGATTAAAGGGAAAGGATTGTATTTCGCTACTTGACGATCCATATCACAGATATTCTGAACTACTTAAAACATTGAAATAGGTTATCAAGATTACTTTTATATATTCCAACTAACTATTTGCTACTGGATCTCTGTGCAATTTGAACATTTCCAAGACTTATAACTGATATCTCTCAGGAGGTTAAGCAGATAATGCACGAGCACGATCATATTATTTTACGTGAAGTAAATGAAAATAATTTAAAAAACATTTCCCTTAAAATTCCGAAGAAAAGAATCACAATTTTTACGGGTGTATCTGGATCGGGAAAGTCATCCATTGTCTTTGATACGATTAGCCGGGAAGCACAGCGACAGTTAAATCAAACGTTTACGACGTTTATTCAAAATCGCTTACCCAAATACAGTCAGCCTGATGCTCTATCAATTGAAAACCTTTCTCCTGCCATTGTGATTGACCAAAAACGTTTAGGAGGTAATGCGCGATCAACACTTGGCACGGCTACCGATATCGACTCTTTATTGCGGTTGTTATTTTCCCGTATCGGAGAGCCTTATACCGGTGAGTCTGATATTTTTTCTTTTAATAATCCAAAAGGCATGTGTCCAGAGTGTGAGGGCATTGGACGTAAGATTGAGCCGGATTTAGAGAAATTATTTGATAAGACAAAATCTCTTAATGAAGGGGCTATTTTGTATCCGACTTTTTCTGTTGGTAGTGCCTATTGGAAGAGATATGTGTATTCCGGTTTATTTGATAATGACAAAAAACTCGATGACTATACGGCAGATGAATGGCATACATTGCTCTACGGTAAAGGTGGACGTATGGAAATCCCTTTGGAAAGTGGTGGATCTGTTCATTCCGATTATGAAGGCGTTCTGGTGAAATTTAAACGACTTTATATTCAGAAGGAAGCCAGCCAGCATTCAGAAAAAACCCGTGCGCAGATTCAACAGTTCACATCGTTAAAGCCCTGCCCTTCCTGTGAAGGAGCTAGATTGAATCCAACTGTTTTGAATTGCAAGATTGACGGACATAACATTGCGGAGATTTCGGCATTAGAACTAGGTGAACTTTTATCTTTTCTAAAAGGGATTGAAAATCGAATTGCAATACCAATCATTGATGGCATGACGATTCGATTACAACACCTCATTGGCATGGGGCTTTACTATCTTTCGCTAAATCGTGAAACATCAACATTGTCCGGTGGAGAATCACAACGAGTGAAGATGATACGACATCTTAACAGCAGTCTGACGGATATGATCTATATCTTCGATGAACCGAGTATAGGGTTACACCCTCGGGATGTGTATCGACTCAATCAAATGCTGATAAAATTGCGTGATAAAGGAAACACCATCTTAGTAGTTGAACATGACCAGAATGTCATTAAAATAGCCGATCATATTGTGGATGTCGGTCCTAGTGCAGGCACAAATGGGGGAGAAATTGTCTATCAAGGAAATGTTCACGGTCTATATGATTCAGATACACTTACTGGAAAATACATGCGGACGGAACCAACCATAAAAAAGCAAATACGGAAACCTGACGGACATCTTTCTATCATCAATGGTACAAAACACAATTTAAAGAACGTGACCGTTGATATTCCTTCGGGTGTGCTAACGGCAATTACCGGAGTAGCCGGTTCAGGGAAAAGCACACTAATTTTTGGTGAGCTTGTGACACAACACCCAGATACCATCGTCATTGATCAAAAGCCTATTGGTACATCGATCCGATCTAATCCGGCAACTTATACGGGGATGATGGATTCCATTCGGACTTATTTTGCAAAAGCCAACAAAGTAAGTAAATCACTCTTTAGCTTTAATTCAAAAGGAGCCTGTCCGGAATGCGGAGGAACTGGATTCATTTATTCCGATCTTGCATTTCTTGAAGGAGTCAGAACCACTTGCGAAACATGCAATGGACAGCGATTCAAAGAGGAAGTTCTTCAATATAAACCTGAATTATTCATACTTCTAACCAAAAAGATAAATGAAGCTTAGCCCTGGGTTATTTTCGTAAAATAAGATGGAACCTTTCCAGAAATGGTTTGCTTAAACTAGAGATCCTTGAAAATCTCTATTTTTTGGACATACGACTCCCTTGGTCTTACGATGGTTTTTTAAATGTGCTTAGAGAACAGCGGTATGGCCTCACTCTAATTGTAATCTTTGAATTCGCTGTAATACTTTCCAGAAAAACGATTGATACACAAAGCTGGAGGCTAATTTAAAGTAAAGAGATCGTCCTGACTTTACCAATTTACTGGCGACTTTAATGATTCTAGTTCGTATCGTTTGGATCCGCATGTTTTTCTGTTCTTCAGGAAAACAAAGCGTACGCATCCAATTCGTAAGGTTATAAGCTAACAAACTAAGCATCATTCTAACCTCATTGCATTCAAATTTATGGCTGCTCATGCGATCCAGGTTAAACCCATTTTTGGATTCCTTGATATAATTCTCCATCGTTCCTCTTTTCTGGTAGGAATGAACAATATCTTTAGGAGAGAAGACATCAGTCAGGTTCGTTACAAAGAAAGCGTGCGTAAAAAACAATTCACCGGCCGGACGAACGGATTGGATGATCACTTTTCTTGGCTTGGACCATGATTTTGCCTGATACTCGGCTTCTTCATAATAGATTTCCGATTTTGTCACATCGGTTGGAACAGTGGAAGGATGCAGCTCATCGGCAAGTCGCTGCAAATTAGGATTGGATTTCAAACGAATCACATAATAAACCGATTCATCCTCGCACAGTTCATATAGACCCGGGACGGCGAAGCCACTGTCACCACGCAGAAACGGGATGGTTTCAGGAAACTGCTCATTGTAATGGTTGATAACAGGCTCGATAAAATCCACCACGCCATTGGAAGTATAGACATTGCCTGGGCGTAGTTTTGCTTTCAAAAAATCGCCGGTGATACCGTCAAAAGCAACTAAAGGATGAAATCCAATGGTTCCATAATGCGTATTGAATGTTGCATCCTCCTGATCGCCATATGTATCTGCATGAGTGGAATCCAAATCCAGAATAATCGACTTGGCATTTCTATATTGATGCACCTTGTCTAAAAGTTCCTGGTTTGCCTGGTTTAATTGTTCCATCGATTCATCATCAAATCGTGGGAAAAGCCGGGATAAACTTGGCTGGGAAGCTAAAGCATCTGTTCCTACAACCTGCGTAAAGACAGGATCATTCGTTAATTGATCAGCTGCGTCATCTTCGGCATATCCAGCAATGATTTGATACATCTTTTGGCGAAGTAACTGTTCATTGGAGTGAACATAGTAACGTCGATCATCTTTAAGCTTTAAATGCTTTGTCAGCGTTGAGAAGAAGCCAATCTTTTCATCGAACTCTCGGAATAAGAGTTCACCTGTATCGGATGAAAGTGCACCACCATCGTTAGATAATTTGATTTGGCGATTGAAATCTAGCGGTATTTGCGGTAAAGTAGCCAATATAAGAACCCCTTTCTGTTGGTTTTTGTTGGTACTTTAACTGTAACAGAAAATGGGTTCTTTTTTCATTTATTAGATGAATAAATGTTTTGGCTAAACCGACTGTCAGATAAGCATTTAAACTGTATTATAGAATTTCAGTGAATAATTCAGGTTTTAAATGATGATTGACAAATTTTTAAAAACGGCTTAATATCTGATAAAACCAATTGGTATTATTTTATTTAAGTTTTGATGGAGGAAAGGGCTTGTGCAAACAGTAATTTACATAGAAATTGTTCTCTATTTGCTCGCAATGCTTGCAATAGGAATTTATTTTGGCAAAAAAGATTTAACGCATAACGATTATTTTCTCGGAGGCAACAAAGTCCCCGGCTGGGTACTTGCCTTTTCGGAACGTGCTACCGGGGAATCTGCTTACATGTTCCTTGGAGCAATTGGATTTATTTATGTAGCCGGTTTATCCGGTATCTGGGTTTTATCAGGTATGTTCTTCGGAGTGCTCGCTTCCTGGCTATTCCTGTCCAAACGATTTATGATGGAACAACAAAAATACAAGGTAAATAGTTTAACAGACTATATTGCAGTTAAATTTCCAAGGCATGCAGATATTATCCGCTGGTTGGCTTCTATCGTCATGGTATTTTTCTTTGTCTGTTATTTAGCTGCACAATTCTCAGGAATGGGTAAAACCGTTTATTCCATTTCCGGATTCAGCATTACATGGGGAACGATCATTATCGCAGCAATTATTATTGCGTATTCCTGCCTAGGAGGCTTCATGTCCGTTGTCTGGACAGACGCCGTGCAAAGCTTTTTAATGCTGATATCCTTTATAATCGTACCTATCGTTGCCTTTATGGAGATTCAGAATCAGGGGTTAAGTGTTTCCACAGAACTTTCCCTAAGGGGTGGAGGAGCCGACAGCTGGACTGGCGGTTTAAACGGACTTGCCTTAGGTGCAATGCTTTTTACCAACTTTTCCTGGGTTTTTGGATGGCTCGGCGGACAGCCACAGCTAAGCTCCCGGTTTATGGCGATTACAACAGAAAAAGAGCGGGTTACCGGTCGAAACATGGCGATAATCTGGACAATGATTGTCTATGTGGGAGCCTTTCTATCAGCTATTTTTGCTTCTGCTTTATACGCACAAGGTACATTGGCTGATCCAGAAATGATTCTGCCGCATATGATTTTTGATATTTTACCACCATGGGTTTCCGGGATTATCTTGGCAGGGATTCTGGCTGCTATTATGTCGACAGCATCTTCACAGTTATTGGTTATTACAACTTCCATCAGCGAGGACGTTATCCATAAGACTCTCAGATGGAATATTACCAGCAGAAAACTTGTACATTTATCCCGTTTCGTGGCGCTGATCAGCGGTATCATCGGCATTATTATTTCCTTGAAATCAGAATCTGTTATTTACAGTCTCGTATCTTTTGCATGGGCAGGGATCGGCAATACATTTTCCGTCGTTGTTCTGTTGATCTTCTTTTGGAAACGAGTCTCTGGGATCGGGGTCATTGCAACTATTATTGTCGGTGCAGTCAGTGCTGTCGTCTGGTCCCTTTCACCGCTCGAAGTAATTGTATCTGCCAAAGCCGCAACCTTCTTTATCTGTTTGATTGTCGGAATTGTATTTTCTTTACTCTATCCGGATAAAAAGCAAAAAGCCGGAGCTTAAAATGAAAATATATAAGAAGCAGCTCATTCTCCGCATAGAATGAGCTGCTTCTTATCCTGATTTTACTGTCCCCTACTGTTCACGCTACTAAGGGAGGAAAAAACATACAAATGGTGCTAATGGTTAAAATGGCTCTTAAAACAGGGATGCGTAAAGGGGAATTGCTCGCTCTACAATGGGATGATGTAGACTTTCCCACCAATACAATAAGTGTATTCATTCTCTGAGCTTAGCAAAAGGTTATAAATAAAAAAGTCTTAGACAAAAGGGTCCAGTAGCACCACCTAAAAAGCTGATGGATAAAATTAAAAAAAGCATAAACTTAAAAAGGTACAGAGTGGATGGAGCTGCCGAATGATGGGAACGTGGTAGTTATTTCTTTATATTCTCTACGTACTTAGGAAAACCATTCTATCCTAGCGTTCCTAATAGATGGTGAAATAGGTTTTTAACTCGGGTAAATAAGGAATTAAAAAGAATGACAAACCACAACTTAAAAAGATCCGCTTCCATGATCCAAGGCACACTGCAGCAACGGATTTAATAAATAAGGGAGCCAACATTCATTCTACATCAAAACGTTTAGGACATGCTATTATTGGAACAACATTTAATATATAGTCATTACTTGGAAGAAGCAGACCAAAAGATTGCAGATATGCTTGATGAAGATTATATATAAATTATGCCACTTGTCACAATTTGAACTTCATTTTATATGGTGTTTTTTCTTTATCATTTATAAGAACAAATATTCCATATTCAAAAAGTGTCATCCGAACGGGTCATTTTAGAATAATTATAGATAAATAAAAAACGCTTAATCCCTTACAGGACAAGCGTTTCAGCGGAAAGCTTCCAAGCAGACTCGAACTGCTGACCCCTTCCTTACCATGGAAGTGCTCTACCTACTGAGCTATGGAAGCATAAAAATGGCTCCACAGGTAGGATTCGAACCTACGACCGATCGGTTAACAGCCGATAGCTCTACCACTGAGCTACTGTGGAACAATCTCAATATATGTTGTAGTGTACCATGTTTTGCATATAAATGCAAAAAGTAAAGCCTGGCGGCGTCCTACTCTTGCAGGGGCAAAGCCCCAACTACCATCGGCGCTGGAGAGCTTAACTGCTGTGTTCGGCATGGGAACAGGTGTGACCTCTCCGCTATGGCTACCAGACCTTTAGATATGATCACCTTGTTTATCTTCTCTTTACAGAAGTGTTAAAAACAAGGACAAGATATATTATATGCATTTCTGATAAAAAATGCAAATGTTTTTATATCCTGAAAACTAAATAAGAGAAGATGGTATCAACGAATCAAACAATATAGATAAGTCCTCGATCGATTAGTATCCGTCAGCTCCACGTGTCACCACGCTTCCACCTCGGACCTATCAACCTCATCGTCTCTGAGGGATCTTACTCACTCGAAGTGATGGGAAGTCTTATCTTGAGGGAGGCTTCATGCTTAGATGCTTTCAGCACTTATCCTTGCCACACGTAGCTACCCAGCTATGCTCCTGGCGGAACAACTGGTACACCAGCGGTGTGTCCATCCCGGTCCTCTCGTACTAAGGACAGCTCCTCTCAGACTTCCAACGCCCACGACGGATAGGGACCGAACTGTCTCACGACGTTCTGAACCCAGCTCGCGTACCGCTTTAATGGGCGAACAGCCCAACCCTTGGGACCGACTACAGCCCCAGGATGCGATGAGCCGACATCGAGGTGCCAAACCTCCCCGTCGATGTGAACTCTTGGGGGAGATAAGCCTGTTATCCCCGGGGTAGCTTTTATCCGTTGAGCGATGGCCCTTCCATGCGGAACCACCGGATCACTAAGCCCGACTTTCGTCCCTGCTCGACTTGTAGGTCTCGCAGTCAAGCTCCCTTGTGCCTTTACACTCTGCGAATGATTTCCAACCATTCTGAGGGAACCTTTGGGCGCCTCCGTTACCTTTTAGGAGGCGACCGCCCCAGTCAAACTGCCCGCCTGACACTGTCTCCGAACCGGATCACGGTTCTGGGTTAGAATGTCCGTACAACCAGGGTGGTATCCCACGGGTGCCTCCACCGAAGCTGGCGCTCCGGTTTCGATGGCTCCCACCTATCCTGTACAAGCTGTACCAACATGCAATATCAGGCTACAGTAAAGCTCCACGGGGTCTTTCCGTCCTGTCGCGGGTAATGCGCATCTTCACGCATCGTATAATTTCACCGGGTCTCTCGTTGAGACAGTGCCCAAGTCGTTGCACCTTTCGTGCGGGTCGGAACTTACCCGACAAGGAATTTCGCTACCTTAGGACCGTTATAGTTACGGCCGCCGTTTACTGGGGCTTCGGTTCAACGCTTCGCTCCTGTGAGCTAACGTTTCCCCTTAACCTTCCAGCACCGGGCAGGTGTCAGCCCCTATACTTCGCCTTTCGGCTTCGCAGAGACCTGTGTTTTTGCTAAACAGTCGCTTGGGCCTATTCACTGCGGCTTCTCATGCAAGAAGCACCCCTTCTCCCGAAGTTACGGGGTCATTTTGCCGAGTTCCTTAACGAGAGTTCTCCCGATCACCTTAGGATTCTCTCCTCGCCTACCTGTGTCGGTTTGCGGTACGGGCACCTGTGACCTCGCTAGAGGTTTTTCTTGGCAGTGTGAAATCGGGAACTTCGTGACCATTTTCACTCCCCATCACAGCTTGCGATTGCTGGACGGATTTGCCTATCCAACTCGCTTACTGCTTGGGCGCACACATCCATCGGTGCGCTTTCCCTATCCTTCTGCGTCTCCCCATTGCTCAAACGGTCATGAGGTGGTACAGGAATATCTGCCTGTTGTCCATCGCCTACGCCTGTCGGCCTCGGCTTAGGTCCCGACTAACCCTGAGAGGACGAGCCTTCCTCAGGAAACCTTAGGCATTCGGTGAAAGAGATTCTCACTCTTTTTTCGCTACTCATACCGGCATTCTCACTTCAAAGCGCTCCACCAGTCCTCACGGTCTGACTTCACAGCACTTCGAACGCTCTCCTACCATTGTTCTTTCAGAACAATCCGCAGCTTCGGTGATACGTTTAGCCCCGGTACATTTTCGGCGCAGCGTCACTCGACCAGTGAGCTATTACGCACTCTTTAAATGATGGCTGCTTCTAAGCCAACATCCTGGTTGTCTAAGCAACGCCACATCCTTTTCCACTTAACGTATACTTTGGGACCTTAGCTGGCGGTCTGGGCTGTTTCCCTTTCGACTATGAACCTTATCACCCATAGTCTGACTCCCAAGATCAAGTAGCTGGCATTCGGAGTTTGACTGAATTCGGTAACCCGGTGAGGGCCCCTCGTCCAATCAGTGCTCTACCTCCAGTACTTCCTTTTCTTGAGGCTAGCCCTAAAGCTATTTCGGAGAGAACCAGCTATCTCCGTGTTCGATTGGCATTTCACCCCTACCCACACCTCATCCCCGCATTTTTCAACATACGTGGGTTCGGGCCTCCAGTCAGTGTTACCTGACCTTCACCCTGGACATGGGTAGATCACACGGTTTCGGGTCTGCGACCGTATACTACAAACGCCCTGTTCAGACTCGCTTTCGCTACGGCTCCGTGTCTTCCACTTAACCTTGCATACGATCGTAACTCGCCGGTCCATTCTACAAAAGGTACGCCGTCACCCATTAACGGGCTTCGACTACTTGTAAGCACACGGTTTCAGGTTCTCTTTCACTCCCCTTCCGGGGTGCTTTTCACCTTTCCCTCACGGTACTGGTTCACTATCGGTCACTAGGGAGTATTTAGCCTTGGGAGATGGTCCTCCCGGATTCCGACGGAATTCCACGTGTTCCGCCGTACTCAGGATCCACTCCGGAGGAAATTCTCTTTCGATTACAGGGCTCTTACCCGCTATGGCTGATCGTTCCAGATCGATTCATCTAAAGAATTTCTTGGTAACTCCATTGGAGTGTCCTACAACCCCAACAGGCAAGCCTGTTGGTTTGGGCTGTTTCCGTTTCGCTCGCCGCTACTTGGGAAATCGCGTTTGCTTTCTCTTCCTCCGGGTACTGAGATGTTTCAGTTCCCCGGGTCTGCCTCACCTACCCTATGTATTCAGATAGGTGTACTGCTCCATTACGAGCAGCGGGTTCCCCCATTCGGAAATCCCCGGATCAGTCTACTTACGACTCCCCGAGGCATATCGGTGTTAGTCCCGTCCTTCATCGGCTCCTAGTGCCAAGGCATCCACCGTGCGCTCTTTTTCACTTAACTATATTTAAGAACTTTAAAAGTTGATGTCGTTGTTTGTCTTGCTCTTATTTAGTTTTCAAGGTACAAAATGGAGCCTAGCGGGATCGAACCGCTGACCTCCTGCGTGCAAAGCAGGCGCTCTCCCAGCTGAGCTAAGGCCCCATATTAACTGTAGATGGTGGGCCTGAGTGGACTCGAACCACCGACCTCACGCTTATCAGGCGTGCGCTCTAACCAGCTGAGCTACAGGCCCATCTACTATTTAATTTAATGGAGAAATTACTCTCTCAAAACTGAACCAAACAACCGAGTATGTCTTAGGAATAAACTTCCCGTTCCGTAATATAATCCTTAGAAAGGAGGTGATCCAGCCGCACCTTCCGATACGGCTACCTTGTTACGACTTCACCCCAATCATTGGCCCCACCTTCGGCGGCTGGCTCCAAAAGGTTACCTCACCGACTTCGGGTGTTGCCAACTCTCGTGGTGTGACGGGCGGTGTGTACAAGGCCCGGGAACGTATTCACCGCGGCATGCTGATCCGCGATTACTAGCGATTCCGGCTTCATGCAGGCGAGTTGCAGCCTGCAATCCGAACTGAGAATGGTTTTATGGGATTAGCTAATGCGTCGCCGCTTCGCTGCCCTTTGTTCCATCCATTGTAGCACGTGTGTAGCCCAGGTCATAAGGGGCATGATGATTTGACGTCATCCCCACCTTCCTCCGGTTTGTCACCGGCAGTCACCTTAGAGTGCCCAACTTAATGCTGGCAACTAAGATTAAGGGTTGCGCTCGTTGCGGGACTTAACCCAACATCTCACGACACGAGCTGACGACAACCATGCACCACCTGTCACTCTGTCCCCGAAGGGAACACGGTATCTCTACCGTCATCAGAGGATGTCAAGACCTGGTAAGGTTCTTCGCGTTGCTTCGAATTAAACCACATGCTCCACCGCTTGTGCGGGCCCCCGTCAATTCTTTTGAGTTTCAGCCTTGCGGCCGTACTCCCCAGGCGGAGTGCTTAATGCGTTAACTTCAGCACTAAGGGGCGGAAACCCCCTAACACCTAGCACTCATCGTTTACGGCGTGGACTACCAGGGTATCTAATCCTGTTCGCTACCCACGCTTTCGCGCCTCAGCGTCAGTTACAGACCAGAGAGTCGCCTTCGCCACTGGTGTTCCTCCACATCTCTACGCATTTCACCGCTACACGTGGAATTCCACTCTCCTCTTCTGCACTCAAGTCCTCCAGTTTCCAATGACCGCTTGCGGTTAAGCCGCAAGATTTCACATCAGACTTAAAAGACCGCCTGCGCGCGCTTTACGCCCAATAATTCCGGACAACGCTTGCCCCCTACGTATTACCGCGGCTGCTGGCACGTAGTTAGCCGGGGCTTTCTGGTGAGGTACCGTCAAGGTACTGCCCTGTTCGAACAATACTTGTTCTTCCCTCACAACAGAGTTTTACGATCCGAAGACCTTCATCACTCACGCGGCGTTGCTCCGTCAGACTTTCGTCCATTGCGGAAGATTCCCTACTGCTGCCTCCCGTAGGAGTCTGGGCCGTGTCTCAGTCCCAGTGTGGCCGATCACCCTCTCAGGTCGGCTACGCATCGTCGCCTTGGTGAGCCTTTACCCCACCAACTAACTAATGCGCCGCGGGCCCATCTGTAAGTGATAGCCTAAGCCATCTTTCAACTTCCTCCCATGCAGGAAAAAGTATTATCCGGTATTAGCTCACGTTTCCGCGAGTTATCCCGATCTTACAGGCAGGTTGCCCACGTGTTACTCACCCGTCCGCCGCTCGTTCCACAAGTGTCACCTCAGATGAGGATCTACTTGCTTCCCGCGCTCGACTTGCATGTATTAGGCACGCCGCCAGCGTTCGTCCTGAGCCAAGATCAAACTCTCCAAAAAAGTTTGTGATAAAATTAACACCAATTAATTTCATCTAAATTCTTAGCTGCAAAAATTGATTCCAGGGTCTGCGTTTTCCATCAAATCAATTGATCTAACTTCTAACCTCAACCTCTGACATCTGTTACATACTGGTTGTTTTGTTCAGTTTTCAAAGAGCAATTTTTTCCGTTGTCGTTTTAGCGACAAGTTATATTCTATCAAGATCCCCGCATAAAGTCAATAGTTTTTTTAAATAATTTTTAACGAACCATTTGAATTGTATTTGGGCTTTCCTGACAACAGATATTAATATAGCATATACATTATTATATTTCAACAAGTTTCCCTAAGAAAGTTACAATTTTTTATTACAGAAGAAACAAGGCTGTAAAAGATCGCCGATATGATACCAAGGATAAAACCTAAAACTAAAAATAAATGAACAACAGCTTTTGCCATTGCTCATCAATAACGAACATCCATTTATTCATTCTCCGTTCGCTTCAGTATATATTTGAGACATTCTTGTTCACTTGCAACACGACGAAGCAGTTGAAAGAGAATCCGATACCGCTCACGCATTGCCCGTTTCACCAAATGATCAATGCGATGATCTTCAAAATCCATGAGTAATTCTTCCAGTTCGCGTTTTAGTAAATATTCCATTTCCTTTTGTTCAATATCATTAATTAATAACCCTAACATTGCCGTCACTCCAAACTTTAT
Organism: Lentibacillus daqui; assembly: GCF_027186265.1. Classification (NCBI taxonomy): domain Bacteria; kingdom Bacillati; phylum Bacillota; class Bacilli; order Caryophanales; family Bacillaceae; genus Lentibacillus; species Lentibacillus daqui. Next base: position 155,148 of record NZ_CP114176.1, on the reverse strand, counting down.
CTGCTTAATTTAATCTGTTGCCAAGTTTTATTTGATAAGTATAAATTTAAGCTCTGTTCTTGCCAAAGCAGGCCAACCCGGCTCCAGCGCCCAAGACCTTTGCCGAACTTTATTGTTTTTATGTACTTGTTACATGATTACCCACATGTATTCGAAACCCATATTAGATTTTGTCGGTTTTCTGTGCACTTCTTCACTAGTCAGCAATTAATAAATATGTATTTCCGGAAAAAATCACCTTGTTTCCTAGCTTGTTCATATTATGATGTTTCATTCATAAACTGGTATAAAGAAGTTTTAGGAGGACTACTATGGGCCATTTTTACACCTTCCATTTGAAGTGGAAAAGTTGGACGGTTATCGTTTTACTTGCCTTATTCACCGCAACCTTTGTATGGTTTGAACGCGATGGAACATTTTCAATTTTTTCCCATGAAAAGCAAACTGCAGCATTATCAAAAGGTAATAAAGATGAGGCAAACATCGCCTTAACATTTGACATTAGCTGGGGTGAAAAAAAGATACATGCTATTTTAGAACGTTTAAAGGAAGAAAATGTACAAGCTACTTTTTTTGTGAGTGGCGAATGGGCGGAGAGACACCCGGAAATACTTGAAGAAATCACTGATGGTAAACATGAACTTGGCATGCTTGGCTACCGTTATAAAAGCTACCTCAACCAAAAACCTGAACAGGTGAAAAAGGATTTGTTGCATGCGAAAGAAGTATTCCAGAAGCTAGGTCTCGATGACATCAATCTTGTACGTCCACCAAGTGGTCAATTTGACAAAGAGATCATTAAACTGGCGGAAAACCTTGGTCTTACAGTGGTCCACTGGAATGTAAATCCAAATGACTGGAAAAACCCTGGAACGGAGGCTATTACTGATTTTGTTATGAAGCAGACTTCTAACGGTGATGTTATTTTATTACATGCGTCGGACTCCGTTAAACAAACGAATGAAGCATTAAAAACCATTTTACCCGGATTAAAAAATAAAGGATTCCACTTTGTAACCATATCCGAGTTCATTAATCAGGCACATGCCAAATCGAAACCAATCGAGTAGACGAAAAGTAACGCTATGGAAGGAAGACCATTGGATAGAGGAAACGTCCCAAACCTGAGAACGCCATTGTCTACTTCGTCAAAATAGAAAGCGAAGGCATCCATCTGGAATAGCCTTCGTTTCTAATCATTAAATTATGCTTTTTTACTTCCCTTTTTGCCGGCTTTTGCGCTGGTATTCCTTGATGGTTGTTTGGTACTCGATACCTGCTTGTGATCCGGCTTATTAATGTGGTGCAGAATTAATAACTGGTATGTGTTACAAACTAATAAAGGAACAATCATCAACCATGCGTAATCCATACCGCTTGTCCTAAGCCCGGGAACCCATTCCACTGTTGTCATGACAACCATAAGGAATAATGCCGGGATAAATGCTCGCTGATTGGTTTGCTTTGCCTTGATCTTTGCAATGATCCATCCATACACAAGTATTGCAGCTGCTATACCAATATATGTAATTAGTGACCCATTGCCATCTGAGGCATTATAAGGGAAATAAACCAAATCAAAGACAACAAACGCAATTAGCAGTACTTGTACAGTTGGCCAAAACGTCCGGAATATTCCCAGGCCGAACTGGTTAATAAACAAATACGCAAAAAAACCCGTCTGGCTAACAAGACTAAATACAAATCCAAGGCCAATAAAAAAGATGAGCACACCCAATAAATCAAAGAAATCAAACGGGTTTAACCATTCTGCATAAGAAGCCGTTTTTACAAAGAAGCTGGTTATTAATCCAGCTGCACCACCTAATGCCAGTGTGGTAAAAAACAGCCTTACCCATTTACGACTATTCAATCTGAATCCTCCTGCCGTTTTTAAGCTATGTATTTTTAACATTGCATCGATTTGCGCCAATCATTGACTTATACAGGACGTGACGCTTGTAGAGAGAAGTTCCCCTTTGAACATCCTCTTTTGAACATCCACTAAATTGTATTTTATCACGAACCAACGTATTTTTCCTTCTCAAGGTGCATACTTCTTGCTTTTTTCCTCATATTAAGGGTATGTAAGGGAAGGAGGATTAAAATGCTTCGGGCAATTTTTATATCCTTTGCTGCGCTGGCCATCCTAAGCCTATCTGCCTGTAGCGACGGACAAAGCTCTGCCGTACAGAAATCAGACTACGATACAACGAAGAAAATGGTTTTAGATATATTACAAACGGAAGATGGAAAAAAAGCACTTAAAGAATTATTGGCTGATGAACAAATGAAACAACAGCTTGTTATGCAGGATGATACCGTCAAAAAAGCGGTTAATGAGGCGCTTGTCTCTGATGAAGGGAAACAGATGTGGGAGAAGCTTTTTAGTGATCCAACATTTGTGAACAGTTTTGCTAAATCAATGGCAACCGAGCATCAAAAGTTGATGAAGGAACTCATGAAGGATCCCGATTATCAGAAGCAAATGCTAAGCCTCCTCAAAAATCCGCAAATGCAAGAGCAAATGCTAAACGTAATGCAAAGCCAGAAATTCCGTGATCATTTGCAGGACACTGTTAAAGAAACATTGCAAAGTCCAACATTCCAGGCAAAAATGACAGAAACCCTGTTAAAGGCTGCTGAGGAACAAGGGCAGCAAAAACAAGGAAAAGGGGATAAAGGCAACAAAGGGGATAATGCCTCTGAAGAAGGAATTGGATAAATAAAAAAGAGGTGAGACTCAACGGCCACCTCTTTTTTATCACATAAATTGTAATGCTTTACCCTTCCACTTCAGCCACAATTTTCGATGCCATCCGGTGATATTCTTGTCCAAGTGGATGATCTTGCTGATATACAGATGGTGCAAATACATCCTCTTCCTCATATGGCTGTTTTAGTGGCAGCTGTCCAAGAACTTTGGTTTTTAATACTTCTGCCAACTTTTTACCGCCACCATGGCCGAATACATATTCCTTTTCACCGGTTTTCTCACTTTCAAAATAAGCCATATTTTCGACAACGCCCAGGATTTGGTGATTTGTTTTAATCGCCATTTGCCCTGCCCGAGCCGCTACAAATGCTGCAGTTGGATGTGGTGTTGTCACAATGACTTCCTTACAAGTCGGTAACAGTTCATGCACATCCATGGCAATATCCCCTGTTCCCGGTGGCAGATCAAGAAGCAAATAATCCAAATCGCCCCATTCCACTTCCTTGAAAAAGCTATTTAACATTTTCCCAAGCATTGGTCCGCGCCAAATGATTGGGGAGTTGTCCTCTACAAAGAAACCCATGGAAATAACTTTTACACCCATCCGTTCAACCGGGTAGATTTTTTCATTGCGAACGACTGGACGTGTCTCCACTCCCATCATATCAGGGACACTAAATCCGTAAATATCTGCATCGATAATGCCAACCTTCTTGCCAAGACGATGTAAAGCAATCGCCAGGTTAACGGTTACAGTCGATTTCCCAACGCCCCCTTTACCACTGGAAATAGCGATAAAATTCGGATTGGAATTTCCACCCATTAATGATGCCTCTTGCGCTTTTTCTGCAGCTGGCTGGAATTTCTGAATCACCTCATCAGGCAACTGTTCAAAACGCAGTCCAACTGTAGTGGCACCATTCTTCTTCAAAATACCGACGACTTGCTGTTGCAGCTGCATTTGCTCGCTAGTATTTGTCTTCCCGATTGCCAATTTGACACTGACATGTTTCTTCTCTTCCTTTATGGTAACCTCTTTTACACCACCCGTTTCTTCCAGTGTTTTATGTAAAAAAGGATCCTTAACCGAGCTCAGTAACTGAATGACTTCTTCCTTCTGTAACACGGTAAATCACCATTCCTTTCCTAGCATCGACAGAACATGAACGTTATTCTGTCATTACTTGCTAGTATAACATAAATCTAAGTGATATGAATCATGTTGATGGTCACAGCTGATCAGTTCCATTGTTAATATAACGGCGAACTGATTTAATTAATATTCACACCTCTTTGGGCAGGTTGATATTTTATCAGATTTGGTCGATATAGCTTGCAATTTGGTCGATATTTTCCGCACCCCGGTCGATATTCTTGTCCAATGGGTTGATAGTACATGCTTCTTGGTCGATACCTTACACCTTTAGGTCGAAACGCGTATGCCATTGGTTGATATCTTCACATTTGCAATTGATATATCACGTTTTCTGGTCGATAAATCCCATTGCCAAGGCGATATCCTCACACTTTTTGATATCCCCATTCCCGGTCTGATTCTTCAAGTTCCGCAATCAACACACATCATCGCCCACTCCATTTAATCTTCCCCTTCCTCCATATCCTCTGTCGCATACCGTAAAATCCCTTCATAAATACTGCCGGCCATTTTCAATTGATAGTCATCCTGCTTTAACTGTTCCCGCTCCTGTTCATTGGATAGAAAGCCAAGTTCTACCAAGGCACCGGGAACTCCGGCATGCTTTAATAAATAGACCGTATTGAGTGCTAAAGGCGTGCGGTTTGTGTTTTCCAGATTACGAATCACTTCAGACTGGATCATCTTAGCCAGATGCTTGCTCTCTTCAAATTTTGGGTAGTAAAAGGTTTGTGCACCATGCCATCTGGATGACGGGATGGCATTCAAATGTATCGATACAAAAAAGTCGGCATGTTTTTCCTGAATAAAAGCAACCCGCTTGCGAATATCCTCCGACTTCCTCCGTGATAGTCCACTTGTACCCTTGTCAGCCAGGTCTATATCCTCTTCCCTGGTTAGGTAAACAAGTGCGCCTGATTGCTGCAAATAGTTCCGCACTTTTTTGGCGACGTTCAGGGTAATATCTTTTTCCTGGGTGTTGTCTTTCCCCTCGGCTCCTCCGTCAGGGCCACCATGTCCAGGATCAATAACAATCGTTTTACCGGCAAGGGGCAATGACCATGTTTTCCAGGTGTTTTCCGTTTTTTGAATTGGAAACTGAATTAAGAAGGCTAGCAGTACCAATCCTGCCCCCCAGCACACAACTTTACCAACACGTCCCATATCTCATTCGCTCCTTATTCTTCTGCTTGGACTATTTTATGGGACAGGTTTGGCATTTATGACTGGTGACAGGAAACAAAAATAAGCCTCTTCCATAAAGGCTTATTTTTACATCATATGTTTTTATCGTGTTAACAATCCAGCAATGAAATCCTCTTTCCAATCTTTTTGTTTAACAAATTGTTTCCATTTCAGTTGATCCAGTTGTAATGGGGTAATAAATGATGTTCCATGACGAAACGGAGCCTGTTGATCCCCCGCTACCCATTCACCAAGTTTGGCACCTTTTGTTACTTCAGTTTTCCCCTTCATTTCAATGCCTGTTGTTACTGGCTGTTTGACAAGTTTCCCTCCCTGGGTCATTTTCCAAACCGCGTGGCCAAATAAGGCATCATTTGGAACAACAGTGGCATTTTTTGATTCATCTGTTGTAATCGATACTTTTGTATGATACCCAGGCAGCAAATCCTTCATATCCCCTTGATCTGTAAAAGAAACATAAAATGGATAAATGCTCTTTCCATGCAGCGAGACTGTTTTCGGATTGTCATTAATCTCCTCAATCGTCCCTTTTAGCTTCTTCTTATTTTCTGAAATAGCTATCTCTGCGGGCATACCCTTTTCAAATTTCATCCGTTCCGTTTCCGTTAATTCACCTTCGACATGTACATCAGTCGAGGCGATTGTCATCACTGGATTTCCCAATGAATCGGACAGTTCTGTGACATTTCCTGTATATGGGCTATCCACTGTAATCGTATCCCCGCTCGCTTGCAAATCAGTTAACTGGGTTTGAACACTTTTCAGCCGTGCTTGTTTTTGTTCAAGTTCTTTTTTCTTTTCGGCAAGATATTGTTCTTTTAAATAATCAGCTTCTGTCACTGAGGAAGCAGTTTTTATTTGATTCATTTCTGCTGAATCTTTGTTTTCTGCTTGATTGTCCTCTTCTGTTCGGCTACTGTTATTTGGCATTGTACCAGGATTTTGCAACTGGTAAGCCGAAACAGCTGACATCGCCTGTTCAATTGCGGAAATTTCCTCATTTATCGTGTCTGTTTCCGCCTCCAATGTTGCTTTCGTATCATCAAAATCGGCAACCTTATAGGTATACAATGCATCACCTTCATGGACCTCAGCACCCTCGTCGACCAAAAATTCCTCGAAAGCTCCCATGGTGTCATCAAAGTATATGTGATGTTGGTTCACAGCAGCAAGCACACCTTTTTTATCTATCTGTTCATACATATTGGCGCTCGCTGTTTTCGTCCAATTTTTTATGTATGATGTTCGTTCAACTTTTTCGTCCTTATCAACAACCAGCAAGATACAGTTACAGATGATAAATAATAGAATAACGATACCGATGATCCGTCTCCACTTCATCCAAACCACCCTCTCAACAAATGGTTATCAACTGATGCCACTGTAGCAGCAACGATCCAATAGAAAAGGTGCAGCAAAATAACCATTAGCCAAACTCTACCTTTGCCATAAGATGACATAAAACGTAAATATTTTACCTGAAACCAAATAATCCATAATTGGACAATGGATATTGCGCCAAAGAAAAAGATTATCCAGTTATTCCCGGTTAAATAAGATGCAATAATTCCAAACGATAGCGGGGAAACATACCAGTCCAAACCCCAAATCAGCATCAATGGCACCCAAACGATCCGTTCGAGAAGCATGATGAACAAAACAGCCTGCTGCATGATCAAAAGCCGCCAAAAAGGTATGTCGAATACTGCATAAAACAATAGAGCGGAAAGAAATAATATAACAGCAGTCAGCAAAACCGCATACACGCAGCGCCCAATAACAAAATCCAGTTTGCTTGATTCATATTCTTGCATACTTAATCCGGTCCGAGTACTCGATATAAAATCGGAACCTATCCCCAAAGAAGCCATCCATCCATAAATAATGATGCTGAACAAACATAATAGCAGACACCATTTCCGTACATGATTCACCGTTTCCGCTTTACGAATCCGGTATAGATGGTCATCCATGGAAAAGAAAAATTTTAGCAGATTTTGATGATAGACCATGATATACATCCCTTTTTATTTAAACATGTTAGATAGATCCATTTTAACCTAAGATTTAACAAAACTCTACAACTTTCAAGCTATCAGAAAAATTATGTATCAATGAATGCATTTTAAAGAAAAACATCGCATAAATAATAGAGAACAATGATATATAAAGAATGGAATTAATTTCGGACAAGGTTAAAGCGCGTTCAACCGATGTAGACAATCATTGATTACATACTTCTTTGTCCCGATCAATTTTCGTCTTTTCGATATTACGCGCCCATTATCAAAAACCGTATGCATCTTCTTTCTTTTTCCTGACGATTTCCATAGCCTGAAACGTTTCAACTGTATCATCTACCAAATCATTCAGACGAAACAGAACGTCATCATTAATAATTTGTTTGCGATGGTAGTCCTGTTCCTCGATAAAGACATAAGTTGATACGATGGTTGCTTTCATATAGGCTAAAATTGGTTTTAGCTGCTGTTCGGACATCAAAAAATGTTTTGGCGAACCTGCAGTGACCACCATCCCGATAACCTTGCCCAAAAAGGCATTGGACGGCAATAAATCAAACACATTCTTCAATGTACCAGGTATAGATGCCTGAAAAGTTGGCGTACCAATGATCAATACATCCGCTGCCATGATCGCTTCAGCCACATATTTGGTGTCACCCTCATAATCCATATAATTACGTCCATCGCTAAACACAATGGACAGATCCTTCAAATCCAATAAAATTGTTTCTGCATCAGGATATTGTTCATGTATCCGATTCATGACATAATCCATGGCTATCCTGGTTTTGGAGCCGGTAATGGTCCCGGAAATCCCAACAATGTTCACCTTTTAACCCCCTCCATTACTAGATGATTACCCATTCCCAGCCGGTAATCATCATTTTCCAATCAAGGAACGTTACTGGTTCATTTTGCGAAGACGTTCCCATTATACCGTTTATTTCACTGCTATTTACAAAGACCCGTAACAATTAACGTTAAATAATCCACTATTACATTGTAACATGGTATGATAAAAATATGATAAAAATCGCTTGCTTGCGACTGCAGTCTTTGTGGAATATACAATAAAGGAAGGATGGCAGGTTGCTAAGACGTCTTTGTTGCTGTTTTAACAACTATTATGCCGTCCAATTGTAAACAAGAGGATATGGGGGGTGATTTTATGCATGAAAAAGAAAGAAATACAGGTGATGAAGTAACGGATCTATCTTTCCAAACCATCCATGCAGATGATTCACCAAAGCAGGTGCAAAATTGGCTTGAAAAAGAGCGCACGAAGGAAGTAAACAAGGTATTTCTCGTAAACGGGAAAACATATGTCATTGTTCAGCTGGGGCAAAAGTCAACAGGTGGTTATCGTGTTTCCGTCAAACAAATCGAGCTTGTGAAACCATCCTCTGGTAACCAGACAGTCTTTGTTCATTATCAAGTGAAAGCACCCAAACAGGGTAGTTTCAACATCCAGGTGCTTACCTATCCCGTTGCTATCGTCGTACTCAATAAGGAATATCATATCGACTTCTGTTTCAAACAAATAAAGAAACCAAATAAGCTTAAAGAAACGAAATCTCATCCTGCTGTTCACGAACACCATAAAAGTAAAACTGACAAGTGTGGGCAGGATAAGCTGGCTCATCCACAAAAGTTGACCGAAAACGGCGAGATTGAGGAATAGTACAGGTCCATCAAACACAGGAGTGCGGGTAATCACTATAATCGGGGAATATCAACCTTGATGCAGGAACATCAACCAATTCGCAGCATCATCGACCTTGGAACGTGGGTATCAACCGGATTCGCGGTATTATCGACCTCTGTACCTGAACATCAGCCGAATTCGTATAATATCGACCATGGACATATCCAATACGAAATGCAAAACAGCCCATTTCCATGATAGAGAAAATGGGCTGTAATTCCATATATACATTGATTAACGTTTTGAAAATTGTGGTGCACGACGAGCTTTCTTAAGACCGTATTTTTTACGTTCTTTAGCACGTGGGTCACGAGTAAGATATCCTTCTTCTTTCAATGATTTACGGTATTCCGGATCCGCCTTTAAAAGTGCACGGGCGACACCGTGGCGGATAGCACCAGCTTGACCGGTAAATCCACCGCCATGAACGTTTACCATCACATCGTATGTGCCTTGTGTTTCCGTAGCCACAAGTGGTTGGTTCAGAATTAATAATTGTGTTTCATATGGAAAATAGTCTTTAGCATCACGATCGTTAATCACAACACGGCCGGTTCCTGGAACTAAACGTACACGTGCAGTTGATTTCTTACGACGTCCTGTGCCATAGTATTGTACTTGTGCCAATTGATTAACCTCCTCTTAATTATCCACGAAGCTTGTATTCTTCCGGTTTTTGTGCTTGGTGTTTGTGTTCAGAACCTTTGTATACGTGCAGTTTTTTACCCATTTTGCGGCCAAGCGAACCTTTAGGTAACATACCTTTAACAGCCAGCTCGATCATTTGCTCAGGGTATTTAGTACGCATTTCGTATGCATTACGTTCTCTTAATCCACCGACATAACCTGAGTGATTGTAATATTTTTTGTCGGTAATTTTGTTACCGGTAAGTTCTATTTTTTCCGCATTGATAATGATGACATTGTCACCTGTATCTGCATGTGGCGTGTAAGTTGGTTTATGCTTTCCTCGAAGAATTGCAGCAACTTCACTAGCTAAGCGACCTAACCGCTCTCCTTCAGCATCCACAACAAGCCATTTGCGTTCGATATTATTCTCATTCGCCATGAAAGTTGTGCGCATGATGGTTTCCCTCCATAATTCATTGTTTTCCGTTATTCCTATATCTAACATAATTAGTTTCCGGGGCTAATCATGGTTTTAGAAATAAAATGCCATAACTCATAGTATACCAATCTCATGGTGAATGTCAAGCCCTGTGAAGCTTTTCCCCATTTTATTCCCCGTATTTCACTTGCCACAAATACAAACCCTGAGGCGGCACCGTATCTGCTGCAAGCCGGCGATCTCTTTGTTCCATTAGATACGGTATAGCATCGGCGCGAAGTCTTCCCCTGCCAACTTCCAGCAAGACTCCGACCAGGATCCGTACCATATTATATAAAAAACCGCTTCCCCGAAAAATAAATTCAATCTCGCTTACATGCTTTGTGCATAACACTTGATATAGCGTACGTACCTTACTTCCTTTTGCGGTAGCTTTTGCCGATGAAAACGTTGTAAAGTCATGTTCCCCTTCAAAATATTCACAAGCCTGCTGCATCGCTTCTATATCCAGCGCATAAGGATATTGATAAACATAGTTACGCTTGAAAACATCTGTTTCCTGTTCGTTCAAAATATAATAGCGGTACTCCTTGCCCACAACATCAAAACGAGCATGGAATGACGCCGGCACTGTCTCGACATCACGCACATAAATATCCTGTGGCAGCAGTGTATTAAGCGCATGCTTCCAGTTGGCTTCCGGAATTGTCAGCGGTGTTTCAAAATGAATCGTTTGCCCTTTGGCATGAACCCCTTTATCGGTTCGTCCTGATGCATACAACCGGGTCTGTTTTCCTTTATGTATCTTTGTTAATACCCGTTCCACCTCACCTTGGATGGTTCGTTGGTTTGGCTGGATTTGAAAACCATTGAAATGACTGCCATCATAACTGATTGTACATTTAAGCTTTTTCAACTGAATCCAGCCCCCCCTTATGAATAATTTCTGGTCAAAAATAATCCGGCAATCACACAAATAAATAAAAAATAAATAGCTATATCTCGCCGTTTTATGCTTAATTCCCGCAATTTTGTCCGGCCTTCTCCACCTTGATAGCCGCGTGCTTCCATCGCCATTGCCAGTTCTTCTGCACGTTTAAAAGCACTAACAAACAATGGCACCAATAGCGGAACAACTGCTTTAATACGGTCTTTTACAGGACCTGTCCGAAAGTCCACCCCACGCGATGCCTGTGCACGTGAAATTTTTTCCGTTTCCTGCATCAATGTCGGAATAAATCGCAATGAGATCGACATCATTAATGCTAGCTCATGAACCGGGAATTTGATTTTTTTCAACGGATGGAGCATCTCCTCAATTGCATCGGTGATTTCAATCGGTGTTGTTGTCAATGTTAATAATGATGTTACCAATATCAGCAAGAAGAACCGCATTGAAATGGCAATTCCCTGGATAATCGCCCCTGAATAAAGTTTGAAAGAAAAAATTTGTAATAAAACGGTCCCTTCCTTCGTGATAAATAAATGCAGCAGAAACGTAAAGATAATTAAGAACCAGACTGGCGTTAAACCCTTTATAATAAACTTGACCGGAATCCGGGTTGTGATAACACTAGCCAGCGCAAATGCCGTAAGCAGCAAATAACTGTATAATGAATTTGCGAAAAATACGATAATAACAAAGAAAAAAATCACCGTAATTTTTGTACGTGGATCCAAACGGTGAATAAGAGAATCTCCAGGGACATATTGACCAATAATTAACTTATCACTCATTTAACACTTGTCCCCCTTTGAGATGGCGTGCTACGGCTTGAGCAATTTCTTCCGTTGTTTGCCGGTGAAATGGAATCGTTACACCAAATCGATCCGAAAAGCGTTTCAGAAATTGTACCGCTTCTGGAACATCCAGCTGTACACGATTCAATGCCGTTTGCCGGATTAAGACGTCTTCTGGTTTTCCCTCCATATACTTCTTGCCTTTATTTAATATTATGACATGATCGGCATATGTGACCGCATCTTCCATACTATGCGTTACAAGCACCGTTGACAGCCCGGCACGCTGATGCAGCTGATAAAACATGTTCATGATCTCTTTTTGCCCGCGCGGATCCAGACCAGCTGTCGGCTCGTCCAAGACTAACACATCCGGTTTCATGGCCAATACACCAGCAATCGCCACTCTCCGCATTTGCCCACCACTTAAATCAAATGGGGATCGCTTCAGCAACGGTTCAGGTATACCTACCTCCGGAACAATCTCCTTGATTCGCTGACTGACCTCTGCTTCTGAAACACCAAAATTCTTTGGCCCAAAAGCAATGTCCTTTTCCACCGTTTCTTCAAATAATTGGTGTTCCGGGTATTGAAAGACTACACCAACTTTACTGCGCAATTGCTTGATGTTTTTCGGCTTTTCCTCATGGGTAAGCTGGTAGTCCCCTATCGTTACCGTTCCGGCGCTTGGCAAAATCAATCCATTTAAGTGCTGAATTAACGTTGATTTGCCAGAACCGGTATGTCCGATAATGGCTACAAATGAACCCGAGGGAATATGAAATGATAAATCGTCAATTGCCTTATGGGCAAACGGACTGCCTTCTTGATAGATATAGCTCACGTTTTCGAATGTAATGTCCATAGTTCCTCCAACAGTTCTTCTTGGTTTAAGGGTTCATTTGTCACGTTCATTCCATTTTTCTTCAGTTCATCTGTTAATATAGCAACAAATGGCACATCCAGTCCAATTTCCCGTAATGCTTTCTGCTTTGTAAAAATCTCCCGCGGTGTCGCTTCATCCCAGATCACGCCATGATTCATTACGATGACCCGTTCAGCCTGTACTACCTCCTGTAAATCATGAGTAATCGTGATCAAGGAGAGTTTATTTTCCCGCATAACCGCTGAAACAGTGTTCATAATCTCTTTACGTCCCCGAGGATCAAGCATTGCCGTAGCCTCATCCAAAATAAGTGCCTTAGGTGAAACTGCCAAGACTCCGGCAATTGCCACCCGCTGCTTTTGCCCGCCTGACAAGCGATGTGGCTCCGTCATGCGATAATCCTGCATCCCGACAGCAGTTAAACTTCGATCAATCCGCTTTACCATCTCTTCCCTCGGTATCCCGCGGTTTTCCATGCCAAACGCTACATCATCCTGTACAGTTGTCCCAACAAATTGATTATCCGGATTTTGAAAAACCATCCCAACATCTTTTCGAATATCCCAAATGGTTTCCTCATTTACCGGCTTACCATGAATAACAATTTCTCCTTCTTGAGGAAATAACAGTCCATTCATTAATTTGGCGATCGTTGATTTTCCCGAGCCATTATGCCCGATAATTGCCAGCCACTCATTTTCATAAACAACGAACGAGCAATTCTTTAAGACCCATGGTTCATCTTCCCCATATCGGAAGGAAACATTTTTAAACTCAATCATCCTCTGGCGCTCCATGATGTGGCTCCTCCTCTATAATATATCTGTGGAATGTAAGTGGAGATATATAGAAGGATCAATCTATTATTGATTTAATTTTTTTACACAAGGGTAATCCCCCCCTTGGAAACTTTGATCATGTTTACCCAACTATGTTGATATTTACTAGTATCTGGTTGATATCTCGTCCAATTCACCCGATGACTTGATGATTTGGGTTGATATTCGCACCACAGGGTCGATATTGAAGAAATTCGGTTGATACTCGCCCTATTAAGGTTGATATCCATTACTTTTTGGTCGATAGCTGCCTGCCCTCCGTTGCTAAACGGCCCCGCTGCCCTTTTATGATCTAGTTGCGCGTGGGCTAGCGACTACTGCCATAGGTAATAGACACTCCAAGCGCCAAAAACCGGGCGCTTTACGGTCTCTTGCCTATGCCATACGTCGCTGGGCAAGCCCGCTGCACTTTTCCTAATAAAAAAGGGCTTGGATTCACCTCGTGGAAGAGATTCAGTCCTGCCCTTAGCGTTCTTATTTTGCATTAAACAAGTTCAATGATTGCCATTTTGGCGCCATCACCTTGACGTTCACCAAGTTTAAGAACGCGTGTATATCCACCTTGGCGATCTTCGTAACGTGCAGCTACGTCATCAAAAAGTTTTTGAACAACATTTTCGCTTTCGTTTGCTTCCTGATTGTATAAAAATGCCGCAGCTTGGCGACGTGCATGAAGATCACCGCGTTTTCCGAGTGTAATCATTTTTTCAACTACTGACTTTAATTCCTTCGCTTTTGCTTCCGTTGTTTCAATCCGTTCATGAATAATTAAATCAGATGCAAGGTTGCGAAGTAATGCCATGCGATGGTCTGTTGTGCGACCTAGTTTTCTAGCCATGGACTATCCCTCCCTTTCCTGTTGCTAGGAACTACTAATATCCGGTAACTATAGATAGGTAAGCATTTTGCATAGAACTACATGCCAATCTAAAAATGTCCTATCTATTAGTCATCATTACGTAATCCCAAGCCTAAATCACTTAGTTTTACTTTTACTTCCTCCAGTGATTTACGACCAAGGTTACGGACTTTCATCATATCTTCTTCCGATTTATTTGCAAGCTCCTGGACTGTATTAATTCCGGCACGTTTCAAACAGTTATAGGATCGAACAGAAAGATCAAGCTCTTCAATGGTCATTTCCATTACTTTTTCCTTCTGATCTTCCTCTTTTTCAACCATGATCTCGGCATTTTGTGCTTCATCAGTTAATCCTACAAAAATATTGAGATGCTCTGTAAATATTTTGGCACCCAATGAAACAGCCTCTTCAGGGCGAATACTTCCATCTGTTGATACATCCAGTGTTAATTTATCGTAGTTTGCAACTTGTCCTACTCGGGTATTTTCAACTTGATATGTGATGCGTGATACTGGTGTGAAGATCGAATCAATTGGAATAACCCCAATCGGCTGATCATCACGTTTATTTGCGTCTGCCGGCCGATAGCCTCGACCACGTTCAGCGGTGATTTTCATATGCAGGTTCCCTTTACTGCTTACCGTAGCAATAGGAAGATCCGGGTTTAATACTTCTACATCACTATCATATGTCAGATCTGCAGCCGTTACTGTTCCTTCTCCCTGCACGTCAATCTCTAATGTCTTCTCATCGTCAGAGTAAATCTTTAAAGCAAGCTTTTTTAAATTCAAAATGATAGTGGTCACATCTTCAACAACTCCATCGATTGTTGAAAATTCGTGTAGTGCACCATCAATTTGAACTGACGTTACAGCAGCGCCTGGAAGTGAGGATAATAGGATACGACGCAAGGAGTTTCCTAGAGTAGTACCATATCCACGTTCAAGCGGTTCGACGACGAATTTTCCAAATTTGGCATCATCGCTGATCTCTACCGTTTCAATTTTTGGTTTTTCAATTTCGATCATTCTATAAAACCCTCCTTCAAAACGTCGAAACCCCGGTTAGACTCCACTGTCTAACCGAAATTCCTCAAATAGGCAGTTGGCGTTTCTGCACTATTATCTTATTCGTATCTTCTTGTCAACTGAGATGCTGTCAGTTAAGGTAGTTCATAAAAAGAATCCTTACACTTTTAGCCATCATAACCCATTATAGACAGGGTGACAAATTATATACGGTAAAATTTACACACGACGACGTTTTGGCGGGCGGCAGCCATTATGAGGAACTGGTGTTACATCGCGAATTGCTGTAACTTCTAATCCTGCTGCCTGAAGTGAACGGATTGCAGCTTCACGTCCTGCACCTGGACCTTTCACCGTTACTTCCAGTGTTTTCATACCATTTTCCACAGCAGATTTTGCAGCCGTTTCAGCTGCCATTTGAGCGGCGAATGGTGTTGATTTTCGAGAACCTTTAAAACCCAAAGCACCTGCAGAACTCCAGCCAATTGCATTACCTTGGGCATCGGTAATCGTTACAATTGTATTATTAAATGTCGAACGGATATGTGCCACACCCGTATCAATATTCTTTTTCACACGACGTTTACGTGTATTTGTTTTACGAGCCATTGCTATTACCCTCCTTCACTTATTTTTTCTTGTTTGCAATTGTACGACGTGGGCCTTTACGAGTACGGGAATTATTTTTCGTTTTTTGTCCGCGTACTGGCAAACCACGGCGATGACGAATTCCCCGGTAAGATCCGATTTCAATCAAACGTTTGACGTTCAGGGAAACTTCACGGCGAAGATCACCTTCAATTGTATATCCGTCTATTGCTTTACGAATTCGTCCCAACTCATCTTCTGTAAGATCACGTACACGAGTGTCTTCTGAAACGCCTGCTTCTTTAAGGACTTCCTTTGCGGTTGTTTTCCCAACACCATAAATATAGGTTAACGCGATAACTACACGTTTTTCACGTGGGATATCTATACCTGCAATACGTGCCATAAAAATTAGCACCTCCTATAATTTTTTAATCCTATCTAACCTCTGTTAGCCTTGCTTTTGTTTATGCTTAGGATTTTCACAAATCACCATTACTTTACCTTTGCGTTTGATAACTTTACATTTCTCGCAAATTGGTTTAACAGATGCTCTTACTTTCATCATCTTTACCTCCTTTTATATCGGAGCTCCTTATTACTTGTAACGGTACGTAATCCGTCCCCTGGTTAAATCATATGGTGAAAGTTCTACCGTTACTTTATCACCGGGTAAGATACGAATGAAATGCATACGAATTTTACCAGACACATGAGCCAAAACGGTATGACCATTTTCAAGCTCGACATTAAACATTGCATTTGGCAATGTTTCCGTTACGGTACCTTCCACTTCAATTACATCGTCTTTCGCCATCGTGTTGATCTCCCTTCTTCAAATCAGTCACAACCTCATTGACAAATTTAGTTACGGCAAACCGTAATTTCCCATTTGTGACACGACCAGTTTCTAGAAGGCTGTTTTGGACTTCTGGGGATATATAATCCGTAATTTCAATATGATGTAAATTCTTTTTCTTTGGCCGATCATATTTACGTTTTTCCCCATCTGCTAGTAAGACATACCGTTCGTCAACTATTTTTATGACTACTGCATATTGGCCAGTCTCGCGTCCCTGCATAATTCGAACAACTTGACCTATTTGCGGAACCGAATCAGCTTCCTCCACAACGATCACCTTCACTTAGGCTATAGTTATAATAAATCCCTTCTCTTGAAGGTTTTAAAGTTATCATGTGTTACTACCTGTGTCACTGCTATATCAAGTAATCAATGTGCTACCCAAATTACACACTGTTATATTATACATTTTAACAGACAGAAATGCACCCCTATACAGCAGAATGCTTATTTTTCTATTTTTGATTGAATATCCTGGAATACTTGTTCAATTTCCTGATCACCGTCTACCGTTACCAAGTATCCTTTCTCCTCATAGAAATCCAGCATCGGCTGCATCTGATCAATATTAACAGCCAATCGATTCTTTACTGTTTCAGCTTTATCATCATCCCGCTGGATTAATGGAGACCCATCTTTATCGCAGATGCCGTCTTGTTTCGGAGGATTATACACCACATGATAGGTAGCCCCACATGTCGGACAGATTCTGCGCCCGGTCAGACGCTCAACCAATTTCTTCTCCGGAACTTTAATGTGCAGGACATAATCAATTGCTTTGTTCATATTGGCTAATATGGATTGTAAGCTTTTAGCTTGTGCAATTGTCCGCGGAAAACCGTCTAGTAAAAACCCATTCTGACAATCGCTTTTTTGCAAACGTTCGTCAACAATGCCTGTTGTTACCTCATCCGGCACAAGTGCACCTTGATCCATAAATTCTTTTGCCTTTTTACCAAGCTCTGTTCCTTCTTTAATTGCTAATCGGAACATATCTCCTGTAGAAATATGAGGGATGTGATATTTTTCAACTATTTTTTCTGCCTGGGTACCCTTACCAGCACCAGGAAGACCCATTAAGATTAAATTCAACAACTTTCCCCTCGCTCTCAAGCCTAGGACCGAGTTTTACTTGATAAAGCCCTTGTAGTGCCGTTTGACAAGCTGACTCTCCAATTTTTTCATGGTTTGCAATGCGACACCAACAACAATCAGTAAACTCGTACCGCCGATTTGTACTGATGTAGGCAGATTTCCAATTTTACCTAAGATCATAGGTAAAACTGCAACAGCTGCCAAGAAGATCGATCCTACCGTTGTAAGACGATATAACACCCGGGTAAGATAGTTTTGCGTCTTCTTACCAGGCCGAATTCCCGGGATGTACCCACCTTGTTTCTGCAAATTCTCTGCCATTTGTTCGGGATTAACCTGAACAAATGAGTAGAAAAATGTGAACGCAATGATTAATACAACATAAATGGCCATCCCAGCTGGTTTTGTATAATCAAAGATATTTTCAATTGTAGCCGCAACCTTATTGCCTTCAAACAGTCCTGCTACCGTTCTTGGTGCCATAATAAATGCGATCGCAAAAATTACCGGAATAACCCCTGCAGCATTTACTTTAAGTGGCAAGTGGGTGGAATGACCACCGACTGGCGAACGATTAACAAGCTTTTTGGCATATTGGATTGGGATTTTCCGCAGTGCTTGCTGAATAAAAATAACACCAACAGTAACTGCCAGAACAACCAAAATAATTAATGCAACAATGACGATATTAATAAACAATTCGTCACCTGGCTTATCAAAATACTGAATATACAACTGTTTTACACCATTAGGTATGGCTGCGACGATACCGGCAAAGATGATAATCGAAATCCCATTTCCGACTCCATTTGCAGTAATTTGCTCACCAAGCCACATCAAAAAGGTTGTTCCACTCGTCAAGACAACTGCAATCACCAGGAATGTCAGAATGCCGGGGTTCGATATCAACTGCCCGCCGGCCATGGCATTAAATCCGATCGACATTGCTATTGCCTGAATAAAAGCAAGCACCACAGTTCCATAACGGGTGATTTGCGCAAGTTTTTTGCGGCCCATTTCACCTTGCTTTTTCCATTCAGCAAATTTCGGTACAACATCCATTTGCAGTAATTGCATAATAATCGAAGCTGTAATGTAGGGCATAATTCCCATTGCAAAAATAGAGAAGTTCTGTAATGCCCCACCACCAAACGTGTTTAAGAATCCAAACACATTCTGCTGGTTCATAAAGTCAATCGCTTCTTTATTTGTGTATGGCACAGGAATAAATGTACCAAGACGGAATATAATTAACATCAACAATGTGAAAATAATCTTCCGTCTGATATCACCTATGCGCATAAAATTGGAGATTGTACGAAACATTAAATCACCTCGGTTTGACCGCCCGCTGCTTCTATAGCCTCTTTAGCCGAAGCAGAGAACTTGTGAGCTTTTACCGTAAGTTTCTTCTCGATAGCACCATTTCCAAGCACTTTAATGCCGGATTTCACTCTGCTAACGACACCTTCTTCAAGTAATAGCTCAGGTGTAACTTCTGTACCGTCTGCAAAACGATTTAATGCATCCAGATTCACAATAGCAAAATCTTTACGGTTAATGTTCGTAAAGCCACGTTTTGGCAAGCTTTGGAATAATGGCATTTGACCACCTTCAAAGCCTAGACGAGTACCACCGCCGGAACGTGCTTTTTGTCCTTTATGTCCTCTTCCGGAAGTCTTACCATTTCCAGATGACATGCCTCGACCAACACGGTTCCTATTTTTGCGAGTTCCTTCTGATGCCTTCAATTCATGAAGTTTCATGCGAGCACCTCCCTTTACGCTAATGTTTTATTAAACCTCTTTAACCGTTACAAGATGGGATACTTTATTAATCATGCCTCTAACTGACGGTGTATCCTCACGGGTAACAGTTGACCTGATTTTTTTAAGTCCTAATGCTTGAACAGTTTGCTTTTGCCCTTCTGTTCGACCAATAACACTGCGCTTGAGGGTGATTTCTAACTTATTAGACATAGTATTTCCCTCCTTATCCTAACAGTTCTTCTACAGACTTTCCGCGTAGTTTTGCAACTTCTTCTGCGCGTTTTAAGTTTGTTAATCCATTTAAAGTAGCACGAATCATATTGATAGGTGTGTTTGCTCCAAGTGATTTTGTTAAAATGTCACCAACGCCGGCAAGTTCCAACACGGCACGAACCGGACCACCGGAAATAACTCCAGTACCTTCATAAGCTGGTTTCATTAATACATTACCAGAGCCAAAGCGTCCATTGATTTCATGTGGGATCGTTGTGCCGACAATAGGTACCTCAATCAAGTTTTTCTTCGCATCGTCAACTGCTTTTTTGATTGCTTCCGGTACTTCTTGCGCCTTACCAGTACCAAACCCTACATGCCCGTTTTTATCGCCAACTACCACCAATGCAGCAAAACGGAAACGACGTCCACCTTTTACTACTTTTGCAACACGGTTAATTGTAACAACGCGTTCTTCAAGATCTAATTTGTTTGGATCAATACTATTATGCATGTATGTCCCTCCTTTATCGATTAAAATTCAAGACCTGCATCTCTTGCAGCATCTGCCAAAGCTTTTACACGACCATGATAAAGATAGCCTCCGCGGTCAAATACAACCGATTTGCAACCTTTATCCTGGGCACGTTTTGCGATCAGTTCACCGACTTGTTTGGCTGCCTCAACATTACCAGTTGCTTGTATTTGCAATTCTTTATCGTTTGTAGATGCACTTGTTAATGTCGTACCATTAATATCATCAATTAATTGTGCGTAAATGTGTTTATTTGAACGATATACATTCAAACGTGGGCGTTGTTCTGTTCCATAAAGGTTTTTACGAACGCGTACATGTCTTTTTTTGCGTACTGCATTTTTGTCAGGCTTTGTGATCATTTAAGTCACTCCTTTCTCTACCCTACCTGCTTACTTCGCCGTCTTACCTTCTTTACGACGTACATATTCATTTACATAGCGAATACCTTTTCCTTTATATGGTTCAGGCGGTCTAATCGCTCTAATCTTTGACGCAATCGCACCAACTAGTTCTTTGTCAATTCCTTTAACGACCAATTGCGTGTTTTTCGGAACTTCAATTTCAATGCCATCTTGTGGTTCAATTTCGACTGGATGGGAATACCCGGCATTGATAACTACTTTATTTCCCTGCTTTTGTGCCCGATAACCGACACCAATGATTTCCAGACCTTTTTCAAATCCTTTTGAGACACCTTCAACCATATTGGCAATCAGGCTGCGGGTAGTACCATGCATTGCACGATGTTCCTTATTATCACTAGGGCGTTCAACAGTGATAACATTATCTTCAATGACAACTTTCATTTCACCATTTAAGCTTCTGGATAATTCACCTTTTGGGCCCTTTACAGTCATGTGAGTTCCGTCAAGATTAATTTCGACACCTTCAGGAATTTGTATTGGCTTAAATCCTATACGAGACATTTTACGCACCTCCTCAATTTGAAAATGTTAATTACCAGACATAGGCAAGAACTTCGCCGCCTACAGCTTGTGAGCGTGCTTCTTTATCGGATAACACACCTTTGGATGTTGATACGATTGCAATACCCAGACCGTTTAGCACTCGTGGTACCTCATCGGCTTTTGCATAAACACGCAAACCTGGTTTACTAATTCGTTTGATACCTGTAATTACTCGTTGACTATTTGCACCGTACTTAAGGAATATACGCAAAACACCTTGCTTGGCATCCTCAATGAATTCATAATCACGTACGAATCCTTCACGTTTCAAGATATCAGCGATCTCTTTTTTGATTTTAGATGCAGGAAGCTCAAGCTTATCGTGTTTTACCATATTAGCATTGCGAATACGAGTTAGCATATCTGCAATTGGATCTGTCATAACCATTAATCATTACCTCCTTCCCGAAACGGGTTTTACCAGCTTGCTTTTTTGACACCAGGAATTTGACCTTTATAGGCAAGTTCACGGAAACAAATACGGCATAATTTAAATTTGCGTATT
Source organism: Lentibacillus daqui (assembly GCF_027186265.1). Lineage (NCBI taxonomy): Bacteria > Bacillati > Bacillota > Bacilli > Caryophanales > Bacillaceae > Lentibacillus > Lentibacillus daqui. Next base: position 133,379 of record NZ_CP114176.1, on the reverse strand, counting down.
ACAGAATGTGGACGACCACAACGTTCACAACGTGTATATTCACGAACTTGATATTTTTGTGGGCGTTTTTGTTTCGCAATCATTGATTTCTTAGCCACAATTTTCCCTCCTTGTATTAGCTCTCTTCATAACGACCTCTCTTACTTTTGGAAAGGCATGCCTAGCTGAGCCAACAACTCACGCGCTTCTTCATCAGTATTTGATGTTGTTACAACAACAACGTCCATACCACGCACTTTGTTTACTTTATCATAATTAATTTCCGGGAAAATCAGTTGTTCTTTAATACCTAATGTGTAATTACCGCGACCATCAAAAGCTTTTTTTGAAATTCCGCGGAAGTCACGAACCCGTGGTAATGAAACGGAAATAAGTTTCTGCAGGAATTCATACATGCGTTCACCACGAAGCGTAACTTTAGTTCCAATTGGCATTCCTTCACGCAAACGGAAACCTGCAATAGATTTCTTTGCGCGGGTTATCATTGGTTTTTGCCCAGAAATTAAAGCTAGTTCTTCAACTGCACTATCCAATGCTTTTGAGTTTGAAACTGCATCGCCAACACCCATATTGATAACAATTTTTTCGATTGCTGGCACTTGCATAACAGATTCATAATTGAATTTATTCATCAAAGATGGCAAAATCTCATCTTGATATTTTTGTTTAAGTTGATTCATCACGAGCGCCCTCCTTTCGCCGAAAATTACTTATCTAATGCTTCACCGGATTTTTTCGCGATACGAACCTTTTTGCCGTCCCGTACTTCATACCCAACACGAGTTGGTTCACCTGATTTCGGGTCAATTGGCATTACATTGGAAACATGAATAGCAGCTTCCTGATCGAGAATTCCACCCTGAGGATTATCTTGTGAAGGCTTGGCGTGCTTTTTCACCATGTTGATTCCTTCGACAATGACACGTTCTTTTTTAGGATATGCTTCTAAAATAGTCCCTTGTTTGCCACGATCTTTTCCGGAAATAACTTTGACTTTATCACCTTTTTTTACATGCATGCTTTACGCACCTCCTTGGCAAGGTCTAAACATTTGGTTTATAAAACTTCTGGAGCTAGAGATACGATTTTCATGAACTTTGCATCACGCAATTCCCGAGCAACTGGTCCGAAGATACGTGTACCTCTTGGACTTTTGTCATCACGGATAATTACGGCAGCATTTTCATCAAAACGAATATACGATCCATCTTTACGGCGCATTCCGGATTTGCTGCGTACAATAACAGCTTTAACAACTTCACCTTTTTTGACAACGCCGCCTGGTGTTGCATGTTTCACCGAACAAACAATGACATCACCAATATTAGCTGTTTTACGTCCAGATCCGCCTAATACTTTAATTGCTAGAACTTCACGGGCACCAGAGTTGTCTGCAACTTTTAAACTAGTTTCCTGTTGAATCATAAAGAGTGACCTCCCTTCGGATCTTCCTGAGCGAACTTTTATTAAATAATGACCGCTTCTTCAACAACATCAATCAAACGGAAACGCTTAGTGGCTGAAAGCGGGCGTGTTTCCATGATGCGTACGATATCACCAATTTTTGCCTGATTGTTTTCATCATGTGTTTTAAATTTTTTCGAGTATTTTACACGTTTACCGTATAATTTATGGAACTTATAGGTTTCAACCAAAACTGTGATCGTTTTGTCCATTTTATCTGATACTACACGGCCGGTATATACTTTACGATTGTTACGTTCAGTCATTTTGAGGCTAACCTCCTCTCTTATTTACGTTAGTTATTCACACTTATTTCACGTTGACGTACAACTGTTTTCATACGTGCAATTGATTTCTTAACTTCACGAATTCGTGCCGTATTTTCCAATTGTCCAGTTGCTAATTGAAAGCGCAAATTAAATAGTTCTTCCTTTAACGTTTTGACCTTTTGTTCAATTTCGGCAGTGGTTAGCTCTCTAATCTCATTAGCCTTCATTGATTTCACCACCAATTTCTTCACGTTTTACGAATTTGGTTCGAATCGGCAGTTTATGAGAAGCAAGACGCAATGCTTCACGTGCGACTTCCTCAGATACACCGGCGATTTCAAACATGATTTTCCCAGGTTTTATAACAGCGACCCATCCTTCAGGGGCCCCTTTACCGGATCCCATACGAACTTCAAGAGGTTTTTTGGTATAAGGTTTATCTGGGAAAATTTTAATCCACACTTTACCGCCACGTTTCATGTAACGGGTCATAGCAATACGAGCAGCCTCAATTTGACGACTTGTAATCCATGATGCATCAATTGCTTGCAGGCCGTACTCACCAAATGCTACTGTTTTACCACCTTTTGCTTGACCTTTCATACGGCCACGGTGTTGTCTACGATATTTTACACGTTTTGGCATTAACATAATGCATTGCCCCCTTCCTTAGTTATCAGTTTTTGTTGGAAGGATTTCACCACGATAGATCCACACTTTAACACCCAATTTACCATAAGTAGTGTCTGCTTCAGCTGTTCCATAATCAATGTCAGCGCGCAATGTGTGCAATGGTACTGTTCCTTCACTATAATGCTCCGCACGGGCGATATCCGCTCCACCCAGACGTCCGGATACTTGTGTTTTTATTCCCTTTGCGCCTCCACGAATAGCACGTTGAATAGCCTGCTTTTGTGCACGGCGGAAAGAGATACGATTCTCTAATTGACGAGCAATATTTTCAGCAACTAATGTAGCATTCAAATCCACTTTTTTGATCTCAACAATATTAATATGGACACGTTTGCCAGTCAAGCTGTTTAATGATTTACGTAAAGCTTCTACTTCTGAACCGCCTTTACCGATTACCATACCTGGCTTACCAGTGTGAATGGTGATGTTAACACGGTTTGCTGCACGTTCAATTTCAATAGAAGACACAGCAGCAATACGTAGACGGTTTTCAAGATATTCTCTGATTTTAATATCTTCATGTAGTAAGTCTGCATAGTCTTTGCCTGCGTACCATTTTGACTCCCAGTCACGAATTATACCGACACGCAGACCTTGAGGATTTACCTTTTGACCCACTGACTATCCCTCCTTCTTTTCTGTGACAACCACTGTAATGTGGCTTGTGCGTTTGTTGATTTTACTTGCACGTCCTTGTGCCCGTGGACGAAAACGTTTCAGCGTAGCACCTTCATTTACAAATGCTTCTGATATAACCAAACTGTCTGTATCCATTTCGTAGTTGTGTTCGGCATTTGCGATTGCTGAGTTGAGCACCTTTTCTACGACTGGAGAAGCACCACGTCGGGTATGGCGTAAAATGGCAATAGCCTCACCAACGTTTTTTCCTCGAATTAAATCTATTACTAAGCGAACTTTACGAGGAGCAATACGAACGGATTTAGCAACGGCTTTAGCTTGCATATAGAGCGCCTCCTCTCATTAGCGTTTTGTTTTCTTATCATCGCCTGCGTGCCCTTTAAACGTCCGGGTTGGCGCGAATTCACCTAATTTATGTCCGACCATGTCTTCCGTAATATAAACTGGCACATGTTTGCGCCCGTCATAAACAGCCACAGTGTGACCAATAAATTGAGGGAATATAGTTGAACGACGAGACCACGTTTTTACAACCTGTTTCTTGTCGTCTTCATTTAATTTCTCTATCTTCTTCATTAGATGGTCATCTGCAAAAGGTCCTTTTTTCAAACTGCGACCCATGGATAAACCTCCTTTCAAAGTTAGATACGGGGGAACTTCCCGTCTATACCGTTATTTTTTACGTGAACGCACGATATACTTATCTGTTTGCTTATTGCGTTGACGTGTTTTGTATCCAAGTGTAGGTTTACCCCAAGGTGACATTGGTGATTTGCGTCCGATTGGTGCGCGTCCTTCACCACCACCATGTGGGTGATCATTAGGGTTCATAACAGATCCACGTACGGTTGGGCGCTTGCCTAACCAACGCGTGCGGCCCGCTTTACCAACACGAATAAGTTCATGTTCCACATTACCAACCTGGCCAATTGTTGCACGGCAAGTTGATAAAACTAACCGAACCTCTCCAGAACCTAAACGTACCAAACTATATTTTCCTTCGCGACCAAGAATTTGTGCCTCAGCACCAGCAGATCTGGCTAATTGACCACCATTCCCCGGTTTTAATTCAATGTTATGAACAACTGTACCAACCGGAATATCTTTTAGTGCCAGTGCATTACCTAGTTTAATATCAGCATTCTCGCCAGATTCAATTTGCTGGCCTACTTTGAGTCCTTTTGGTGCTAATATATAGCGTTTTTCACCGTCTGCATAATGAATTAAAGCAATATTTGCTGTGCGGTTAGGATCATACTCAATAGTAGCAACGCGTCCGGGTATACCGTCTTTATTCCGTCTGAAATCGATCATCCGGTATTGACGCTTGTGTCCACCACCTTGATGACGAACAGTTAATTTTCCCTGGTTATTGCGGCCGCCACGTTTATATATCGGGCTTAACAGGGATTTTTCTGGTTGATCTGTTGTAATCTCCGCAAAATCAGATATCGACATATTACGTCGACCATTTGAAGTTGGTCTGAATTTTTTAATCGCCATCTTGTTTTCCCTCCTTCACATTAACTTTTAGCCTTCAAAGAAATCCAGTTCTTTACTGTCTTCCGAAAGCTGGACGATAGCCTTTTTACGATCTGAGCGATAACCGCCATACCGACCCATTCGTTTGAATTTACCTTTTACATTTAACGTGTTTACTTTAATTACTTTCACACCAAAGACATCTTCCACAGCATCTTTGATTTGTGTTTTATTCGCTTTGGGGCTTACTTCGAACGTATATTTCTTATCTGCCATTAATTCGGCAGAGTTCTCTGTAATGACAGGGCGCTTAATAATATCTCTTGAACCTTCCATTATGCAAGCACCTCCCCTGCTTTTTCAGCCGCATCCTTCGTCAGAATCAGCTTGTCATGCGTGAGTAAATCAACTACATTCACTTCTTCTACAGTAAGTACTTTTACTGTTTGAAGGTTGTTTGCTGAACGGATTACCGTTTCATCTTTTTCCGCTGTAACAATTAATGCCTTGTTATCCACGTTCAAAGCTTGAAGCATGTTGACAATTTCTTTTGTTTTTGGGACATCGATTGTTATACCGTCAAGAACAACCAGATTTTCTTCATTTACTTTGGAAGATAGCGCTGATTTAAGTGCCAGACGACGTACCTTTTTCGGCAATTTGTAGCTGTAACTCCGTGGTGTTGGACCAAAAACTGTTCCGCCGCCTACCCATTGCGGAGCACGAATGGAACCTTGACGAGCACGGCCGGTACCTTTTTGACGCCATGGTTTGCGACCACCGCCACGTACTTCTGAACGATTTTTCACATCATGGGTGCCTTGACGCAATGATGCCTGTTGCATAACAACAGCTTCATGTAATACATGGGTATTCGGTTCAATGCCAAAAACGGAATCGGTCAACTCCATATCTCCTGCTTGTGAACCATCTTGTTTAAATAGTGCTACTTTAGGCATGACATATCCTCCCTTCGTTTGTATAATTAGTTAGCCTTGATTGCACTTGTGACTTTTACGTATGACTTTTTCGCACCAGGTACATTACCTTTGACAAGAATTAGATTGCGCTGTGCATCTACATTAACTACTTCAAGGTTTTGGATCGTAACCTGTTCGCCGCCCATTTGACCTGGCAGACTTTTTCCTTTGAAGACACGCATTGGATCAATATCACCCATTGCACCAGGTGCACGATGGAAGTGTGACCCGTGTCCCATTGGTCCGCGCTGCTGATTGTGCCGTTTGATTGCACCTTGGAAACCTTTCCCTTTTGATGTTCCAGTTACATCAATTTTGTCTCCAGCTTGAAATACTTCAACGCTAATTTCCTGACCTACTTCATATTCATCAAGATTTGCGTTACGGATTTCACGAACGTAGCGCTTAGGGGTTGTGTTTGCTTTTTCAGCATGCCCTTTTTCTGCTTTATTCGTGCGAGATTCCTTTTCATCAGCAAATCCAATTTGAATAGCTTCATAGCCGTCATTCTCCATCGTCCGTTTCTGCAGGACTACGTTTGGCTCAGCTTGAATAACTGTAACAGGAAGCAATTCTCCGTTCTCAGAAAAAAGCTGTGTCATGCCGATTTTACGACCTAAGATTCCTTTCGTCATCCGTTACACCTCCTATTTGGTACAAAATTTATTAAAGTTTAATTTCAATATCCACACCGGATGGTAAATCAAGACGCATTAATGAATCCACCGTTTGTGGTGTTGGATTAACAATATCTATCAACCGTTTATGTGTGCGCATTTCGAATTGCTCACGTGCATCTTTGTATTTGTGCACTGCACGCAACACCGTATAAACAGATTTCTCTGTAGGTAACGGGATTGGACCGGAAACGGCTGCTCCAGATCGCTTTGCAGTATCTACAATTTTTTCTGAGGACTGATCCAAAATTCGATGATCGTACGCTTTTAAACGGATTCTAATCTTTTCTTTTGCCATTATTTTCCCTCCTTTACGCCCATTTTATAATAGACATTCTCCGTGAAAATTTCTTGACCACCCGCCATGGCAAAGGGGCCGGGTGTGCCAACAACCTTCCACTTCATCGCCTTGTGACCAACATTTCAATTATATAGAATCATGATGGTCAATGCAACCCTTTTTTTCTGGTTAATATAAGTATAACCGTCATCATGTATGGTCATAAGCCTAATTTAACACTTGTACCCATTAGATTGCACATTTATGTATTATACTTACTTTTTACACGGAATGCAAGGGATGACGGGAGTTTTTTTAAACAAGTTAGCGCCCGGTTGGCGACGTACGTGCCGAACTCACAACAGGAGCTAAACTCCCCAACAACAAATACCCATCACACGCAGCTTCCATAAACCAAAAAAACAGACGGTGTCGTCACACCGCCTGTCTAACATTTCAAGCTAGCTTATTTTATCAACAATTATTTTTCAATAGTTGTTACAACGCCTGATCCAACAGTACGTCCACCTTCACGGATAGAGAAGCGGGTACCATCTTCAATAGCGATTGGTGAAATGAGTTCAACAGTCATTTCAATGTTATCGCCAGGCATTACCATTTCTACGCCTTCTGGTAGTGTAATAACACCAGTCACATCCGTTGTACGGAAATAGAATTGTGGACGATAGTTAGCAAAGAATGGTGTATGACGTCCACCTTCTTCTTTTGACAATACATAAACTTCAGCTTTAAAGTTCGTGTGTGGTGTGATTGAGCCTGGTTTAGCCAACACTTGACCACGATTGATATCTTCACGGGCTACACCACGAAGTAATGCACCGATGTTATCACCAGCTTCTGCATAGTCAAGCAACTTACGGAACATTTCTACACCAGTAACAGTAGTTTTTCCTGGTTTTTCGTTAAGGCCGATGATTTCAACTTCATCACCAACTTTAACAGTTCCGCGTTCTACACGACCAGTAGCAACTGTACCACGGCCAGTGATAGAGAATACGTCCTCAACAGGCATCATGAATGCTTTTTCATGATCACGTTCTGGTGTTGGAATATATTCGTCAACTGCATCCATCAATTCAAAGATTTTAGCTTCATAGTCAGCGTCACCTTCAAGTGCTTTTAATGCAGAGCCTTTGATTACTGGTACATCATCACCAGGGAAGTCGTACTCAGTTAATAGATCGCGAACTTCCATTTCTACCAATTCTAATAGCTCTTCGTCATCAACCATGTCACATTTGTTCAGGAAAACAACGATAGCAGGTACACCAACGTTACGTGACAACAGGATATGTTCACGAGTTTGCGGCATTGGACCATCGGCAGCAGATACTACCAGAATCGCACCGTCCATTTGTGCTGCACCAGTGATCATGTTTTTAACATAGTCAGCGTGGCCTGGACAGTCAACGTGCGCATAGTGACGGGAATCCGTTTCATACTCAACGTGTGAAGTTGCAATCGTGATTCCACGTTCTTTTTCTTCTGGAGCACCGTCGATTTGATCGTATGCCATTGCAGTACCTTTACCTGATTTCTTATGCAATGTAGTGGTAATTGCTGCAGTTAATGTTGTTTTACCATGGTCAACGTGACCGATTGTTCCAATGTTTACGTGACTTTTCGAGCGATCGAATTTTTCTTTACCCATTTATATTTCCTCCTTTAATTAAATGAACATGTATATTATGATGGTAGGAAAATAACTTATTTGGGTTATTTTCCTTACCTTCATTAAAGTTATACTTTAGATTTATCAAAAAATCAATTATTCACCAGCATTTTTTTTGATAATTTCTTCAGAGATGCTTTTTGGCACTTCTTCATAGTGATCAAAATGCATCGTATATTGTCCACGTCCTTGTGTGTTTGAACGCAATGCAGTTGCATAACCAAACATTTCCGAAAGGGGTACAAATGCTTTGATCATTTGCGCTGGGCCACGTGCTTCCATGCCTTCTACACGTCCGCGACGGGAGGTTACATCTCCCATAATGTCACCCATATATTCTTCAGGAATGGTGATTTCAACCTTCTCAATTGGTTCAAGCAGTACTGGGTTACATTTGTTTTTCGCTGCCTTCAACGCCATTGATGCAGCAATCTTAAATGCCATTTCATTAGAGTCAACATCATGGTAGCTGCCATCAAATAATGTAGCTTTGACATCAATTAACGGATAACCGGCTAACACACCATTTTCCATGGATTCTTTAATGCCTGCTTCGATAGCGGGAATGTATTCACGTGGAACAACTCCGCCAACAATTTTGTTTTCAAACTCAAAGCCTGCTCCTTCTTCATTAGGTTCAAATTTAACCCAAACGTGACCATATTGTCCACGTCCGCCAGATTGACGAATGAATTTACCTTCAACCTCAGCAGAAGAACGGAAAGTTTCACGGTACGCAACTTGTGGCGCACCAACATTGGCTTCTACTTTGAATTCGCGTTTCAGGCGGTCAACAATGACATCCAGGTGAAGTTCTCCCATACCGGAAATGATTGTTTGACCAGTCTCAACGTTTGTTTCCGTTTTAAATGTTGGATCTTCTTCCGCAAGCTTCCCTAATGCAATGCCCATTTTATCCTGGTCAGCTTTGGTTTTTGGTTCAATCGCTACGGAAATAACCGGTTCCGGGAATTCCATGGATTCCAGGATGACCGTGTCTTTTTCGGCACATAGCGTATCACCGGTTCCGGTATCCTTCAATCCTACTGCAGCAGCGATTTCACCAGAATAAACAGTGGAAATTTCCTGACGGTGATTGGCGTGCATTTGCAGAATCCGTCCAACCCGTTCCCGTTTGTCTTTTACTGAGTTCTTCACATATGAACCGGAGTCCAATGTTCCGGAATAAACGCGGAAGAATGTCAGTTTACCAACATACGGGTCTGTCATTACTTTAAATGCCAGCGCTGAAAATGGTGCATCGTCATCTGACGGCCGTGTCACTTTCTCTTCAGAATCTGGCATGATACCTTCGATTGGCGGTACATCCGTTGGTGCTGGAAGGTAATCAATAACACCATCAAGCATTAATTGAACACCTTTGTTCTTAAATGCTGATCCACCAAACACTGGGTAGAATTCAACATTCAATGTTGCCTGACGAATGGCGGCTTTTAGTTCCTCTTCGGAAATCTCTTCGCCTTCCAAATATTTCATCATCAAATCTTCATCAAGTTCGGCAACAGCTTCAACTAATGAATCGCGCATTTCTTGAGCTTTGTCTTTATACTCATCAGGAATTTCCCGGGCATCTGCACGAGTTCCTAAATCGTCCTCATAGTAATAAGCTTCCATCGTGACTAGATCAATGAGACCTTCAAAATTATCCTCTGCACCAATTGGCAATTGAACCGGATGGGCATTGGCACCTAACCGTTGTTTTAGTGTACCGGTCGCATACATGAAGTCAGCACCGATCTTATCCATTTTGTTAATAAACACAATACGTGGCACGCCATATGTGGTTGCTTGGCGCCACACTGTTTCTGTTTGTGGTTCAACACCCGACTGTGCATCAAGGACTGTTACAGCACCATCAAGGACACGCAATGAACGTTCCACCTCAACTGTGAAGTCTACGTGGCCTGGTGTATCAATGATGTTAATACGATGGTTCTTCCATTGGGCAGTCGTTGCAGCGGAAGTAATCGTAATTCCGCGTTCCTGCTCTTGCTCCATCCAGTCCATTTGAGAGGCACCTTCATGTGTTTCACCAATCTTATGAATACGTCCTGTATAGAAAAGAATACGCTCAGTTGTAGTGGTTTTACCTGCGTCAATATGCGCCATAATACCAATATTGCGCGTCTTTTCCAAGGAGAACTCTCTCGGCATGTATTCTTCTCCTTTCTTGTGAAAACATTTAGTGTATAAGCTGTTCAAAAAGTATAAAATGAACTCCGAATTTCGGATATAGTATTGGCATTACAACAGAACGACAAAAATCTTAGCCGACCCCGGTTCTTTTATTTTTCTTTTGAACACGCCTGAAATTTTACCAACGATAGTGAGCAAATGCTTTGTTTGCTTCTGCCATCTTGTGCATTTCTTCGCGTTTTTTAACAGATGCACCTGTGTTGTTTGATGCGTCCAGAATTTCGTTTGCAAGGCGTTCTTCCATTGTTTTCTCTCCGCGGAGTCGAGAATAGTTAACAATGTAACGAAGCCCCAATGCTTGACGTCGTTCAGGTCTCACTTCCATTGGTACCTGGTAGTTTGATCCACCAACACGGCGGGCACGCACCTCAAGTACTGGCATAACATTTTTCATTGCTTGTTCAAAAACTTCCATTGCGTTTTGACCGCTTCGTTCGCCAACAAGTTCAAATGCTTTATAAAGAATTTTTTGTGCTTTGCCTCGTTTGCCGTCAACCATGATTTGATTGATTAAACGAGTTACTAATTTTGAATTGTATAATGGATCCGGTAAGACATCGCGTTTAGGTACTGGTCCTTTTCGTGGCATATGTCCCCCTCCTTTCTCAGAATCTTGGTTGAAGTTCAAAAGGCACGAAAAAAGAACGATTCCCTTTAATTGCCTTTTTGAACGCTTTATACCTGGCTGTTATTATTTCTTTTTCTTTGTTCCATATTTTGAACGTCCTTGTGCACGTCCTTCAACACCGGCTGTGTCAAGTGCACCGCGAACAATATGGTACCGTACCCCTGGCAGGTCTTTTACACGTCCGCCGCGGATAAGCACAACACTATGTTCTTGCAAGTTGTGGCCAATACCAGGAATATAAGCTGTTACCTCAATGTTGTTTGACAAACGAACACGGGCATATTTACGAAGTGCCGAGTTAGGCTTCTTCGGTGTCAATGTTCCTACACGGGTACAAACACCACGTTTTTGCGGAGACGAAAGATCGGTGAATGATTTTTTAAAACTATTGTACCCTTTGTTTAATGCAGGTGAGTCAGATTGTTTTGTTTTGCTGACACGGCCTTTACGTACAAGTTGGTTAATTGTAGGCACTTTATTATCCTCCCTTCAAGTATAAACTGTAAAAATATCGTCTTGTACCACCTGGTGCCACAGCAATTTGTAATACCACGTACCCAGGTGGTTCATTTTTAAACAAAAAACAAAGCTTTCACGAGGGCCCTCGCCAAAACTAATCATGTTTAATTGCTACAGTTGATGCACCAACATCTATTCCACAAGCTGCGCCAAGCTTTTTCATTGAATCAACACGATCTATGGAAATATTTAGTTCATCAGCCAAACGCACTACCTCTTCAATCATTTGCTGATCTGCATCGTTCGCAACAACTACTTCACTGATGACGCCTTTTTCCATGGCTTTAAGCGTCTGCTTTATACCGATTATTAATCCTGAGCGAACCTGAGTTACTTTTTCATAAGACATCGTAATATCCTCCAAAGCAAACAAGTATAATCGGAAGCACCTTGAATATAGTACCATTGTCTTTTTTTAATGTCAACACAAATTTAGATGAAACTCATATAAGAGGATGTTCAAAAAGTCCGGTAAAAATGACACGTCGAATTTCGTCGTTGGCTTGCTTTTCCGCTCCTCATGTACCTTTTATGTACACTCCGGTGCTCAAAGCTACGCCGCCTAGAACTTCTCGGTCCTTTTTATCCTCCTTTTTGAACACGCACTATAAGGTGCTTCCGATTACTTACTATACTTTTTCTTTATCTCTACTTCTTTTTTTGCTGTTTATTGCACTACTTCTTCTTGTTCATCTTCCTGTGGCTCATCAATAGCTGCTTCAATTTTCCGGTACCTGTCAATACCTGTTCCAGCAGGTACCAGCTTACCAATAATGACGTTTTCTTTCAAACCAAGCAGCTCATCCCGTTTTCCTTTTATAGCAGCATCCGTTAAGACACGCGTTGTTTCTTGGAAGGACGCAGCAGACAGGAATGAATCTGTTTCCAACGATGCTTTTGTAATACCGAGTAATACCGGTTTGCCAACAGCCGGCTGTCTTTCTTCATGAAGGACTTCCTGATTGGCCTCTTTAAACTGGTGTATTTCCAGTAATGAACCAGGCAGAACATCCGTATCACCGCCATCCATAATGCGGATTTTACGAAGCATTTGTCGTACCATAACCTCCACGTGTTTATCGCCAATTTCAACACCCTGCATGCGATATACACGCTGCACTTCACGCAGGAGGTAATTCTGTACGCCATCTACACCTTGTACGCGCAGCAATTCTTTCGGATCCACAGAACCCTCAGTCAATTCCTGTCCGGCAATGACTTGATCATCAAGTGATACTTTAAGCCGTGCATTGTACGGAACAGCGTATGACTTTTCTTCTACGTCACCCTGGATGACAATTTCCTGTTTGTCTTTTACTTCTTTAATCTCTTTAACCGTTCCAAAAATTTCTGTGATTACGGCCTGACCTTTTGGATTACGCGCCTCAAACAATTCCTGAATACGAGGGAGACCTTGTGTGATATCATCACCAGCAACTCCGCCTGTATGGAAAGTACGCATAGTTAACTGTGTACCAGGTTCACCAATTGATTGGGCTGCGATGATTCCAACTGCCTCACCAACTTCAACCTCATCACCAGTTGCCAGGTTACGGCCATAACATTTCTTACATACCCCGTGTTTCGTGTTACATGTAAATGCGGAACGAATAGTAACCTGCTCAATACCTGCTTCAACGATTTGTTTTGCCTGATCTTCCGTGATTAACGTGTTAAATTCAGCGATTGTATCACCTGTTTCCGGATGACGCACTGTTTCAAATGCGGTCCGGCCAATGAGACGGTCCACAAGCGGTTCGATCACTTCAGTACCATCTGTTAACGCCTCAACAGTTAAGCCTCGATCTGTTCCACAATCGTTTTCCCTGACAATAACATCTTGAGCAACATCAACAAGACGACGCGTTAAGTAACCAGAGTCAGCTGTCTTCAATGCCGTGTCGGCTAATCCTTTTCTGGCTCCGTGTGTGGAAATAAAGTACTCCAATACAGTTAGCCCTTCACGGAAGCTTGATTTAATCGGTAACTCAATAATACGTCCAGATGGGTTAGCCATTAGACCGCGCATACCAGCAAGCTGCGTGAAGTTGGAAGCATTACCACGTGCTCCGGAATCGCTCATCATGAAAATTGGGTTACGAGCATTCAGCGACCCCATCAATTTATCCTGAATGGTATCCTTCGCTTGTGACCATACCGCAATAACACGGTCATAGCGTTCTTCCTCCGTGATTAAACCACGACGAAATTGTTTCAATACCTTATCTACTTTTTGCTGTGCATCTTCCAGAATATCCTCTTTTTCTTTCAATACCACAATATCGGATACCCCAACTGTCATACCAGCCTTGGTAGAAAAGCTGTAGCCAAGGTCCTTCATGCGGTCAAGCATTTTGGAAGTTTCACTGACTTTAAATTTCTTGAATACTTCCGCAATAATATCGCCCAAAAACCCTTTTTTGAATGGTTTGATCAGCTCACGTTTTTCAATTTCCTCTTTTATATTCGTTCCGTTTTCCACGAAATATTTCTCCGGTGTCCGAACCTCAAGATTGGTCTTGGTTGGTTCGTTAATATATGGGAACGAATCAGATAAAATCTCATTAAATATTAATTTCCCTACCGTTGTTAGTAACAATTGATTTTGCTGTTTTTCAGTAAAGGTCTCATTGTTTACACTAGATGCCTTAACAGCTATTCGTGTGTGCAAATGTACATAACCATTTTGGTAAGCAATTAACGCTTCATTGATATCGTTAAAAACAGAGCCTTCACCAATTGCATTCTCCCGTTCAAGCGTTAAATAATAGTTTCCCAACACCATGTCCTGAGACGGCGTAACAACTGGTTTGCCATCTTTCGGGTTCAGGATGTTCTGGGCAGCAAGCATTAAAATTCGTGCTTCCGCCTGCGCTTCAGCTGACAACGGTACGTGTACCGCCATTTGGTCTCCATCAAAATCGGCATTGTATGCTGTACAAACAAGTGGATGCAAACGAATCGCACGACCTTCAACCAATGTCGGTTCAAAAGCCTGAATCCCAAGTCGGTGTAAGGTTGGAGCCCGGTTAAGCAATACCGGATGTTCTTTAATAACATCTTCTAAAACATCCCAAACCTCAGGATGAACCCGCTCAATTTTACGTTTGGCTGATTTAATGTTATGCGCCAATCCCTTTTCCACAAGTTCTTTCATGATAAACGGTTTAAACAGTTCCAAAGCCATTTCCTTTGGCAAGCCACACTGGTACATTTTCAAGTGTGGTCCAACAACGATAACAGAACGGCCGGAATAATCAACCCGCTTACCTAATAAGTTTTGGCGGAAGCGACCTTGTTTTCCCTTCAGCATATGTGACAATGATTTTAACGGCCGGTTACCTGGGCCGGTTACCGGGCGGCCGCGGCGACCGTTATCGATTAAAGCATCGACTGCTTCCTGCAGCATTCGTTTCTCATTTTGCACAATAATACTTGGTGCACCAAGATCCAGGAGGCGCTTCAAACGATTATTGCGGTTAATAACGCGACGATATAAATCATTTAAATCAGAGGTTGCAAAACGTCCGCCGTCCAATTGAACCATCGGCCTGATTTCAGGCGGGATAACCGGCAACACATCCATAACCATCCAGGACGGTTCATTACCGGAATGACGGAATGCCTCCAGTACTTCCAATCGTTTAATTGCACGGGTGCGTCGTTGACCATGCGCCGTTTTGAGTTCTTCTTTTAGTATATCCGCCTCTTTGTCGAGGTCAATATCCTCAAGAAGTTTGCGAATTGCCTCGGCGCCCATTTGTGCCTTGAACGTTTTCCCATATTTATCATAATAGGCACGGTATTCTTTCTCGGATAATAATTGCTTCCTCTCCAATGGCGTACTGCCGGGATCAGTGACAATATATGCCGCGAAATAAATAACCTCTTCCAATGCACGTGGTGACATATCCAGTACGAGTCCCATTCTGCTCGGGATTCCTTTAAAATACCAAATATGTGAAACTGGTGCGGCAAGCTCAATATGTCCCATCCGCTCACGACGAACTTTTGCCTTGGTTACCTCCACACCACAACGGTCACATACAACACCCTTGTAGCGCACTCGTTTATACTTTCCGCAATGACATTCCCAATCCTTCGTGGGTCCAAAAATACGCTCACAAAAAAGCCCATCCTTCTCCGGCTTTAATGTACGATAATTAATCGTTTCCGGCTTTTTAACCTCACCATATGACCATGAGCGGATTTTCTCTGATGATGCTAAACCAATTTTCATATACTCAAAGTTGTTTACATCTAGCAAGGGGCCTACCTCCCTTTTTAGTGTCCGATTTCCTCATTATGCTAAAACCTAAAGATGTTAGCAAGTTCCATGCCAACATCTTTGGTTGTAATTAACTTTGTTCAACTTCCAGGTTAAGTTTGCTTGCAGATTCGGTATCCTCTTCCTCGATTTCCCGCATTTCAATTTCTTCTTCGTCACTTGATAGAACCTTGACGTCTAACCCAAGACTTTGTAGTTCTTTAATTAATACTTTAAATGACTCTGGTACACCAGGTTCAGGTACATTATCACCTTTGACGATCGATTCGTACGTTTTCACACGACCAACAACATCATCTGATTTAACAGTAAGAATTTCTTGCAAGGTATAGGCAGCACCATATGCTTCAAGCGCCCAAACTTCCATTTCACCAAAGCGCTGACCGCCAAATTGTGCTTTACCACCGAGCGGTTGTTGTGTAACGAGTGAATATGGCCCGGTTGAACGGGCATGTAACTTATCGTCAACCATGTGTGCCAGTTTGATCATATACATGACCCCAACAGAAACACGGTTATCAAACGGTTCCCCGGTTCTGCCATCATACAGTATTGTTTTAGCATCCCGCGGCATACCGGACTCTTCCAGGGTTTCCCACACGTCTTCTTCCCTTGCACCATCAAATACCGGTGTTGCCACATGAATACCTAATCGTCTTGCTGCAATACCCAAGTGCAATTCGAACACCTGTCCAATATTCATTCGTGACGGAACACCTAATGGGTTAAGCATAATATCAACTGGGGTACCATCTGGTAAAAACGGCATATCCTCTTCTGGCAAGATTTTCGAGATAACCCCTTTGTTACCGTGGCGGCCTGCCATTTTGTCGCCTTCATGAATTTTACGTTTTTGTACAATATAAACACGTACAAGCTGATTTACTCCAGGAGGCAGTTCATCGCCGTCTTCACGGTTAAAGATCTTGACATCCAGAACAATTCCACCAGCGCCATGCGGTACCCGTAGTGATGTATCACGAACTTCACGCGCTTTTTCACCAAAAATGGCATGAAGCAGACGTTCTTCTGCGGATAGCTCTGTGACGCCTTTTGGTGTTACTTTCCCGACCAAAATATCGCCATCAGTAACTTCAGCGCCAATACGGATGATCCCTTGTTCGTTGAGATTCTTTAAGGCGTCTTCACCAACGTTCGGAATATCCCTTGTAATCTCTTCCGGTCCGAGCTTGGTATCCCGCGACTCTGATTCATATTCCTCCACGTGAATGGATGTATAAACATCATCTTTTACAAGACGCTCACTCATAATGATCGCATCTTCATAGTTATATCCTTCCCAGGTCATAAAGGCAACGAGCGGATTTCTTCCAAGTGCCAGCTCACCTTTTTCCATCGAAGGACCATCAGCAAGGATCTCACCTTTAGTTACCCGGTCTCCAGCACTGACAATTGGACGCTGGTTGTAACATGTCCCCTGATTGGAACGGATATATTTCTGCAATTTATAACGATCCAGGTCACCTTTAACTTCTTTTCCGTCAACTTCTGCAATTCGGCGCACGTGTACTTCTTTGGCTTCTACATGTTCCACAATGCCGGCGTGACGACAGATAATTGCTGCACCGGAGTCTTTTCCGGAAACATACTCCATGCCTGTTCCGACGATCGGTGCTTCCGGATTCATCAATGGCACCGCTTGACGTTGCATGTTCGCACCCATCAACGCACGATTGGAGTCGTCATTTTCCAAGAACGGAATACATGCTGTCGCTGCCGAAACAACTTGTTTTGGTGATACGTCCATATAATCAATACGTTCTCTCGGTACGGCTGTGTTCTCCCCGCGGAAACGAGCAATAACCTCTTCCTCACTAAAGCTTCCATCCTCGTTTAAAGGTGCGTTTGCCTGAGCAACAACATAATTATCCTCTTCATCAGCGGTCAGATAATCAATTTGTGCAGTTACTCTGCCAGTATCCGGGTCAACCCGACGATATGGTGTTTCGATAAAGCCGAACTTATTTACTTTGGCATAACTGGACAACGAGTTAATCAAACCGATATTAGGACCTTCAGGAGTTTCAATCGGACACATACGACCGTAGTGTGAATAGTGTACGTCACGAACTTCCATTCCGGCACGTTCCCGCGTTAATCCACCAGGTCCTAATGCAGATAAACGCCGCTTATGAGTAAGCTCTGCCAGTGGGTTGGTTTGATCCATAAATTGTGACAGCTGCGAACTGCCAAAAAATTCTTTGATAGAAGCAATTACCGGGCGAATATTAATTAGTTGCTGTGGTGTAATACTGGATGTGTCCTGAATAGACATCCTTTCACGCACAACACGTTCCATACGGGATAGCCCAATGCGAAATTGGTTTTGCAGCAATTCACCAACGGAACGCAACCTTCTGTTACCAAGATGGTCGATATCATCCGTATCGCCAACTTTGTACAGCAGGTTAAAGAAATAACTAATTGCTGATAATATATCTGCAGGCATGATGTTTTTCGCACTGTTTTCAATCCCTGCGTTACCGATAACTGTTAATTCCCGTTCTCCACTAGGGTCAGTTGGATCCATAATTTTAATCGACTGAATCCGAATCGGCTCTTCCAACACACCGTCATGTGGTTCAAGGATTTGTTCGCCCAGCATTTCTTCGTCTTTTTCCAAATAAGGGAGCAGTTTGTTTAGTAATTTCCGTTCTAGTCGATCCCCTTTTTGCGCCAACACTTCTCCAGTCTCCTGATCAACAACCGGTTCAGCCAGGACCTGATTAAACAAACGATTTTTTATGTGCAGTTTCTTGTTCATCTTGTATCTGCCAACATGTGCTAAATCATACCGTTTAGGATCAAAAAAACGGGAAATTAATAGACTTTTGGCGTTGTCTACGGTTGGTGGTTCACCAGGACGTAAACGCTCATAAATTTCAAGGAGTGCCTTTTCCGTTGTTTCTGTATTATCTTTATCTAATGTATTTTTCAAGTATTCATTTTCACCGATCAGGTCAATGATTTCCTGATCTGTTCCAAATCCAAGCGCACGTAATAACACGGTAATTGGCAGTTTACGTGTTCGGTCAATCCGGACATAGGCAACATCTTTTGCATCTGTTTCAAACTCCAACCATGCCCCACGATTTGGGATGACTGTTGCAGTGATGCCCCTTTTCCCATTTTTATCAATTTTTTCGTTGTAATAGACACTTGGAGAGCGAACAAGCTGTGACACGATAACACGCTCGGCTCCATTGATAATAAATGTGCCTGTATCAGTCATAAGCGGGAAGTCACCCATAAATACTTCCTGCTCTTTTACTTCACCGGTTTCATTATTAATTAAACGAACCTTCACACGAAGCGGAGCATTATACGTAACATCTCGTTCCTTCGATTCATCGACAGGGTATTTGGGTTCACCTAAACTATAATCGACAAATTCCAATGATAGGTTTCCAGTAAAATCCTCAATCGGTGAAATGTCCTGAAACATTTCCCGCAATCCTTCTTCTAAAAACCATTGATAAGAAGCGGTTTGGATTTCGATTAGGTTAGGTAGTTCCAAAACCTCACTAATGCGCGCATAGCTCCTGCGTTGGCGGTGCCGTCCATATTGAACTAATTGACCTGTCAACTGCTTCACCTCTCAAATCCATCATTTTTCATCACACAAACTTGAAAAACAACTATTATATTAGAAAAACATAACCAAAACGATTTGCCATTTCGGTTCTGTTCCTCGAATCATAAACATAAAATAAACTCTTACTAAAATCTGCTAAACATGCTACTATAAATGTAAGGTGGTCTTGATGGAATGATAAAATCAATTCGTGATGAGCGGATATCAACAAAACTTAACCGCTGCATAAACCATCAACAGGGAGCCTATAGCGAGAAGCATTAAAATAAAAAACGTGCGGCTTCTCTAATTAGATAAGTTTCCCATTTTATCATTGTCTCCGTTCACCAATGAAATATACGTTTGATTTCCACAAAAATTCCCCTTGACAAAGCATTTCCATGTTAGCATTTTATTATAATACCATAGTAGAAATACAAGGTCAAACGTTACACTTTAGATTTAATCAAGCATGGTAATAACATTACTCTAATTTTTAGCGCGCATAATATAATAGCCTTTCGAACGCGCGACCACCTCTACATTTCCAAATAATGTTTGTAATTTGTCTTTCGTTGATGGTGCTCCTTGCTTCTTTTGCATGACTACCCATAATTCACCTTGGTCTAATAAGGCGAGTTTGCTTTCTTCCAACATGGCATGAACGGTTTTTTTGCCGGCCCTTATCGGTGGATTAGTAAGGATGGCAGCGAATTTTCGATCCAATAAATTGGCAAATCGATCACTGTGGAAAAGCTCTACATTATTAACATGGTTCATAGCCGCATTCTCACGAGCCAATTTTAAGGCACGTTCATTAATGTCAGTCATTACTACACGCCGATTTGATAAATGGTCGGCAACGCAAATACCGATTGGTCCGTATCCGCAGCCAAGATCGAGCAAATCTCCATGTTGATCCGGTTCTTTAAATTCCTCGATCAATAACCGCGAACCAAAATCAACCTCGTTTTTCGAAAATACGCCATGATCACTTGTGAATGTATACAATTTGCCTTTTAATTGATAGCTCCATGTCTTGGGTGAACTTTCAGATTGGGGTTGTTGTGAAAAGTATTGCTCGGCCATTTTGCACCCACTTTGTTTATAGTGTACTAAGGAAGAAAAAGTGAAACCAAAAGAATCACTTTAGAGGATGTTCAATGTCTGGATCCGGCATCCTCGCTTTACCAAACAGATGGAAAGCCCACTGGAATCCAGCAGGCTTTCTTATCTAACTACTTCAGTTCAACAGTTGCTCCAACTTCTTCAAGTTTACCTTTTAATTCTTCAGCTTCATCTTTAGATACAGCTTCTTTAATAGCTTTTGGAGCGTTATCTACTAAATCTTTTGCATCTTTCAAGCCAAGGCCAGTGATTTCTTTAACTGCTTTAACAACTTTAATTTTAGAATCTCCGGCACTTTCAAGTACAACATCAAATTCTGTTTGCTCCTCAGCAGCTTCTCCGCCGCCAGCGCCACCTGCTACTGCAACTGGTGCTGCAGCTGTTACTCCAAATTCTTCTTCAATTGCTTTAACAAGATCGTTCAAGTCTAGAACTGACATTTCTTTAATAGCATCAATAATTTGCTCTTTTGTCATGATTTTTCCTCCTAATTTCATTTAATTATTCGTTTATTCCAGAATAGGTTGTGGTTTAAGCACCTTGTTCTTCTTTTTGATCAGCAACCGATTTTGCAGCATATGCAAAGTTGCGGATCGGAGCTTGTAATACACTAAGCAACATAGCGACCATACCTTCGTAGTTTGGCAGGTTACCAAGTTCGCTGATTTGTTCAAGCGTGGCAATTTCGCCTTCAATAACGCCGCCTTTGATTTCCAATGCGTCATGTTCCTTGGCAAAGCTATTCAAAATTTTGGCTGGTGCAATAACATCTTCATTACTAAATGCAATGGCGGTCGGACCAACCAGTACATCAGTTAGTTCTCCAAGTTCCGCAGATTCAACAGCACGGCGGGCCATGGAGTTCTTGTAAACTTTAAATTCAACGTTTGCATCGCGAAGTTGTTTACGTAACTCGGTCACTTCAGCAACATCAAGGCCGCGATAATCAACTAATACCGTTGATTGACTGGCACTAAATTTGTCAGCTATATCTTGGACAAGTTGTTTCTTTTGCTCAATAACATTTGTGTTTGCCATTATTCCACCTCCTGTAATGTTCTCCATCATACCGGACATCAAAGGAAAAGCCTTCATGTAGACATGAAGGCTTTTCCAACAAAAATAGTTATCAATGATAATATATTTGTCTTTAACCACCTCGGCGGGAAATTAAGCGATTATCTCGCACCTGCTGTCTACGGTATAACGTATTCGATTTAATAACGCAACTTAGTATAACGTTTTGCAAACAAAAAGTCAATCCTCGATTTAACGATAACTGGAGATATCTACGCGAACTCCAGGACCCATTGTTGATGTTACACTGGCATTACGCATATAAACACCTTTTGCTGCCTGTGGCTTAACCTTGATCAGTTGTTCGGTGATTGCCGCGAAATTATCAACCAATTTTTCATTATCAAATGAAATTTTGCCGATTGGTACATGAATGTTTGCTGATTTATCAACACGGTATTCTACTTTACCAGCTTTAATTTCGTTAACGGCTTTTTCCACTTCAAAAGTAACTGTACCAGTTTTAGGGTTAGGCATTAAACCTTTTGGTCCAAGCACACGTCCCAATTTACCAACCTCAGCCATCATGTCTGGTGTTGCAACAATAACATCAAAATCAAACCATCCTTGGTTGATTTTATTGATGAGATCCTGATCTCCTACATAATCTGCACCAGCGGCCTCTGCCTCTTTTGCTTTGTCACCTTTTGCAAAAACCAGTACACGTTGTGTTTTACCGGTTCCGTGTGGTAGTACCATAGCACCACGAATTTGCTGGTCAGCTTTCTTCGGATCTACACCCAAACGAAATGCAGCTTCAACCGTTTCATCAAAGTTGGCCTTAGCCGTTTGTTTTACTAATGCAATCGCTTCTTGTGGTTCATATGATTTTGAACGATCAACAAGCTTTACTGCTTCTTGATACCTTTTACTTTTTTTAGCCATTTTATTTCCTCCTATGGTTTGTGGTTTATAGCGGTTATACCTCCCACTTGGGAAAACAACCCTTCCTGTTCCCCCGCTTGCCAAGACCAGATCCATCTGATTGAGACCCTTATCCTTGGCTTACCGTACGATGCCTGTCTTTCACGAAAAAGGCTGCGAGGGCAAAACAACACCCGTTATCGCAACCTGTACTATCAAATGATGAGCATTCAACTTTTTGTGTTAGTCTAGTTGTGTTAGTCTAGCTCCAGCGGCCGTTTACGCTTTTTGTATTAGTCTTCTATCGCAATGCCCATGCTTTTGGCTGTTCCTTCAACCATACGCATCGCTGCATCTACATCAGCAGCATTTAAGTCAGGCATTTTGGTTTCCGCAATTTCTTTTACTTTGTCGCGTTTTACTGTGGCGACTTTATTACGATTCGGCTCACCTGATGCAGTATCTATTCCAGCTGCTTTTTTCAGCAGAACAGCTGCAGGGGGAGTTTTTGTAACAAATGTAAATGAACGGTCTTCAAAAACCGTGATTTCAACCGGAATAATCATACCAGCTTGATCTTGCGTACGTGCATTAAATTCCTTACAAAATCCCATGATGTTTACACCCGCTTGACCTAATGCCGGTCCTACCGGTGGTGCTGGGTTTGCTTTTCCAGCCGGGATTTGCAATTTTACTAATTTGATTACTTTTTTAGCCACGAGACACACCTCCTTAAAGTCCGTGATGTGGTAATAGGGATTTCCCCTCCCACTCATATCGCCCTCCAATGAAACACGGAGGTCATGAATAACAAAAGAATTTTAGCATGAAACAGCAAATAATGCAAGGCTTATTCTTTCAATTCTACAGTTTTTGGATCTGAGAGAAGTCTAATTCAACCGGTGTTTCTCTGCCAAACATATTGACATGCACCTTCACTTTCTGTTTATCGGTATCGATTTGCTCAATTGTACCGGTAAAGTTCTCAAATGGTCCTTCAGTAACTGTCACATTTTCCTTGATTTCAAAATCAACCTGCGCGGCAGAATCAGCCATCCCCATTCGTTTTAACACTGCATCAACCTCATCAGGCAACAATGGCGTTGGTTTTGATCCATGACCACTTGAACCAACAAACCCGGTGACACCAGGCGTATTTCTCACAACATACCATGAATCATCGGTCATAATCATTTCGGTTAATACATACCCCGGGAAAAATTTCTTCTTCATTACTTTCTTCTTGCCATTTTTAATTTCTGTTTCTTCATCCTCAGGAACAATTACACGAAAAATGTTATCTTCCATACCCATTGATTCTACACGTTTTTCCAAATTCGTTTTTACCTTATTTTCATACCCTGAATACGTATGAACAACATACCATTTTTTCTCCATCAGAACCGGACAAACCGCTTGTCCTTCCCTCCTTTTTAGTTGCCATAGATTAGCAGGAGGCAAGACTCATTCCTCACCCCAAACCAGGCGAAACTTTTAAACCATTATCAATCAATATTAAAAAACCCGTTAATCCCGGGTTTCCAAGAAAGAATCTTTATTCTGTTTATTTTCATTATAACATAAAAATGTCATTATTATTCAGTTAAAACAATTCTAGTATTTGTGTTACCCCAAGATCGACCAATGTAAGGAAAACAGTGACAAAAACAACTGTCGCTACAACTGTTATTGTATAGCTTGATAATTCATTTCCTTTTGGCCAGCTAACCTTTTTCATTTCCCGGGTCACATTTTTAAAAAAAGTAAAGATTTTCATGTGCTTGTCCCCCAAATTATCCCTATCGTTAAAAAAGAAGAAAGTATAAAGAGTCACTCTCTATTCCGATTGCGCCAAAGTAAATCACGTCCGGCTCCAGCTTACTTCGTTTCACGGTGTAATGTATGTTTTCCGCATGTTTTGCAATATTTCCGTACTTCCAAGCGTAAGGGTTGAGCGGATGGATTCTTACTTGTTGTATAATTTCGACTTGAACATATTGCACATGCCAATGTTACCTTTTTATTCATCATCTCACCTCTGTCAGAGGGATATGGAACATTGTTAAACCCGCAACAAAGTCCTCACAATAATGTAGCACTGTTAATAAACAATGTCAATGTTTGCTCATAGAGGATGTTCAAAAAGTCCGGTAAAAATGACGTGCTTCTGCAAAAGGGGTATGCCGACGCCTGAGCGCAAGCCCGTTTTTAGTCGGCCTCCTTTGAAAAAGTTCGTTGGCTTGCTTTTTCGCTCCTCATGTACCAGGAAAAGGATCTTCTGCTAAAACCTCGGTCCTTTTTATCCCCCTTTTGAACACTACTTATAAACTAAGTTCACTTGAGTCAAGTAAATGTTCAAGTTTACGTTTTATCCGTTGCAGCGCATTGTCGATTGACTTCACATGTCGTTTTAATTCCACTGAAATTTCCTGATAGGTTTGTCCGTCCAAATATAAATTTAATACCTGCTGTTCCAAGCTGCTTAGCAATTCAGATAATTTATCTTCCATATCACCATACCGTTCTCTATTCACTAACAATTCTTGCGGATCAATCGCTTTTGAGCCTGCGATCACATCAAGCAGGGTGCGATCGGATTCTTCATCATAGATTGGCTTGTCCAGGGATACATAGGAATTGAGCGGAATATGCTTTTGCCTTGTTGCTGTTTTAACCGCGGTAATGATTTGCCGGGTTATACAAAGCTCTGCAAACCCTTTGAACGATGACAGTTTTTCCCCATCATAGTCCCGAATTGCCTTATACAGGCCAATCATTCCTTCTTGTACAATATCTTCCTTATCTGCGCCAATTAAAAAATAGGTACGTGCCTTTGCGCGTACAAAACTTCGGTACTTGTGAATCAAATAATCAAGTGCATGGCCATTTCCACCCTGGATCAATTGGATGATCGCATCATCATCAAGCATCTCTAGTTTGCTATAATACGTTTCTTTTAGCTTGACACTCACCAAGTACGACCTCCTCGACTGAACAGTCCATATAAAATCAGTATATCGTAACCGCTTGCAGAGTTCAACAGAAAAGTGAAAGCGAATGTTTAGTTAAAACGACGCGTTGATCATTTATCCCCGCGCCGCCATTTTTCAAATGTTTCCAGTATATCCTTTTCAAGCAATATTTTTCGTTGCGGCTTTTCCTTCGTATATTGGTCAATACTTTCCTCAATTTCCATTTCGATATTTTTCAATTCAATAAACAGCTCCCTGGCTGATTTACGTAACGCACCCCGTCCAAAAATCGTACGTTGTTCAGCATAATCAGAGGTTGCCACATATACCTGATTGTCGACATTCTTTAAATCCTTAACAATTCGCTCAATACATTCATCCGCTGTTTCCTTCTCCTTTGTATAAATAACTTCAACTTTGGATTCATTATATTTATTGGCAAGACCTTTTACAAAGTAAGCATCGAATACAACAATGACCCGCTGATTCGTAAATGATTGATACTCCGCCATCTTTTCGATTAAACGATCTCTGGCTTGTGACATATCCTTTTCCTTTAGCCGCTTAAGTTCTTCCCAGGCGCCGATAACGTTATAGCCATCAACAACAATTACATTCATTGGTCAATCACCGAGCGGATACCGTTTCCTGAACACTTCATACAAAAGCAGGCCGCAAGCAACAGATGCATTCAAGGAAGAGACATGTCCTGTCATTGGCAGACTGACGGTCCAGTCACATTTTTCTTTCACCAGACGGCTCATACCCTTACCTTCATTGCCTATGACAATCGCAATTGGTAACGAACCTTCAAGCAAACGATAATCTTCCGTCCCCTCTGCCGCAGTTCCCACAACCCAAACGTTTTTAGCTTTTAATGATTCAATCGTTGTGGCAATATTGGTTACCCTAGCAACCGGTACATGCTCCAGTGCACCGGCGGCGGTTTTTGCTACCACCGCGGTCAAACCAACAGAACGCCGTTTCGGGATAATCACACCATGGGCACCAGCCGCATCTGCCGTCCTTAGTATCGAACCAAGATTGTGCGGGTCTTCCAGTTCATCCAAAACAATAAAAAAAGGTACTTCATTTTGTTTGTCAGCCTTGGCGAATAAGTCATCGATTGATGCGTATTGGTAAGCGGCGACATAGGCGATCACTCCCTGGTGGTTGCCATTTGCCAGCTTGTCCAGTTTGCTTTTCGGTACCTTTTGCACCATGGTATCGGCTTGTTTGGCAAGATGCTGTAATTTTCCCTGGACATTTGCATTCAATTGCTCAGAAAGCAATAATTTATTAACGGGTCTGCCAGACTTCAATGCTTCAATAACTGGATTTTTACCAATAATGATTTCCTGTCCCATCTATTTTTAGCTCCCTCCCTCGATAAACAATACAGCTCTTGATAACAGTTCATGCAGCCGTTCCTTGTTTTCCAGTAAATATTGATAGCCAATTAATGCCTCAAATGCTGTGCTGTATCGATAAGTCTGGACGTTGGTGTTTTTCGGAGTGGAACCCGACTTTGCATTACGTCCCCGAGCAACAACCCGTTCTTCTTCTTCGGTCAACAAGTTTATGTCCAGCCAATGTAAAATAATCGCTGCCTGTGCCTTCGCTGAAACAAAGGTGACCGCTTGGCGATGCAGTTGATTCGGTTTCACCTGTCCCGAACGAAGCAGGTGTTCCCGAATATGCATCTCATAAACTGCGTCACCCATATAGGCAAGGGCCAAACTTTTCAACTGTTTTACTTCAAGCTCCATGATTAGCCCCTTTTCCAGCGTGTTCCTTGCGGGGTATCTTCCAGAATAATCTGTTTCGCCTTTAACGTCTCACGAATTTCGTCGGCTCGTTTAAAATTGCGATCCTTCCTTGCCTGAGACCGTTCCTGAATAAGTGCGTCAATCTCATTATCCAGGAGCTCCTCCTCTTCCTCGATTGTTAAGCCCAGAACGCCAAGTAAATCTTTTATTGTTGTTTGAAAAGCATCAATAACCATTGTTGAGGTTTGACTGGATTCCAAATAAACATTTGCTTCTTTCGTCAGGTCAAATAATACCGAAATTGCATTCGCCGTATTAAAATCATCATTCATTTCTGTTTCAAACTGTTTCCTTAGATCGTTTATTTTCAACAACCATTGATCTGTATCCTGTTTTAAATTCATACTTGTTTGTTTGCGATATCCAAGGTTATGATAGGCGGTCTTGATTCGTTCCAGACTGTTTTTGGCGCTTTCCAGCAATTCCGCACTAAAATTAATCGGATTACGGTAATGGACACTTAGCATAAAGAAACGGATAACCTGTGGATCATGCTGCTCAATTAATTCTCTGGTTAAAACAAAGTTCCCGAGTGATTTGGACATTTTTTCATTATCAATGTTGATATAGCCATTATGCATCCAATATCTCGCAAATGGCTCCCCCGTCAATGCCTCCGACTGGGCGATTTCATTTTCATGATGCGGGAAAGTCAGATCCTGTCCGCCCGCATGGATATCGATTGTGTTACCCAGATACTTTCTCGCCATAGCCGAACATTCTATATGCCAGCCAGGGCGCCCTTTCCCCCAGGGAGCTTCCCAGGCAATTTCATCGGATTTTGCCTTTTTCCATAAAGCAAAATCAAGAGGATCAGTCTTTTTCTCGCCGATTTGAATTCTGGCACCGGATCTGAGCTCATCGATGGATTGATGCGATAGTTTTCCATAACCGGCAAATGCACGTGGTTTAAAATACACATCCCCATCCACACTATAGGCATAGCCTTTATCTATTAATGTGGCGATAAAATCGATAATATCGTCCATTGTTTCGGTTACGCGCGGATTCAATGTTGCCTGTTTTACGCCCAATGCACCGACATCTTGCAAATATGCTTGAATAAAGCGATCTGCCAATTCCGGGACGTCTTCACCTGCCTCTTTCGCTGCTTTAATAATCTTATCATCCACATCGGTGAAATTTAATATATAGTCAACATCATACCCGCTATATTCCAGATATCTTCTTACCGTATCAAAAACAATCGCCGGCCTGGCATTCCCGATATGAATATAATTGTAAACGGTCGGCCCGCAAACATACATGCTTACCTTTCCCGGTACCAGCGGTTCAAATGTCTCCTTTTTGCGTGTCAGTGTATTATAAAGAGTTATTGACATGTTGTTTCCCTTCCTTCAATTCTGCTAGTTCTTTTCGCAATGAGTCGATTTCCTCCTGCAATTGTTGACACCGATCAGTAATGGGATCCGGCATTTTATGATGGTCTAAATCACGGCGTACCTTTTCCCCATTTTGTTTAACGACTTTCCCGGGGATACCGACCACCGTTGCATGATCGGGAACATCATGTAACACTACCGATCCGCCGCCCACTTTAGCACTTTCACCAATCGTAATGGACCCCAGCACCTTGGCACCCGTGGAGATCAAGGCATTATCTTTTACTGTTGGATGGCGTTTGCCTTTTTCCTTTCCTGTACCACCTAACGTGACGCCCTGAAATACTGTCACGTTATCTCCGATTTCACACGTCTCACCAATGACAACCCCCATGCCATGGTCAATGAAAAAACGCCGGCCAATTTTTGCGCCTGGATGGATTTCTATTCCGGTGAAGAACCGGCTTAATTGCGAAATCGCCCGAGCAAGAAACCTTAAATTCCGCTTATATAAGGCATGGGCAATCCGATGGGACCAGATGGCATGCAAGCCGGAATATGTCAGAAAAACCTCAAAATAAGTGCGTGCAGCAGGATCCTGTTCAAAAACAACGTCCATATCTTCTTTCATTCGTTTAAAAATTCCCATTCGAGCGACCCCCTTAATTTTCTAATAAAAAGGCGCCTCTGTGTAAAACGACTACACAGAGACGCCAATGCGCGGTCCCACTCTGCTTGGAGATATACTCTCCCAACTTCTATCCAGATAACGGCAAGGTACCGCCGCCATGTTGATTGTCTCCCCACAACGGACTCCAAGGTGCATTTCGAAAACGGTTTTTAAAATCACTCGCAGCCAATGGTGATTCTCTCTGAGTAAAAAGACGTTTTTTACTTCTCCTTATCCACGTTCAATATTTTGTTATACTTACCTTTACTATATTATATTTTCACCTAAATGTGAACACATTACGCCCCAAGCTGTGTAAGAATTTTATCCAGACGGGCCAGCACCACTTCTTTTCCCAATAGCTCAATAGCCATTGGCAACTCCGGACCATGCATTTGGCCGGTAGTTGCTACGCGAATCGGCATAAACAACTTTTTACCCCGATGTTTCGTTTCTTTTTGGGTAGCTTTAATTTGTGCTTTGATCGTGTCTTTATTAAAATCGTCCAGATGAATCAGTTTATCGGTAAATACCTGAAGTACTTCCGGAACCTGTTCCTCCCGTAATACTTCCATGCAGGCCTCATCATAGTCAATATGTTTCCTGAAGAACAATTCGGTTAGTTCTACGATTTCTGCACCATATCGTAACTGTTCCTTGTACAAGGCAACTACCTTTTCCGCCCACACTCTTGTATCTTCATCCATATCAGCCGGTATTTTGCCTTCTTTAACTAAATACGGTAAGGTCAGGTCAATAAACGTCTCCATATCCAATGCCTTAATATATTCATTGTTCATCCATTTTAGCTTTTGCGGGTCGAAAACAGCAGCGGAGGTAGACAACCGATCCGGGTCAAACATCTCTATCAATTGATCCTTTGTAAAGATTTCTTCCTCGCCAACCGGTGACCAGCCGAGTAATGTAATAAAGTTGAATAAAGTTTCCGGCAAATACCCCAGATTACGATATTGCTCAATAAATTGGACAATATGTTCATCACGTTTACTCAGCTTTTTCCGGTCTTCATTCAAGATCAGGGTCATATGTCCAAATTGCGGCGGCTCCCAGCCAAACGCTTCATAAATCATCATTTGTTTCGGTGTATTGGAAATATGCTCTTCCCCACGTAGTATATGGGAGATTTGCATCAAATGATCATCAACTGCCACCGCAAAATTATAAGTTGGTATGCCGTTCTTTTTAACAATCACCCAGTCACCAAAATCACTTGATTCAAAGGTAATATTTCCTCGAACAATATCCGGGAACGTATAGGTTTTGTTATCCGGAACACGGAAACGAATACTTGGTTTGCGACCCTCGGCTTCATAGCCCGCAATTTGTTCCGCAGTTAAATCGCGATGCGCCCCGGAGTACTTTGGTGCTTGTCCTTTTGCCCGTTGTTCCTCACGTTCTGCATCAAGCTCTTCTTCGGTCATATAGCATTTATATGCAAGACCTCTTTCCAGCAACTTATCAATATACTTTTGATAAATATCCAGCCGCTCCATTTGCCGATATGGACCATATTCGCCGCCAACATCAGCACCTTCATCCCACTCGATACCAAGCCATTTCAAATAATAAAATTGGCTCTCTTCGCCACCTTCGACATTCCGCTTTTCGTCCGTGTCTTCTGTACGAACAATAAACTTGCCATCGAAATGTTTTGCATATAAATAATTAAAAAGTGCCGTTCTTGCGTTCCCAATATGCAAATGGCCGGTTGGGCTTGGCGCATAACGGACACGTACTTGATTGGTCATGAATGGTACCCCTTCCTTTACATCTTCATTATTCCCATTAACTCGTATGAGCACGTCTTACCCTAATGCTCGCTTTTTTATTTAGCCAGCGCATCCAAAAGGTTTTTCCCTCATTCCGAAGCAATATCTTTTGGAAAACAACCTTAAATTAAAAAGTGATAACATTATACTTATGTTATCACTTTTTCTACTCTTAATAAGTTATACCTCTTTTACAATGCTTTTTCAAGTAATTTTGGTTTGGCGAAAATCATGCGGCCTGCAGAGGTTTGCAAAACACTGGTTATCAATACTTCAATTGTTTTGCCGATATAATTACGCCCTTCTTCTACAACTATCATTGTACCATCATCCAAATAAGCGATGCCCTGATTCTGCTCTTTGCCGTCCTTAATCACCTGCACAACCAATTCCTCACCCGGGAGTACAACCGGCTTGACTGCATTTGCCAGGTCATTAATATTCAGAACGCGTACACCTTGCAGATCACATACCTTGTTCAAGTTAAAATCGTTCGTTACTACAATTCCGTTAATAACCTTGGCAAGTTTAATCAGTTTACTATCGACCTCTTGAATGTCCTCAAAATCACCTTCATAGATTTCAACCTTTACAGGCAATTCTTTTTGAATACGGTTCAGTACATCAAGTCCACGTCTTCCCCGATTTCGCTTCAATGCATCCGATGAATCAGCAATATGCTGCAACTCCCCTAAAACAAATTGTGGAATCACAATGGTTCCTTCTAAAAATTTCGTTTGGCATATATCGGCAATCCGACCATCAATAATAACACTTGTATCAAGTATCTTTGCTTTTGGCTGCTGTTGCTCCGCCGCCTTTTCATTCTGGGGCGTCACCGACTTCTTTTCTTTTCTGTTAAAATTAAACAGGTTCATTAATTCTTCCCTGCGCCTAAAACCGATTTGAAAACCGAAGTAGCCCAGCAAGATTGTTACAAATAACGGAACAAACTGTGAAACCAGGCTAATCTCAATATACCTTAATGGTATGTTGATAAGATAGGCAACAACCAGCCCGGCAATCAATCCTAAACTTCCAAACAACAAATCTCCAACGGGAATCCTAATCAATGCATCTTCTATCCATCTTAAGAAGTTAACAATATAATCTGCCACCAAATAGGAGAAAATAAATAAAATTACTGCACCAATTATTAAGCCCAGATATGGGGATGTGATCCATTTCGCACTAGTAAAATCTAATAACTTAATGATATCCGGTATATATAAATACCCAATGGTACCACCTGTAAGAATGAAAAATAGATGTACAATTTTTTTCAGCATTACTGTCACCTCCTAACCAATAGTATTACCTGTTCTTTCAAAAATTAACCGAGAAAATAAAATTATAGCTACTAACATTATATAGAATAGCACAGCTGTGAGTCAATTGAATAAATTTAAAATTTTATCACAAAATGAAAATAAAGTCAATCCAAAATAACTAGATTCACAGACTGTTTTAGTACTTAAGCCCCACTTCCAGTGTCTCTTCCACCGATTTCACACCAATTACTTCAATGGACGATGGTGCCGTCCACCCGTCCAAATTATTGTCAGGACAGATCACACGTTTAAAACCAAGCTTGGCTGCCTCTCTGACACGTTGTTCAATTCTGGACACACGTCTGACTTCACCTGTTAATCCTACCTCACCAATAAAAATATCATCAGGCTTTGTCGACTGATCCCGAAAACTGGAAGCAATCGCAACTGCTATTGCCAAATCAATTGCCGGTTCATCCAATTTCACTCCACCTGCAACTTTAATATATGCATCCTGGTTCTGTAACATTAATCCAACCCGTTTTTCCAATACAGCCATTAATAATGGAACCCGGTTAGCATCCACTCCTGTTGCCATTCGACGTGGATTTCCAAAACTGGAGGGTGATATCAATGCCTGAATCTCCACAAGCACAGGTCTTGTTCCTTCCATCGAGGCTACAACAGTTGATCCGGATGCCCCACGTGATCGTTCTTCCAAAAAGATTTCTGATGGATTTAACACTTCACGCAGACCGGCCTCCTTCATTTCAAAGATTCCCATTTCATTGGTACTGCCAAAACGATTTTTCACACTACGCAAAATGCGGTATGTGTGATGGCGTTCCCCTTCAAAATAAAGTACAGCATCAACCATATGCTCCAGCATCCTTGGCCCGGCGATGGCACCTTCTTTGGTTACATGGCCAACAATAAATATCGGTATGCTATTGGTTTTAGCGATTTTCATCAATTCACTTGTACATTCCCGGACCTGTGATACACTACCGGGAGCACTGGTAACTTCTTCGCGAAAAATCGTCTGAATTGAATCAATAACAACAAGTGATGGACTGATTTTCTCAATCTGATTGGAAATATCGAATAAATTGGTTTCAGACAAAACGTATAATGAATCGGCCGTTATTCCCAGACGATCGGCACGAAGTTTTGTCTGTCTGGCCGATTCTTCTCCAGAGATATAAAGCACTTGAAGGTCTTTTTCAGCAAGCTGTGCGGAAATTTGTAATAGCAATGTGGACTTGCCAATACCTGGGTCACCACCAATCAATACAAGCGAACCCGGAACAATCCCGCCACCCAATACCCGGTTGAATTCTTTTAACGATGTTGTCACCCGTGGTTCCTTTTGTGATGCAATCGCCGTTATCCTTTCCGGTTTACTTGCCTGTTTGGTATCCAGCTCTGTTTGATGTCCATTTTTGCCGCCGGTTATTTCGACTTCCTCCACAAGCGTATTCCAGCTATTACAGCCTGGACATTTCCCCATCCACTTTGCTGATTCATAGCCGCACGCCTGACACACAAATTTCGTCTTGCGTTTTGCCACACTATCCATTCCTTTCCGCTTCTCCTCTATTGTACACGAAAAACCTATCTTTCAGGTTACAACAATCTATCAATTCCCCAGTTCCCATTCCATAAAAATGCCACATACAAAGAGCAAAGGCGCAAGCACCCGGTTAGCGGCGTATGTGCTGCGCCCGTGCAACACGGGTGGTTCGGTGTTGCTGCGCAAAGCAGCGGTTTTAACCGAACATTCCTACCGCAGGAGATAAAGGAAGCACACTAGCAGCTGGGCGCTGGAGCCGGACGGAGCCTATTCTGGCATATGCTGAATAGAGGCTGGATTTTTATACTACTTAACTTTTTAATATTTAAGCCAGCAGGTATCCCTACTGGCTCTTTTATCTTTACCTTACGTCAATACAATAAATTCACCTTTATTGTTTAAACCGATTTTTACCTTTTGTCCCTTGGCTATCGTTTCTTTTAATAATTCCTCTGAAAGCAAGTCTTCCACGTTTTTTTGGATTGACCGGCGTAACGGCCGAGCCCCGTATTCGGGATCAAAACCTTCATTGGCAATTTTGTCAAGTGCCTTATCCGTTAGTGAGAAATTAATTTCCTGTTCAGATAGGCGTTGCTGCAATTGTTTAACCATTAGTTCGACAATATTGCGCATATGTTTTTTCTCCAATGAATGGAAGACGATTGTTTCATCGATCCTGTTTAAAAACTCGGGACGGAAAGCTTTTTTCAACTCATTCATTACCTTCGACTTCATATCTTTATATTCACTGGTTTCATCACCAAG
The DNA here is from genome assembly GCF_027186265.1 of Lentibacillus daqui. Taxonomy (NCBI): domain Bacteria; kingdom Bacillati; phylum Bacillota; class Bacilli; order Caryophanales; family Bacillaceae; genus Lentibacillus; species Lentibacillus daqui. The sequence goes on along the minus strand of NZ_CP114176.1, from coordinate 98,673 downwards.
ATTAAAGCCAACATACTTGTTACGCTTTAACTCGCTGGCACCAACGTTTGAAGTCATAATTAATACGGTATTACGAAAGTCAACCACCCTGCCTTTAGAGTCAGTTAACCGTCCATCTTCCAGTACTTGCAACAAAATATTAAAAACTTCCGGATGTGCCTTTTCGATTTCATCAAGCAATACTACCGAATATGGTTTTCTACGTACTTTTTCTGTTAGCTGCCCGCCTTCTTCATAGCCGACATATCCTGGAGGTGAACCTACCAACCTTGATGTTGCATGTTTTTCCATGTATTCCGACATATCAATACGAATCATCGCATCTTCATCGGCAAACATGACTTCGGCCAAAGCACGCGCTAATTCCGTTTTTCCAACCCCTGTAGGTCCAAGAAAGATAAATGAACCAATCGGACGCTTTGGATCCTTCAATCCGGCACGAGCCCGGCGAATCGCTTTGGCAACTGCATTTACTGCTTCTTGCTGGCCAATCACCCGATCATGTAAGATTTCTTCCATGTTCAATAACCGTTCGCTCTCATCTTTGGTAAGCCTTGCAACTGGAACACCAGTCCAGATGGATACAACGTTGGCAATATCTTCTACAGTGACTTCGGAACTCTCTTGCCCCTGTTTTTCTTTCCACTGGTTTTTCGTTGTCTCCAGTTCTTCCCGCAACCGTTGTTCGGAGTCACGTAAAGATGCTGCCTTTTCAAACTCCTGACTTTGCACTGCCGCATCTTTTTCCTTACGTACTTCTTCCAATTTTTGTTCCAATTGCTTTAGATCTGGTGGAACTGTATATGAACGCAGGCGCACCTTGGATCCAGCCTCATCAATCAAATCAATCGCCTTATCCGGGAGAAACCGATCTGATATGTAGCGATCAGATAAATTTGCGGCCGCATCAATCGCCTCATCAGTAATCGTTACCCGGTGATGTGCTTCATAACGATCGCGAAGCCCCTTTAAGATCAAGACCGTTTCCTCCAATGTTGGTTCATCCACCTGAATTGGCTGGAATCGGCGTTCAAGCGCGGCATCCTTTTCAATATATTTACGATATTCATCTAAAGTTGTCGCACCAATGCACTGCAATTCACCGCGGGACAGGGATGGTTTCAAGATATTTGATGCATCGATCGCACCTTCTGCACCACCGGCCCCGATTAATGTATGCAATTCATCAATAAATAAAATAATATTGCCTGCCTGGCGGATTTCCTCCATCACCTTCTTGAGGCGATCTTCAAACTCTCCGCGGTATTTGGTACCAGCAACAACGGTCCCCATGTCAAGCGTCATCACCCGTTTATCGCGCAATGTTTCCGGAACCTCATTATCAACGATTTGCTGGGCCAGACCTTCCGCAACAGCGGTTTTCCCAACACCAGGCTCACCGATTAATACCGGATTATTCTTGGTCCGTCTGCTTAGTACTTGAATCACACGTTCAATTTCTTTACTACGGCCAATTACAGGGTCAACATTGCCGTCCTTGGCTGTTGCCGTCAGATCCCTTGCCAATGAATCCAGTGTCGGAGTATTAGCATTAGCCGACTGGCCACGGCCTTGTCTGCCCGCTTGTGATTCATTACTACCGAGCAGTTGAAGTACCTGCTGACGCGCTTTATTCAAGCTGACTCCCAGGTTATTTAACACCCGTGCAGCGACACCTTCCCCTTCCCGAATCAATCCTAATAGAATATGTTCCGTACCAACATAGGAATGACCTAACTTTCTTGCTTCATCTTGTGATAACTCAACTACCTTTTTGGCACGTGGTGTATAATGTATCGTTTGCATGGCCTGCTTGCCAACACCAATTAATTCCTCTACTTCCTGCTGGATCTTCTCTACCTCAAGGCCTAAGGATTGCAATGCTTTGGCAGCAATACCATCACCTTCACGAACAAGTCCCAAGAGAATATGTTCTGTACCAATATTGTTATGGCCAAGTCTGACCGCTTCTTCTTGAGACAGCGCCAAAACTTTTTGCGCTCGTTCTGTAAAACGTCCAAACATCATATTGTTGTCCTCCTACTCGTTTTCTAATTTTAACCGTTCCCGAATAAGTGATGCCCTTAATACATCCCGTTCATTGGCGGTTAAGTTTTTCTTTGCGTATTGCTGTAAAAAGCCTGGTTGGGTCAGTATTATTAGTTCATTTAAAATGCTTCTTGGAACATGTTCAATCATTCCCAAATCAATCCCTAATCGCACATTTGACAAACAGTTGGCAGCTTCTTTTGATTCAATGATCCGGCTGTATTTTAACACTCCGTATGAACGATAAACCCGATCCTCAAGACGCATACCTGACTGTTCCATTAATCGGGTTCGTGCTTTGCGCTCTTGTTCAATCAACTGTTTTACAACACTTTGTAAATCTTCTACAATATCTTCTTCGGATTTACCCAATGTAATCTGGTTGGATATTTGGAAGATGTTGCCGATTGCTTCGCTTCCTTCCCCATAAATCCCACGAACGACTAAACCAAGCTGATTAATTGCCGGAATCATTCGGTTTATTTGTCTGGTTAATACTAATGATGGTAAATGCATCATAACAGAAGCCCGCATTCCCGTACCCACATTCGTTGGACAGCTGGTTAAATAGCCACGGGATTCATCAAATGCATAATTAACTTTCTCTTCCAGCCAATCGTCAAATTCAAATGCTTTATTTAACGCTTTATCCAATTGCAAACCAGGGAAATATAGTTGAATACGGATATGGTCTTCTTCGTTAATCATGACAGAAACTTGCTCATTTTTCGAGATAACAGCGGCAGCAGCCTTCGTATATTTTGCCAAATGAGGACTGATCAAATGTTTTTCAACCAATACACGCTTTTCTGTCGGTGTAAGCTCCTCGATTGGAACAAACTCCAAATCTTGAAAATCCTGAAATGACTGATGCGTATATTCTTGCTGAAAAAACTGCATAATCTTTTCCAGCTCATCTTCTTCGGCGGCAAGCGGAAAAGACACATTGGCAAAGTTACGTGCTAATCGTATCCGACAACTTAAAACAATATCATTGTCAGGCCCTTCGTCACGCATCCAAGGGCTTGTTGCCTCGTCAACGAAATGTTGTAAGGTCATTTATCATCACCCCGCATTTTTGTTTCCAGTGCTTTAATTTGATCACGAACATTGGCAGCCTCTTCAAATGCCTCCTGATCAATCAATTCTTTTAACTTTAATTTATACTCTTCCAATTGTCGCTTGGCATGTAAATCGCCACCTTGCCGCTTCGGGATTTTTCCATGGTGTTTGGTATTTCCGCTATGAACCCGGCGAAAAATGGGATCCAGGCGGTCCGAAAATGTATGATAACAAGACGCACAGCCAAATTTACCAATCCGTTTAAACTCAGAAAAGGTCATCCCGCATTGTTCGCATTGGATGTCTTCAGCTGGTGTAAATACAGAATTAGAATTACCGTTATTCCCCAATGGCGACGATTCAACATTAAATAAACTCGTCAACAAATTTTGAAAGGAAAAACTGTCTTCTGGATACGTCATATATCCCTTTTCCTTCGCACACACTTCACAGACATGAACTTCCATTTTTTTCCCGTTAACAACCTGGGTAAAATGTAATGTTGCAGGTCGTTTATGGCATTCCTGGCACTCCATTTGTTTCCCTCCCTTTATACACAAACTATTTAAAGAATGTTCGAAAAGCACGGTAAAAATAACCTTTGCATAGGGTTATTCGACCACGATCCTTTTTAACCTCCTTTTTGAAATGCGAACTATTTATTTAAATATTTTAAAGTTGTCAGCATGGCTGTTAGCACACGTGCGCGAACTTCATCACGAAGCGGCAGTTGAAATGCCAGCGTATTTCTGCCAATCGCACTTAACATAATTTTTGCCTCACGCGCTGTAATTAATTTTTCCTCCAACAACCGCTCCAAAACATCAACAGCAGCCTGTTGGGTCACCGTTGGATTAATCATTTCAATGATTTCATCAATTAACTCGGACTTCTCCTGATGCTTAACCCGGATAATTCGAATATACCCACCGCCACCACGCTTGCTCTCGACAATATATCCTTTCTCTATTGTAAATCTTGTATTGATAACGTAATTTATCTGGGACGGAACACATTGAAATTGATCAGCAATCTCACTACGCTTAATTTCAATCGCATCTTGTGCTGCCTGCTCGAGAATTTTTTTCAAGTACTGCTCGATGACGTCAGAGATGTTACTCATAAGCTCCCTCCTCCAGTCAACGCACTACAGCGTTTCATTTTGACCTTGACTATCTTTGACTTTACCTCTATTATACGACAAATTGGAAGAGATGCAAATACATCTTTGCTATTTATTGTAGACAATATTAACGTAAAACAAAACATATTACCAGCAAAATTTAAACAATGGTGATTATCCCTATGGTATCGCCAACTTTTTGATAAATCATCGTCTAGGAAAAATTCAAACCTTATACCAAATTCTTCATTTTATAGGGGTATTTACAAATTTATGATAATGTACGGAAAATATTAAAAACATTTCGCCATTCGTTTTTTATTGGATAAAGTCCACTTATCATTCCTCAGTATGTAATTAATTCTCTTCGTTCGTTGTAAAAGTTTCAATAAACCTAATTCCACATAGTAGTCAACAATATCATGGATTGATACTTATCTATTCCCATTTTTGGATTTGACTGTTTTCCAGGCCTATGCCAATATATTTGCAATAGACCTTACAGGTTTGCTGGGTATGCCAATGAAAAAACACCACGATACAAAACTGTATCATGGTGTTTGATATATTGCCCGGCGGCGTCCTACTCTTGCAGGGGCAAAGCCCCAACTACCATCGGCGCTGGAGAGCTTAACTGCTGTGTTCGGCATGGGAACAGGTGTGACCTCTCCGCTATGGCTACCAGACCTTTAGATATGATCACCTTGTTTATCTTCTCTTTACAGAAGTGTTAAAAACAAGGACAAGATATATTATATGCATTTCTAATAAAAAATGCAAATGTTTTTATATCCTGAAAACTAAATAAGAGAAGATGGTATCAACGAATCAAATAATATAGATAAGTCCTCGATCGATTAGTATCCGTCAGCTCCACGTGTCACCACGCTTCCACCTCGGACCTATCAACCTCATCGTCTCTGAGGGATCTTACTCACTCGAAGTGATGGGAAGTCTTATCTTGAGGGAGGCTTCATGCTTAGATGCTTTCAGCACTTATCCTTGCCACACGTAGCTACCCAGCTATGCTCCTGGCGGAACAACTGGTACACCAGCGGTGTGTCCATCCCGGTCCTCTCGTACTAAGGACAGCTCCTCTCAGACTTCCAACGCCCACGACGGATAGGGACCGAACTGTCTCACGACGTTCTGAACCCAGCTCGCGTACCGCTTTAATGGGCGAACAGCCCAACCCTTGGGACCGACTACAGCCCCAGGATGCGATGAGCCGACATCGAGGTGCCAAACCTCCCCGTCGATGTGAACTCTTGGGGGAGATAAGCCTGTTATCCCCGGGGTAGCTTTTATCCGTTGAGCGATGGCCCTTCCATGCGGAACCACCGGATCACTAAGCCCGACTTTCGTCCCTGCTCGACTTGTAGGTCTCGCAGTCAAGCTCCCTTGTGCCTTTACACTCTGCGAATGATTTCCAACCATTCTGAGGGAACCTTTGGGCGCCTCCGTTACCTTTTAGGAGGCGACCGCCCCAGTCAAACTGCCCGCCTGACACTGTCTCCGAACCGGATCACGGTTCTGGGTTAGAATGTCCGTACAACCAGGGTGGTATCCCACGGGTGCCTCCACCGAAGCTGGCGCTCCGGTTTCAATGGCTCCCACCTATCCTGTACAAGCTGTACCAACATGCAATATCAGGCTACAGTAAAGCTCCACGGGGTCTTTCCGTCCTGTCGCGGGTAATGCGCATCTTCACGCATCGTATAATTTCACCGGGTCTCTCGTTGAGACAGTGCCCAAGTCGTTGCACCTTTCGTGCGGGTCGGAACTTACCCGACAAGGAATTTCGCTACCTTAGGACCGTTATAGTTACGGCCGCCGTTTACTGGGGCTTCGGTTCAACGCTTCGCTCCTGTGAGCTAACGTTTCCCCTTAACCTTCCAGCACCGGGCAGGTGTCAGCCCCTATACTTCGCCTTTCGGCTTCGCAGAGACCTGTGTTTTTGCTAAACAGTCGCTTGGGCCTATTCACTGCGGCTTCTCATGCAAGAAGCACCCCTTCTCCCGAAGTTACGGGGTCATTTTGCCGAGTTCCTTAACGAGAGTTCTCCCGATCACCTTAGGATTCTCTCCTCGCCTACCTGTGTCGGTTTGCGGTACGGGCACCTGTGACCTCGCTAGAGGTTTTTCTTGGCAGTGTGAAATCGGGAACTTCGTGACCATTTTCACTCCCCATCACAGCTTGCGATTGCTGGACGGATTTGCCTATCCAACTCGCTTACTGCTTGGGCGCACACATCCATCGGTGCGCTTTCCCTATCCTTCTGCGTCTCCCCATTGCTCAAACGGTCATGAGGTGGTACAGGAATATCTGCCTGTTGTCCATCGCCTACGCCTGTCGGCCTCGGCTTAGGTCCCGACTAACCCTGAGAGGACGAGCCTTCCTCAGGAAACCTTAGGCATTCGGTGAAAGAGATTCTCACTCTTTTTCGCTACTCATACCGGCATTCTCACTTCAAAGCGCTCCACCAGTCCTCACGGTCTGACTTCACAGCACTTCGAACGCTCTCCTACCATTGTTCTTTCAGAACAATCCGCAGCTTCGGTGATACGTTTAGCCCCGGTACATTTTCGGCGCAGCGTCACTCGACCAGTGAGCTATTACGCACTCTTTAAATGATGGCTGCTTCTAAGCCAACATCCTGGTTGTCTAAGCAACGCCACATCCTTTTCCACTTAACGTATACTTTGGGACCTTAGCTGGCGGTCTGGGCTGTTTCCCTTTCGACTATGAACCTTATCACCCATAGTCTGACTCCCAAGATCAAGTAGCTGGCATTCGGAGTTTGACTGAATTCGGTAACCCGGTGAGGGCCCCTCGTCCAATCAGTGCTCTACCTCCAGTACTTCCCTTTCTTGAGGCTAGCCCTAAAGCTATTTCGGAGAGAACCAGCTATCTCCGTGTTCGATTGGCATTTCACCCCTACCCACACCTCATCCCCGCATTTTTCAACATACGTGGGTTCGGGCCTCCAGTCAGTGTTACCTGACCTTCACCCTGGACATGGGTAGATCACACGGTTTCGGGTCTACGACCGCATACTACAAACGCCCTGTTCAGACTCGCTTTCGCTACGGCTCCGTGTCTTCCACTTAACCTTGCATACGATCGTAACTCGCCGGTCCATTCTACAAAAGGTACGCCGTCACCCATTAACGGGCTTCGACTACTTGTAAGCACACGGTTTCAGGTTCTCTTTCACTCCCCTCCCGGGGTGCTTTTCACCTTTCCCTCACGGTACTGGTTCACTATCGGTCACTAGGGAGTATTTAGCCTTGGGAGATGGTCCTCCCGGATTCCGACGGAATTCCACGTGTTCCGCCGTACTCAGGATCCACTCCGGAGGAAATTCTCTTTCGATTACAGGGCTCTTACCCGCTATGGCTGATCGTTCCAGATCGATTCATCTAAAGAATTTCTTGGTAACTCCATTGGAGTGTCCTACAACCCCAACAGGCAAGCCTGTTGGTTTGGGCTGTTTCCGTTTCGCTCGCCGCTACTTGGGAAATCGCGTTTGCTTTCTCTTCCTCCGGGTACTGAGATGTTTCAGTTCCCCGGGTCTGCCTCACCTACCCTATGTATTCAGATAGGTGTACTGCTCCATTACGAGCAGCGGGTTCCCCCATTCGGAAATCCCCGGATCAGTCTACTTACGACTCCCCGAGGCATATCGGTGTTAGTCCCGTCCTTCATCGGCTCCTAGTGCCAAGGCATCCACCGTGCGCTCTTTTTCACTTAACTATATTTAAGAACTTTAAAAGTTGATGTCGTTGTTTGTCTTGCTCTTATTTAGTTTTCAAGGTACAAATAGAGAGATTTACTCTCTCAAAACTGAACCAAACAACCGAGTATGTCTTAGGAATAAACTTCCCGTTCCGTAATATAATCCTTAGAAAGGAGGTGATCCAGCCGCACCTTCCGATACGGCTACCTTGTTACGACTTCACCCCAATCATTGGCCCCACCTTCGGCGGCTGGCTCCAAAAGGTTACCTCACCGACTTCGGGTGTTGCCAACTCTCGTGGTGTGACGGGCGGTGTGTACAAGGCCCGGGAACGTATTCACCGCGGCATGCTGATCCGCGATTACTAGCGATTCCGGCTTCATGCAGGCGAGTTGCAGCCTGCAATCCGAACTGAGAATGGTTTTATGGGATTAGCTAATGCGTCGCCGCTTCGCTGCCCTTTGTTCCATCCATTGTAGCACGTGTGTAGCCCAGGTCATAAGGGGCATGATGATTTGACGTCATCCCCACCTTCCTCCGGTTTGTCACCGGCAGTCACCTTAGAGTGCCCAACTTAATGCTGGCAACTAAGATTAAGGGTTGCGCTCGTTGCGGGACTTAACCCAACATCTCACGACACGAGCTGACGACAACCATGCACCACCTGTCACTCTGTCCCCGAAGGGAACTCGGTATCTCTACCGTCATCAGAGGATGTCAAGACCTGGTAAGGTTCTTCGCGTTGCTTCGAATTAAACCACATGCTCCACCGCTTGTGCGGGCCCCCGTCAATTCTTTTGAGTTTCAGCCTTGCGGCCGTACTCCCCAGGCGGAGTGCTTAATGCGTTAACTTCAGCACTAAGGGGCGGAAACCCCTAACACCTAGCACTCATCGTTTACGGCGTGGACTACCAGGGTATCTAATCCTGTTCGCTACCCACGCTTTCGCGCCTCAGCGTCAGTTACAGACCAGAGAGTCGCCTTCGCCACTGGTGTTCCTCCACATCTCTACGCATTTCACCGCTACACGTGGAATTCCACTCTCCTCTTCTGCACTCAAGTCCTCCAGTTTCCAATGACCGCTTGCGGTTAAGCCGCAAGATTTCACATCAGACTTAAAAGACCGCCTGCGCGCGCTTTACGCCCAATAATTCCGGACAACGCTTGCCCCCTACGTATTACCGCGGCTGCTGGCACGTAGTTAGCCGGGGCTTTCTGGTGAGGTACCGTCAAGGTACTGCCCTGTTCGAACAATACTTGTTCTTCCCTCACAACAGAGTTTTACGATCCGAAGACCTTCATCACTCACGCGGCGTTGCTCCGTCAGACTTTCGTCCATTGCGGAAGATTCCCTACTGCTGCCTCCCGTAGGAGTCTGGGCCGTGTCTCAGTCCCAGTGTGGCCGATCACCCTCTCAGGTCGGCTACGCATCGTCGCCTTGGTGAGCCTTTACCCCACCAACTAACTAATGCGCCGCGGGCCCATCTGTAAGTGATAGCCTAAGCCATCTTTCAACTTCCTCCCATGCAGGAAAAAGTATTATCCGGTATTAGCTCACGTTTCCGCGAGTTATCCCGATCTTACAGGCAGGTTGCCCACGTGTTACTCACCCGTCCGCCGCTCGTTCCACAAGTGTCACCTCAGATGAGGATCCACTTGCTTCCCGCGCTCGACTTGCATGTATTAGGCACGCCGCCAGCGTTCGTCCTGAGCCAAGATCAAACTCTCCAAAAAAGTTTGTGATAAAATTAACACCAATTAATTTTATCTAAATTCTTAGCTGCAAAAATTGATTCCAGGGTCTGCGTTTTCCATCAAATCAATTGATCTAACTTCTAACCTCAACCTCTGACATCTGTTACATACTGGTTGTTTTGTTCAGTTTTCAAAGAGCAAATTTCTGATCGCCTTCGTTTTTGGCGACTTGATTAGTATAGCAACTTTATTGATTGTTGTCAATAACTTTTTAAATTATTGAAGTTGGTGGAGCCTAGCGGGATCGAACCGCTGACCTCCTGCGTGCAAAGCAGGCGCTCTCCCAGCTGAGCTAAGGCCCCGTTTTTAAATGGTCGGGAAGACAGGATTCGAACCTGCGACCCCATGGTCCCAAACCATGTGCTCTACCAAGCTGAGCTACTTCCCGTTAAATGGCGCGCCCGAGAGGAGTCGAACCCCTAACCTCTTGATCCGTAGTCAAGCGCTCTATCCAATTGAGCTACGGGCGCATATGGTGCCGAGGGCCGGACTCGAACCGGCACGGTAGTAACCTACCGCAGGATTTTAAGTCCTGTGCGTCTGCCAATTCCGCCACCCCGGCATGGGAATTGGAGCGGAAGACGGGATTCGAACCCGCGACCCCCACCTTGGCAAGGTGGTGTTCTACCACTGAACTACTTCCGCACATAATCATGGTGCGGGTGAAGGGAGTCGAACCCCCACGTCAAAAGACACTAGATCCTAAGTCTAGCGCGTCTGCCAATTCCGCCACACCCGCGTAACTAATGGTGAGCCATGGAGGATTCGAACCTCCGACCCTCTGATTAAAAGTCAGATGCTCTACCGACTGAGCTAATGGCTCTGAATAATTAATGGTGCCGGCCAGAGGACTTGAACCCCCAACCTACTGATTACAAGTCAGTTGCTCTACCAATTGAGCTAGGCCGGCGTTATAATATTCAAAAAGAAATGGTGGAGGATGCAGGGCTCGAACCTGCGACCCCCTGCTTGTAAGGCAGGTGCTCTCCCAGCTGAGCTAATCCTCCTGGATATATGTAAGCCCGGCGGCGTCCTACTCTTGCAGGGGCAAAGCCCCAACTACCATCGGCGCTGGAGAGCTTAACTGCTGTGTTCGGCATGGGAACAGGTGTGACCTCTCCGCTATGGCTACCAGACCTTTAGATATGATCACCTTGTTTATCTTCTCTTTACAGAAGTGTTAAAAACAAGGACAAGATATATTATATGCATTTCTAATAAAAAATGCAAATGTTTTTATATCCTGAAAACTAAATAAGAGAAGATGGTATCAACGAATCAAATAATATAGATAAGTCCTCGATCGATTAGTATCCGTCAGCTCCACGTGTCACCACGCTTCCACCTCGGACCTATCAACCTCATCGTCTCTGAGGGATCTTACTCACTCGAAGTGATGGGAAGTCTTATCTTGAGGGAGGCTTCATGCTTAGATGCTTTCAGCACTTATCCTTGCCACACGTAGCTACCCAGCTATGCTCCTGGCGGAACAACTGGTACACCAGCGGTGTGTCCATCCCGGTCCTCTCGTACTAAGGACAGCTCCTCTCAGACTTCCAACGCCCACGACGGATAGGGACCGAACTGTCTCACGACGTTCTGAACCCAGCTCGCGTACCGCTTTAATGGGCGAACAGCCCAACCCTTGGGACCGACTACAGCCCCAGGATGCGATGAGCCGACATCGAGGTGCCAAACCTCCCCGTCGATGTGAACTCTTGGGGGAGATAAGCCTGTTATCCCCGGGGTAGCTTTTATCCGTTGAGCGATGGCCCTTCCATGCGGAACCACCGGATCACTAAGCCCGACTTTCGTCCCTGCTCGACTTGTAGGTCTCGCAGTCAAGCTCCCTTGTGCCTTTACACTCTGCGAATGATTTCCAACCATTCTGAGGGAACCTTTGGGCGCCTCCGTTACCTTTTAGGAGGCGACCGCCCCAGTCAAACTGCCCGCCTGACACTGTCTCCGAACCGGATCACGGTTCTGGGTTAGAATGTCCGTACAACCAGGGTGGTATCCCACGGGTGCCTCCACCGAAGCTGGCGCTCCGGTTTCAATGGCTCCCACCTATCCTGTACAAGCTGTACCAACATGCAATATCAGGCTACAGTAAAGCTCCACGGGGTCTTTCCGTCCTGTCGCGGGTAATGCGCATCTTCACGCATCGTATAATTTCACCGGGTCTCTCGTTGAGACAGTGCCCAAGTCGTTGCACCTTTCGTGCGGGTCGGAACTTACCCGACAAGGAATTTCGCTACCTTAGGACCGTTATAGTTACGGCCGCCGTTTACTGGGGCTTCGGTTCAACGCTTCGCTCCTGTGAGCTAACGTTTCCCCTTAACCTTCCAGCACCGGGCAGGTGTCAGCCCCTATACTTCGCCTTTCGGCTTCGCAGAGACCTGTGTTTTTGCTAAACAGTCGCTTGGGCCTATTCACTGCGGCTTCTCATGCAAGAAGCACCCCTTCTCCCGAAGTTACGGGGTCATTTTGCCGAGTTCCTTAACGAGAGTTCTCCCGATCACCTTAGGATTCTCTCCTCGCCTACCTGTGTCGGTTTGCGGTACGGGCACCTGTGACCTCGCTAGAGGTTTTTCTTGGCAGTGTGAAATCGGGAACTTCGTGACCATTTTCACTCCCCATCACAGCTTGCGATTGCTGGACGGATTTGCCTATCCAACTCGCTTACTGCTTGGGCGCACACATCCATCGGTGCGCTTTCCCTATCCTTCTGCGTCTCCCCATTGCTCAAACGGTCATGAGGTGGTACAGGAATATCTGCCTGTTGTCCATCGCCTACGCCTGTCGGCCTCGGCTTAGGTCCCGACTAACCCTGAGAGGACGAGCCTTCCTCAGGAAACCTTAGGCATTCGGTGAAAGAGATTCTCACTCTTTTTTCGCTACTCATACCGGCATTCTCACTTCAAAGCGCTCCACCAGTCCTCACGGTCTGACTTCACAGCACTTCGAACGCTCTCCTACCATTGTTCTTTCAGAACAATCCGCAGCTTCGGTGATACGTTTAGCCCCGGTACATTTTCGGCGCAGCGTCACTCGACCAGTGAGCTATTACGCACTCTTTAAATGATGGCTGCTTCTAAGCCAACATCCTGGTTGTCTAAGCAACGCCACATCCTTTTCCACTTAACGTATACTTTGGGACCTTAGCTGGCGGTCTGGGCTGTTTCCCTTTCGACTATGAACCTTATCACCCATAGTCTGACTCCCAAGATCAAGTAGCTGGCATTCGGAGTTTGACTGAATTCGGTAACCCGGTGAGGGCCCCTCGTCCAATCAGTGCTCTACCTCCAGTACTTCCCTTTCTTGAGGCTAGCCCTAAAGCTATTTCGGAGAGAACCAGCTATCTCCGTGTTCGATTGGCATTTCACCCCTACCCACACCTCATCCCCGCATTTTTCAACATACGTGGGTTCGGGCCTCCAGTCAGTGTTACCTGACCTTCACCCTGGACATGGGTAGATCACACGGTTTCGGGTCTACGACCGCATACTACAAACGCCCTGTTCAGACTCGCTTTCGCTACGGCTCCGTGTCTTCCACTTAACCTTGCATACGATCGTAACTCGCCGGTCCATTCTACAAAAGGTACGCCGTCACCCATTAACGGGCTTCGACTACTTGTAAGCACACGGTTTCAGGTTCTCTTTCACTCCCCTCCCGGGGTGCTTTTCACCTTTCCCTCACGGTACTGGTTCACTATCGGTCACTAGGGAGTATTTAGCCTTGGGAGATGGTCCTCCCGGATTCCGACGGAATTCCACGTGTTCCGCCGTACTCAGGATCCACTCCGGAGGAAATTCTCTTTCGATTACAGGGCTCTTACCCGCTATGGCTGATCGTTCCAGATCGATTCATCTAAAGAATTTCTTGGTAACTCCATTGGAGTGTCCTACAACCCCAACAGGCAAGCCTGTTGGTTTGGGCTGTTTCCGTTTCGCTCGCCGCTACTTGGGAAATCGCGTTTGCTTTCTCTTCCTCCGGGTACTGAGATGTTTCAGTTCCCCGGGTCTGCCTCACCTACCCTATGTATTCAGATAGGTGTACTGCTCCATTACGAGCAGCGGGTTCCCCCATTCGGAAATCCCCGGATCAGTCTACTTACGACTCCCCGAGGCATATCGGTGTTAGTCCCGTCCTTCATCGGCTCCTAGTGCCAAGGCATCCACCGTGCGCTCTTTTTCACTTAACTATATTTAAGAACTTTAAAAGTTGATGTCGTTGTTTGTCTTGCTCTTATTTAGTTTTCAAGGTACAAATAGAGAGATTTACTCTCTCAAAACTGAACCAAACAACCGAGTATGTCTTAGGAATAAACTTCCCGTTCCGTAATATAATCCTTAGAAAGGAGGTGATCCAGCCGCACCTTCCGATACGGCTACCTTGTTACGACTTCACCCCAATCATTGGCCCCACCTTCGGCGGCTGGCTCCAAAAGGTTACCTCACCGACTTCGGGTGTTGCCAACTCTCGTGGTGTGACGGGCGGTGTGTACAAGGCCCGGGAACGTATTCACCGCGGCATGCTGATCCGCGATTACTAGCGATTCCGGCTTCATGCAGGCGAGTTGCAGCCTGCAATCCGAACTGAGAATGGTTTTATGGGATTAGCTAATGCGTCGCCGCTTCGCTGCCCTTTGTTCCATCCATTGTAGCACGTGTGTAGCCCAGGTCATAAGGGGCATGATGATTTGACGTCATCCCCACCTTCCTCCGGTTTGTCACCGGCAGTCACCTTAGAGTGCCCAACTTAATGCTGGCAACTAAGATTAAGGGTTGCGCTCGTTGCGGGACTTAACCCAACATCTCACGACACGAGCTGACGACAACCATGCACCACCTGTCACTCTGTCCCCGAAGGGAACTCGGTATCTCTACCGTCATCAGAGGATGTCAAGACCTGGTAAGGTTCTTCGCGTTGCTTCGAATTAAACCACATGCTCCACCGCTTGTGCGGGCCCCCGTCAATTCTTTTGAGTTTCAGCCTTGCGGCCGTACTCCCCAGGCGGAGTGCTTAATGCGTTAACTTCAGCACTAAGGGGCGGAAACCCCCTAACACCTAGCACTCATCGTTTACGGCGTGGACTACCAGGGTATCTAATCCTGTTCGCTACCCACGCTTTCGCGCCTCAGCGTCAGTTACAGACCAGAGAGTCGCCTTCGCCACTGGTGTTCCTCCACATCTCTACGCATTTCACCGCTACACGTGGAATTCCACTCTCCTCTTCTGCACTCAAGTCCTCCAGTTTCCAATGACCGCTTGCGGTTAAGCCGCAAGATTTCACATCAGACTTAAAAGACCGCCTGCGCGCGCTTTACGCCCAATAATTCCGGACAACGCTTGCCCCCTACGTATTACCGCGGCTGCTGGCACGTAGTTAGCCGGGGCTTTCTGGTGAGGTACCGTCAAGGTACTGCCCTGTTCGAACAATACTTGTTCTTCCCTCACAACAGAGTTTTACGATCCGAAGACCTTCATCACTCACGCGGCGTTGCTTCGTCAGACTTTCGTCCATTGCGGAAGATTCCCTACTGCTGCCTCCCGTAGGAGTCTGGGCCGTGTCTCAGTCCCAGTGTGGCCGATCACCCTCTCAGGTCGGCTACGCATCGTCGCCTTGGTGAGCCTTTACCCCACCAACTAACTAATGCGCCGCGGGCCCATCTGTAAGTGATAGCCTAAGCCATCTTTCAACTTCCTCCCATGCAGGAAAAAGTATTATCCGGTATTAGCTCACGTTTCCGCGAGTTATCCCGATCTTACAGGCAGGTTGCCCACGTGTTACTCACCCGTCCGCCGCTCGTTCCACAAGTGTCACCTCAGATGAGGATCCACTTGCTTCCCGCGCTCGACTTGCATGTATTAGGCACGCCGCCAGCGTTCGTCCTGAGCCAAGATCAAACTCTCCAAAAAGTTTGTGATAAAATTAACACCAATTAATTTTATCTAAATTCTTAGCTGCAAAAATTGATTCCAGGGTCTGCGTTTTCCATCAAATCAATTGATCTAACTTCTAACCTCAACCTCTGACATCTGTTACATACTGGTTGTTTTGTTCAGTTTTCAAAGAGCAAATTTCTGATCGCCTTCGTTTTTGGCGACTTGATTAGTATAGCAACTTTATTGATTGTTGTCAATAACTTTTTAAATTATTTTTTGTCGCTTTTTTGTTTCGCTGAACTAGCAGCGCAACGTTTACTAATTTACCACGAATATTCCCCAAGCGCAATAGTAAAATTAATGTTCCTATTTTCAAATTATATTATCACCCATCTGATAGCTGTAATACATTGCTCAAACGGTATGGCAATCATCCACCCAAACCAAAAACCACAGTTACACCGGGGTATAAGAAAAAGCCAGATGTTGAAAGAATTCTCAATCACCTGGCTTCTTTATCATTCCATTATTTATTCCGCATCTGCGGGAACAATAAAACATCCCGTATTGATGGCGAATTGGTTAACAGCATGATGAGTCTATCAACACCTATACCTAATCCTCCAGTCGGCGGCATCCCGTACTCTAATGCCTCGAGAAAGTCCTCGTCCATTAGATGTGCTTCATCATTTCCCTGTTCCCGTTCCTTTAGTTGTGCTTCAAAACGTTCACGCTGATCAATCGGATCATTCAACTCACTAAATGCGTTTGCGTGTTCACGACCGACAATGAATAGTTCGAATCGATCGGTAAAACGACTATCCTCTTTATTCTTTTTCGCAAGTGGGGAGATTTCCACTGGATGCCCATAGATAAACGTAGGCTGAATCAGCTTTTCTTCCACTTTTTGTTCAAAAAATTCGTTTACAACATGGCCAAATGTCATTGTTTCTTTTATTTCAACGCCATGTTCGTGCGCCAGTGCCCTTGCCTGCTCATCACTCATATGATCCCAAAAGTCTACTCCAGTATATTCTTTTACCGCATCAGCCATATGCGACCTTGTCCATTCCGGCTTAAGAGATACCTCATGCTCACCATACGTAATTGTTGTGCTGCCCAATACTTCATCTGCAATATGCGCAATTAAATTCTCGGTTAGCGTCATAACATCGTGAAAATCAGCATATGCTTCATACAATTCCATCATGGTAAATTCGGGATTATGCCGTGTGGATACACCTTCATTACGGAATACACGCCCAATTTCATAGACTTTCTCCATGCCGCCGACAATTAGACGTTTTAAGTGTAATTCAATGGCTATGCGCATATACAAGGGGATATCCAAGGCATTGTGGTGTGTTTTAAATGGGCGTGCAGCGGCTCCTCCGGGAATAGCATGCATCATTGGTGTCTCTACTTCTAAAAAGCCCTGTTCATCCAAATAACGCCGCATTGATCTTATTATTTTACTTCTGAGGATGAACGTCTCCTTGCTTTCAGGATTTGTAATTAAATCGAGATAACGTTGACGATACCGTTGTTCTACATCTTTTAATCCATGATATTTTTCCGGCAAGGCACGCAGTGATTTCGTCAATAAAACAAATTCGGTTGCTTTGACAGATAGCTCACCGACTTTGGTTCGGAACATGACACCTGTTACACCGACAATATCCCCCAAATCGATGGATTGAAAAATTTCATAGGCATCCTCACCAATTGCATCTTTACGAACATAAATCTGAATCTGTCCAGATAAATCCTGCAAGTGGGCAAATCCCGCTTTTCCTTTGCCACGTTTGGTCATAATCCGGCCTGCAATGGTAACCTTGTCCGGTTTTTCTTCCAATTCTTCTTTGGTAAATTGCTCATATTTATCGAACAAATCTTGTGCCATATCTGTTCGATTATATTTATTTCCAAACGGGTCAAGTCCATGTTCGCGGTACGTATCCAACTTTTCCTTCCTTACCTGCATATGCATGTTTGCTTCTTCTGACACCATCATCAACTCCAATATTTTAATTACCGTTCAAGAGGATTTCCAATCTTTTGAACATCCTTTATTAAATAAAAAACTGCCAGTGACTTGCTGGCAGATACGCTCCATCAATAGTATAGAAAAATCAGCTGATAGAGTCAATCATGCAGGGTCAAGCAACCAGCAGAGCATTTTCATCGTTATCTTTGGCTGATACTCCCCATACCGCTTTCCATTTCCACTGTAACCAATCTTACCCCAAACTCATTGGCAGTCAAATGAAACGCATAGTTGGAAATATTGGCCATCGAAGCTAGCGCGACCAGTTCGGAACGATATATCACCAATTAATACATCTTGATCCTTATATGATTCCTGATATCAATTATAAAGCTCATTTATCAATCCGAAATATCTGTTGGGGCCCACTTTACAACACCTTGCCTGTCCGCTGCCGGTAAGTCTTTGACCATTTCAGAGACAGTGCGATTAAAACCCGTTATTTTTAAATCGGGAGCTATTTCCGCTAATGGAACCAGCACAAAGGCCCGTTCATGCATTCTTGGATGGGGTATCGTCAGTCGTTTCGTTTCCATTTGTTTCTGACGATAAAGCAAAATATCCAGATCCACTGTGCGTGGTCCGAATCGTATTTCCCTTTTCCTTCCCAGTTGCTGCTCAATTGCTTGGCAAGCAACAAGTAATTGGGAAGCGGAAAGGGATGTATCTATCTCAATAACCATATTTAAAAAATCCGCTTGCTCTGTATATCCAACAGGCTTTGTCTCATAAACAGATGATTGCTTGTTAAGAGTGATTGTTTCCTGTTCCCCCAGTAATAAAATGGCATCCATCAAATAGTTATATCGTGGTTCAATATTTGACCCTAATGCAATATATACGCGTGTCATTTTGTTTTCTCCCGGTGAATTTCCACGGCTACGGATTGGTAATGACCAGGTATTGGCGGATCCGGTTTGATTACTTTCACTGTACAAGCGTTTAATAACTCCAGGGATTGTAATAACTCATTGGCTACTTGCTCAGCAACGGCCTCAACTAGATTCTTAGGTTCGCCTTCCAAAATATCTTTAATGATACCATATACATGTCCATAATCAATTGAATCTTCCATCTGGTCACTCGTCCCCGGTTTCTTTAAATCGAGAAATAACTCGACATCCACCAGGAATCGTTGACCCAGTTTCGTCTCTTCCGGGAATAAACCATGGTAGCCGTAAAATTCCATTTGCTTGATAATAATTTTATCCATTTGCTGTCACTCCTTCACTTAACATGGCATCCATCATCCTGGCCAGCTCCACATTTATTTTTACATGATGAACTCTGACGATGTGTGCCCCTTTTACAATACCAAGACATGTTGTTGCACCTGTACCATTATCCCGTTCAGCCGCGGGGAGATCGAGAATTTTCCCGATAAAACCTTTTCTTGATGTCCCTAGTAAAATAGGATACCCTAAATCGGAAAACTCCTCCAGATGATTCATGACAACCAAATTATCGGCGGCTGTTTTAGCAAAACCAATACCAGGATCAAGAATAATGTTCTTTTCAGGCACTCCTCTTTGAATAGCCATATCAATGCTTTCTTGTAGATCACGCTTCATATCATCAATTAAAGACGTATAATTCATGTCGGTCCGGTTATGCATCAGGATAATCGGAACATTGTATATGGCGGCAACGTTCAGGATTTCGGGGTCCTTTTTCCCACCCCATATATCATTAATGATTTCAGCACCGGCTTCCACTGCTTGTCTAGCTGTTTCCGCCTTATATGTATCGATAGAGAGCGGGATATTAATTTCTTGTTTCACAGCCGTAATGGCTGGTAAAATCCGCTTTAATTCCTCTTTTGCAGAAACTTGCTGATGACCTGGTCTTGTGGACTCACCACCGATATCAATCATATCCGCACCCTGTTGTTCCATCAATATCGCCTGTTTAACTGCATTTTCAAGAGATACATAGTTGCCACCGTCTGAAAATGAATCTGGGGTCACATTTAAAATCCCCATGATATGAGTCCGTGCCGTTAAATCAAATGCTTTTGTACTTGTCTTTAACATCATATTCCTGATCCTCCTTTTGACGCTTTTCTCCTAGCCTGGTGACTAAAACAGGCATTGCTTTTATCGTACTACAAAAAAAGGATCAGTATCAGATAAATTGGTACTGACCCAAGCTATGTGCGTTTTTGTATTATTCTTCATCAAATTGATAAAGCGGTGTTGATAAATAACGCTCCCCATTATCTGGAAGGACCGCCAGCACTTTTTTTCCTTCACCTAACTTTTTGGCAACCTTTTTTGCAGCAGCAATAGCAGCACCGGAAGATATGCCCCCCAGAATTCCATCCAATCTTGCTGCCTCGCGAGCTGCTTGAAATGCTTCATCAGTGGAAATGCGAATGACATCCTCGTAAACATCTGTATCAAGAACCTCAGGGACAAAACCGGCACCCAGTCCCTGAATTTTATGCGGTCCGGGATTTCCACCCGATAATACGGCTGAGTCCTCCGGTTCAACTGCATAAATTTTTACGTTGTCAAAGTGATTTTTCAATACTTTCCCTGCACCTGTGATCGTACCGCCTGTTCCGATTCCAGATACAAATGCGTCTACACCATCTTTCATTTGTTCAACAATTTCTTCACCGGTTGTACGTGCATGTACCTCCGGGTTCGCCTGATTACTAAATTGCTGCGGCATAAAATAGCCATTTTCTTCTTTCAGTTCTTCCGCTTTCTGAATGGCCCCCTTCATGCCATCGGCTCCAGGGGTTAATACCAATTTTGCTCCATACGCACGTAATAAATTCCGACGCTCCTTACTCATCGTATCCGGCATAACAATCACTGTTTTATATCCCTTTGCGGCACCGACCATAGCTAAACCAATTCCTGTGTTCCCGCTGGTAGGTTCAATAATTGTATCGTCTTCTTTTAATACTCCTGCTTTCTCTGCAGCCTCAATCATGGCAACCGCTATCCGATCTTTAACGGAGCTTGCCGGATTCATAAATTCCAATTTTAAATAAATGTCTGCACCATCTTTTTCGGCTGCACGATTCAATTTCACTATTGGTGTTTTACCAACTAGCCCAGCAATGTTATTAGCAACTCTCATTTGATGATTACCTCCTCAATCCCTAGTAAAATAATAGGATTTAATTATAATGTACGTTTTAAACTGTAATTTGTCAACAGAAAAAGCAAAATAATACCCGTAAATAGAGCCCTTATTGTAATGCCCTGAGTTCAGCCTCTGAAAAATGATAAGTTTCATTACAAAAGTGGCAAATTGCCTCTGCACCATGATCTTCGTTAATCATGTCCTCGATTTCCTCATCCCCAAGACCTTTAATTGCATTGGCAAAACGTTCACGGGAACATTTGCAATGGAACGCAACAGGCATTTGCTCATGAATGGTTACCTGTTCATCCGGAAACAACCGCTGTAAAATTTGCTCTGGATTATTTCCTTCCCTAACTAATGCGGAGATTGCCGGAAATGATTGAATTTGTTCCTCCAGTCTGGTGATTACCTCTTCATCAGCGCCAGGCATCACCTGAACGATAAACCCGCCAGCGGCCAAAATCGATTGATCCGGATTGACCAATACACCTGCACCGACAGCAGAAGGAATTTGTTCCGAGTTTGCATAATAATATGTGAAATCCTCACCAATTTCCCCGGAAACGATTGGTACCTGACCAGTGAAATAATCTTTTAAGCCTAAATCTTTCACCACACTCAGATTTCCTTGGGTACCAACTGCCCGAGCAACATCCAGCTTCCCCCGGTCATTCAGGTCAAAGTCGACATGCGGATTGGTTACATAACCGCGAACCTCCCCTTTGGCATTGGCATCCGCAACCATCGCACCTATTGGACCATTTCCCTCTACTTTTACCGTTAACGAGTCATCACCTTTTAGCATCGCACCCATCATGGCGGTAATCGTAACCGTACGTCCGATCGCAGCGGATGTTGTAGCCCATGTATCCTGACGCTGTCTGACCTCTTCTACCAAATTGGTTGAGATAATTGCATATGCCCGTACCATTCCCTGGAATGTTGTTGCTTTTACCAAGTAATCATTCATATGTACAACCTCCTTATCTGTTTTTTTGGTTAATTATATGGAGTCCCTTTAATGTTAGATGCTGATCCACAATATCAATTGCCGGTGATGCATCGGAAATAAGCGGGGCAAGACCTCCAGTTGCAATTACTTTAGGATCCATTTTCGTTTGATGTTTCATACGCGCTACAATACCGTCTACCTGGCCAACATATCCGTAAAACATGCCGGATTGCATGGCCTCCACTGTAGAGTTGCCAATCACATGCTCTGGTGCTTCTATTTCAATCTTGGGTAATTTCGATGCCCTTGTGTATAGCGCCTCCATGGAAATTTGAATTCCGGGGGCGATTAGTCCACCTTGATATTTTTCCTCTTCATCGACATAACAATACGTGGTTGCCGTACCAAAATCAATAATTATTAGTGGTGAGCCATATTCAGCAATGGCACCAACCGCGTTGACAATCCGGTCAGCACCAATTTCTTTTGGATTTGGATATCCCATTTTTAAATAGGAATGAACGGTATCCCTGCCGATGATAAGTGGCTGTATATTAAAATAAATGGCACACATCCGTTCCAATGCACGCATCATCGGCGGAACCACAGAAGAAATAATCACTCCATGAATATCGGAAAATGCGACACCCTTATGATCAAATAATGATTTGATTAATACACCAAACTCATCTTCCGTTTTATGTTTGTCCGTCTTTATTCGCCATTCATGTTTTAACTTGTCATTGTCGAATACACCAAGAACCGTATTCGTATTCCCTACATCAAGTACAAAAAGCATCGGCGCCTCAACCCTTCTTATCTGGTTTCTTCTTTTTTAAGTTACTTTGTTTTCATTTCTTAGTTATCAATACCCGTATACTTTCTTACACTATACCTTATTTTTGCAAAAACACCATAAAATAACCTCCCATTTACATGCGGAGGTTATTTTTGAAATCTATTCTTTTTTGTCATCGGATGAGTCATTTTTATCCGGGTTTTGCTCATCCTGATCGCGGTTCAGCTTTTCTTCTGCTTTTTGTTTTGCCTCATCATAGCTTTCCGGACTTTCTTCGTCATCTTTATATTGAATGTTTACACGCAGATCATCCGAATCAGATGGTTTCCGCATTGCCTCTTCCGGTTCTGCCGGTTCAGGAAGGACGCCATCTTCAAACAGACCTTTTATTTGCTTGGCATCTAATGTTTCCACTTCAAGCAATGTTTGGGCCATAAGTTCCAGCTTATCTTTATGCTCGGTAAGAATTTTCTTCGCACGGTCATAACAGTAATTGATAAAGCTTTGCATTTCCTTATCAATCTCATAAGCAATGGTATCACTGTAATTCTGCTCGTTTTGAATATCACGGCCGAGGAAGACATTTCCACCGCCGCCACTGCTGAATTGCAGCGGACCAATTTTGTCACTCATTCCGTACTCGGTAATCATTTTGCGGGCAATACTTGTCGCACGTTCAAAGTCATTGGATGCGCCTGTGCTTACTTCACCAAAATTAATTTCCTCTGATACCCGGCCACCCAACAGACCTGTAATTTTATCAAATAGCTCCGGTTTGGTCATAAAGTAACGATCTTCTCTTGGAAGCATGACAGCATAACCCCCAGCTTGCCCGCGGGGGACAATGGTGACTTTATGAACCATATCGGCATCATCAAGGACCATACCGATAATCGTATGCCCACTTTCATGATATGCCACGATTTTTCGTTCTTTTTCAGAGATCACCCGGCTTTTCTTAGCAGGACCGGCAATTACACGATCGGTCGCTTCATCAATGTCAAACATGTCGATTTTATTCTTATCCCGACGTGCAGCGACCAATGCAGCTTCGTTTAGCAGGTTTTCCAAATCAGCCCCCGAGAAACCAGGGGTCCGCATTGCGATAACCTTCAGATCGACTGATTCATCAAGCGGTTTGTTTTTAGCATGTACTTTTAATACTTCCTGACGACCTTTTACATCTGGCCGGCCTACCGGAATTTGACGGTCAAATCGGCCCGGACGAAGCAATGCCGGGTCAAGGATATCCGGACGGTTGGTTGCAGCGATAATAATGATTCCTTCATTTGCTCCAAACCCATCCATTTCAACAAGCAATTGGTTTAAGGTTTGTTCCCGTTCATCATGGCCACCGCCAAGTCCGGCTCCACGTTGACGACCAACAGCATCAATCTCATCGATGAATATAATACATGGCGAATTCTTCTTCGCATTTTCAAATAAGTCGCGTACTCGTGATGCACCGACACCGACAAACATCTCCACAAAATCTGATCCACTTATGGAGAAAAACGGTGTGCCTGCTTCACCGGCAACAGCGCGCGCTAATAAAGTTTTACCTGTTCCCGGTGGTCCTACCAACAGGACACCTTTTGGAATACGCGCACCAATAGTTGCAAATTTACGCGGATCCTTCAGAAATTCAACAACTTCTACAAGTTCCTGTTTCTCTTCATCAGCTCCTGCTACATCCTTAAAACGAACTTTCTTTTTATCTTCACTATACATTTTCGCTTTACTCTTACCAAAATTCATCACGCGACCGCCGCCGCCTTGCGATTGACTAAGAATAAAGAAGAAAAATAGTCCTATAATCAAAAATGGAATCATCGTCGTCAAAAAGGTAACCCACCCGCTTGGCTGTTCCTCTTCCTTGACTTTGAGTACGCTTTGTTCCTGCGCTTTTGCGGTTATATCAGCAACAATGTCAGTATTATCCGGGACTTGGGCAACGAATTGTTTGTCATCCTTTTGTAACGTCCCTGTTAAGCGAATAATCCCATTTGCAGGCTGCATCGTCATTTCGGCGACTTCACCATTATTTAACGATTGCATAAACTCTTCAACATTTAATTGTTCTGCTTGATCATTTTGTCCTTTAAATACTCCTATTACGCCAATAATGACAAGAAATATAAGGAAATAAAAGATCACATTCCGAAATAGTCGGTTCATTGCCTACCTCCTCCCAAGCGGGAAAAACTATATTACATAGTACCATATGAAAAAGTTCAAATACAACTAATTCCTCTTCAATAGCGTTAAATTTCTTACTGGTTTTTTATAGGTTAACACGATATGCTATCGGGAATTTGCTCTAAGGCCTTTTATTTTTCTCCGCCGTAAATTTTTGGCTTTAATACACCAATGTATGGCAAATTACGATATTTTTCCTGGTAATCCAGACCGTACCCAACAACAAATTCGTTGGGCACCTTAAAACCAATCATATCTGCTTTAATATTTGCCGTCCGTCCTGATGGCTTATCAAGCAATGTTACAATCTTAATGGACTTTGCTTTACGGTATTTAAACAAATCTACCAAATAGCTTAACGTTAACCCACTGTCAATAATATCTTCAATAATCAACAGGTCACGGCCCTCTACCTTTGTATCCAAATCCTTGACAATTTTCACTTCACCGGATGAACGCATTTCCCCGCCATAGCTTGATACATCCATGAAGTCCATTTCCAGATAGGTTTCGGTATACCGCAGTACGTCTGACATAAATGGTAATGCACCCTTTAACACCCCTACCGCTAACGGAAATTTGCCTTCATATTCTTCCGTCAGTTGCTTGCCGATCACAGCACATTTTTTGGCAATCTCCTCTTGTGAAACCAATATTTTTTCAATATCCTGATGCATTTTCAATCCTCCTGCAATGTCCCCTTCAAGTCGTTTTTAACAGTCTTTTGCGCTATTCTTATAACTCAGTTTAATCAATGAGGCACTGTTTGTCTGCTTTTTTGGCTGCCCTTTTTTCAAACCGATAAGCCAAAGGATCTCCCCATTATTATCGGTAACAATCGGCCATTTATCCCGTTCTTTTGGCGGAATTTTTGCATCGATAAAGATATCTTTCACCTTTTTACTGCCGTTTAAGCCCTTCCAGCTCATCCGGTCTCCAGCCCATCGTGTTCTAATATGTAGAGGCAATGCGATTTGATCTGTTCCACAAACATATGTATCCTCCGTCCAGGTTGGCATATCCGTCCATTCAGCACTTATGATTGATCCGTCCGGCAAACGAATTTCTCCTGGAATATGAAGGGTTTCATGAATTGATTGTGATTCATGAACATGGAAACGAAAATACACTTTTTGGTAGGACTTTTCCACTTTAAGGTGTAATGGAAAGTCTACGCCAGTATTCGCTTTTTTACTTAATAATAACGCAAAAAACTGTTCCTCATGAGTATAGGACAAATCTTTAGGTAATTCATCATATAGATAGTTTAATATTAGATGATAGAACCTCCGTTGTAAAGCATTGGGAAAGGATTGAAAATGATCAATTTGAAAAACCGCTGATCTGTAAGTTTGATCCAATGTAACGACATCATCAAATAGCCGTTTTGCCTCTTCATGCAAAAACTGCTCATCTTGTTGCAAGGCATTACTTAAATGCTGTACTGTAGTATGTATATTATTATTTTTCACTTTTATTAACGGAACAATTTTTTTCCGGAAATAATTTCTGGTGAATTTGGTTTCATCATTTGTAGAATCCCGTCTTGGAACAATACGATGTTTTTTGCAATAGGTTTCAATTTCATCCTTCGTTACCCCCAGGAAAGGACGGATAATAAACCCACATGCAAATGGCCGGGTGACCGGAATTCCTGCCAAAGCTTTTACATTTGCCGAGCGCACAAGGGCCATTAGCATCGTTTCAACCTGATCATCCCCATGATGTCCAAGCGCCAGGTAATCAGCATGATATTTCTGCATTTGCTCAGCGAAAACCCGGTAACGTAATTCCCGTGCTGCAACCTCTACACCAATTTTTTTATTTTCCGCATAGGCGGGAACATCTACAGAGGTACCAAAAAATTCAATATCCCATTCTGCACATTTCTGCTGAACATATAAAAGATCTGCTTGGGATTGTTCACCACGCAGCTGATGATCAACTGAACATGCGATGATCTGCAATTGATATGATGTTCTTATCGATTCAAAAAAGTGCAGTAATGCCATTGAATCAGGGCCGCCGGATACTCCGATGATCACTGTCTTTTGCTTGGCCAGTAGTTGATGTTTGTTCATAAACGCTGTTACCGCTTCACGCATATATCAACAACCCCATTTTCGAGGATGTTCAAAAAGTCCGGTAAAAATGACGTGCCTCTAAAAAAAGATCTTCTGCCAAAATCGCCCACGTCCTGTTCTTTTTGAACACGCAATTAAACTGATACGATCGTTACTATTATAGCATCCTGTTTCTTATGGAAGCAAAAGAGAGGATACGTAATAGAAAATTGATAAAACAGAAATCCCGGCAAGTTCGATTGTTATTGGTGTTTTCACTGTTGCATGATTTCTCATCATACGCCGTACAGAGGGCTTGTCAGGTTGTACCCGATAGAGTATTTTTGCGATATCTTCTTTCATTTGTGCACTCGTTTGGTAGTTTCCCTCTATTGCCTTTTGCAGACAGGGCCGATACATCTTTAACGGTCGAATTCGATCAACTTTGTGAAGCAACTGTTTTTTTGGATGGGTATCTTTGCTAAATCGCTTTGGATAAAATATTTCTAAAAACACCATTACAAACGCAAACAAATCATAGCTTGGTTCTGCCTGACGCGATCCCATTCCCCAGTATCCTCGATCATAAAACTCGGTATATTCCTTAATTGCCCTGCCTTGCTTTGTTGTCCCCCCAACATCCACCCAACGAATTTTTACCGGCGAGGATAAAACCAGGAGATTATCTGTCTTTAAATCACCAAATATCCACCCTTGCTTATGCAGCCTTTCCAAATCATCTAACAACTGCAGCATCAATACACCAATCCATTCACTGCCGTTACGCTTGATGAACGTGGAAATTCCTTCACCATGCAAATATTCCATGATATAAAATACATATGTTGTCCCTTGTGGTGATATCCAATCATCCACATCGAACAAAGAAGGTCCAAGTCGATATCCTTGGACCTTTGCCAGCGATTGTAATACATTGACTTCCATCGTCATCGATGCGCTGTTATCACTAATTTTTAACGCACGTTCTTTGCCATTATGTTCACAGAGATAGACAGATCCAATTGCACCACTTCCCAGTTTTCGTTTAATGACATAATGTTGGTGGTGCCACTTGCCTTGTATCGTCATACCTGCATATAAATCAATACCCTGTTTCTTCTTCTGCGACTGATTCATCTTCATGTTTAAAGCCCCTTAACAAGCTTTTTTTACCGAATTGATACATCGCCTCGCGAATGGCTGGTCCTGTCGGTGTAATCCCTCCACTTGTCAGTTTGGGAAATGCGGTTGAGACAGCATCAAGTTTAGGTGACCAGTCAAAAACCTTTTGAATATTTTTTCGCCGGCCTGGAAAACTATAAATACAAAACCGATTACGGCCAATTCGTGCATTTAAGCTGATAGACAGATCAATTAATGCCTCTTTTACTGTTGGCAGTTTGTCACCCATACTTGCGCTTGTGTCGACAAGCACAAGCACTTCTAAATCACATGTCTCACCCATATCTTCTACAACTTCCATGATCTCTCCGCGCTTTTGTGGTTCCAAATCATCCATCGATTGTTCCGGACCAAGGATTTGCTTTAATTCCTGATTAACAAACCCCTGCAATGTTTGCGTCATCGCCTGTTTCGTAACCGTTTGCACCGTTTGTACCAATGATTGTTTATACACCAATTGGCTGACACCATTTCCGGACAAAGCAATGTCTTCAATCTCTTGCAGTCCCTCCGGATCTTCAGTCTGGTCATCGTCCAATATGCCGATAACATTCACTGTGATTCCTTGCTGGCCAGCAATTGCCGCCACAGCAGCCGGATCTTCTCCGCGGTTAGAGCATCCATCGGTCAGCAACAAAATTTGCTTTAGTGTACCCTTTTTCATTCGTTTACCTCCCAACTATTCCAGTACCATCATCACCAGAATACGAGAGGAATATACATCTACATCGAGAGACAGGTTCCTATTAAACCATGTTCAAAAGAGGGGGAAATTCGATAGTGCAATTTTCATCGGGTCGTTGCATACGCTCTATTATTGTGCTTCCTTACTATAGGCAGGGATGTTTGCCCATTTTGGTGTATTCGTTTTGATTTTCGCTACCATGACGGTCATATCATCCTCAATCATCCCTGATCTGGTACGAACAACCTCCTCTAATAATAAATCAGCAATTTCTTGTGGGTCCTCCGTGTTTATTTCACGGATTTTTCGTTTCAACCAAAGATCTGTATTCTCTACATGCTTAGGGCCGTCGAAAATGCCATCACTCATCATAATCAGGATATCCCCTGCCTGCAGCTGTTCACTGACAATGTCCACATCGAACTCACGAATGATGCCCATTGGTAAATTACTTGCTTCAATTTTTATCATTTCATTGTCCCGTTTAATAAAGCTGGGTGTTGACCCGATTTTTAAAAAGCGGACGAACGCATTATGCAAATTGATCACGGCCAGATCCAATGTTGCATACATCTCGTCCGTCGACCGTAATGACATGATAGAATTAATTGATTTAATGGCGACTTTCTCCGGGATACCGGTCTGTAATATTTGCTGAAGCAACCGTAGTGTTTCATCGCTTTCTTCATGGGCTCGTTTTCCGTTTCCCATCCCATCACTAATAGCCATAGCATACTTCCCAGCCCCGAGTTCAATCGTTGTAAAACTGTCACCGGAAATTAATCCACCACCTTTCGCAGCATTGGCTACCCCAGTTTCCACCACAAATTCCCTTGCTGAGCCAAAGGTTAGGTAGCAATAGCCATAAGGGATTGGCGAAATTTCTTCCTGTTTGACAACAATCATCTCATTCAATATATCTGAAAGCACTGGTGCAATTAATTTGCTGCCTTCTCCGTGATAATCGTAAAAGGAGACAGTCATTTCAATATCAACATTCCCTTTTTCCAGACAAAAAATATCCAGCTTGTCCAAATTAATGCCCATATGCTTTAATGCATGAACAATTTGTACCTCTTGTTTTTCATGTTGCTGTCTTTCTTTTACTATTTCCTTGGCAAAGTTCTCCATGACTTCAGAGACACCTTGCAGTTGATCTGCCACAAATCGCTTACTCTCCATTACCTGTTCCCTTAACTGTTGATTCGCTTCAAAGAACGTCATTTCATCCCGCATTGTATTCATTACCCGTTTAGACTTAACACAATGATTGGCAAAATCCCGATGCAATTTAATATTCGGCTCCTTGCCTTTATCAAGTTCATCTTTAATTTCACCCATCAATGAATATGTTTTATCAAATTCCTGCTGCCAGCATTTGTTTTTCATAAAGCAATTTTGACAGGTCTTTTCAGTTACCTGACTAAGGAAAAAATCGGTCTCTCGTTTTTTGTGAGTTTCCTCGTCAGGTATACTCTCTGTACTCGAGAAACTTTTTGACAGGGCGGCAAACACATTGGAGAATTGCTCCACCCGCTTTGCAGTTACATTTCGCACCTTTTGCAAATATTGTTCTTGCTCATTCGTGTATTCTTCTGTTCCGGGTATGTAACGTGACAATCGCTTAAACCAGCTTGCCGGGGTAAGAAAGAAGAAAGCAATCGCTATGGATGACTCTGTAATCGAAGGGATCAATGAGGAAGCGTCTCCATAAATACCAACCAGAAACGTTCCCACCAATAATCCAACACTGACACCGATCTTCTTTCCTTCCTTCAGTAATCCACCTAGCAACCCGGAAAATGCGAGCAGACCCATTTGATAGAGGTTAGCCACATTTGCCAGGGATAGTATGAGGCCTGCAACAACACCAACTGTCGATCCGACTGCTGCCCCGCCCACATAAGCAAGCAGCAGGACAAAATAGCGTGAAAATATCTGCTCAAATGATGCATCATATATATGCCAGCCAATCATCCCTGTCAAGATGGAAGCAATTAAAATGATCATGCAGACAATCTCTTCATTTTTTAAGGTCGGTTTATACCTTTTTGGTGATAATAATGGGATACTCTGCATAAAAATTAATACTAACACCGTACCAAGCACACCCTCAACAAATAACAGTATCCATTCATACGATGTAAGCTGCCCCGCCAGAGAATAAAGAAACAATCGCGGTGCAATCGTAGATAGAAACACAAATAGCGGAATGATCATCTGCTGGTTATTTGCTTTTTTAAACACGCCAGCTAAGAGGACAAATAAAACCATTGATAATGTAACAAATATCCCCTGTGTGCCGGAATAGGTTAATGCTCCTGCAATGATGGCCAACATTACCTTGAGAGCATTTTTCTTGTGTGCAAACCAGATGGTCGCCAAAAACGCGACAGCAAATGGTGATACAGCCGATAAAATAACAGCTCGTCCAAGTAAAAAGCCAACAAGCACAAATAGCCATCCTTTTTCCAATAAGATGGTTTTACTTATAGATGGTAACTTTTTCTTCAGTTTGTGCCCGCTTTTTGCACCTTTTCCAATTGCTTTCGCTTCTACTCCAGTAATTGAATCCATCATACAATACCACTCCTTCTTTCAAGGGATGTTCAAAAAGTCCGGTAAAAATGACATGCCCCTGCAAAAGGGGTATGCCGACGCCTGAGCGCAAGCCCGTTTTTAGTCGGCCTTCCTTTGAAGAAGCTCGTTGGCTTGTTTCTCCGCTGCTCATGTATCTAATTGCTCAGGGGATCTTCTGCTAAAACCGCCCATTCGGGCAACGCAGAAGTCAGCACATTCGTGCAAGCCCGTTCTCGAAACTACGCCGCCTCGAACTTCTCGGTCCTTTTTATCCTACTTTTGAACATGCACTTTCAGTTATTAAATCATAGGATAGATTCTTTTTTTGTCAAAACAACGGGGTGTATTCCCAAAATCGTTCGACTAAGTTTCAGCCAAATAAACAATTTTTCTACAAGTGTACAAGCAAGTTTATCGTACCAGCTGCTTTTGATTTACCTGATCGTGCCATCATTTAACCCAAAGCAGCGACAAATGATCGCGGCTAACCTTAAGATGTTTTGTCGTTCAATCCCCGTAAACTAGTGTTTATTACTATCGGGATTGCTCGAATATTGCATGAAACTTTCTAATATAACAAGGTGTTTTTTATTTATTCTGTATACGATCTATGCTATTGACACCTTAGTCTGGCTATTGTAATATGTCATTTGTGACTTATTTACGGCGGTGTAGCTCAGCTGGCGAGAGCGTACGGTTCATACCCGTAAGGTCGGGGGTTCGATCCCCTCCGCCGCCATTAACTTAAATAAAACCCCGCATAAAAAAACAGGTATCAACTTTTCAACAGTTGATACCTGTTTTTTGTTTTATTGGACAAGAGCATCCTAAATAGACAGCAGTTGCTATCCTCTTTTAGCACCTCGACCTCCACGTTTGGATTCCGTGTGCTTCTTTAAAGAGGCTAAACGGTCTTCGGAATCTTTGAGAAAGCGATTCATTTTGGATTCAAATGATTCAGTCCGCTCACGGGTGTTCCTTTGGCGTTGTGGCCGATCTTTTGCTTTCTTGATTGACAGACCAATTTTGCCATCTTTTTCGACATTGATGACTTTTACCTTAACCTCATCACCGACACTAAGATGGTCATGAATGTCTTTCACATAGTTATCGGCAACCTCACTAATATGAACAAGACCTGTTTTACCCTCCGCGAGTTCAACAAAGGCCCCAAAATTAGTAATACCGGTTACCTTTCCCTGCAGCTTGCTGCCTACTTCGATTGACATAAAAAAAATGCTCCTCCTTAAAAGTATAAAATATATAACTAATTAGTGCGGGTTCAAAAAGGAGATAAAAAGAACAGGATCGGCTAAGTTCTCAGGCGTCCTGTTGCAACGCCGACACTAGCACGTCTGAGTGCGTCGAAATTCCATGGTTCATTTTTACCGTACTTTTTGAACTTCCTCTATTATATTATAGCGACATACATGAAAGCGTGTCAATATGACGGATCTTCATCAGGAATTTTAAAGATGGTTTCCCCTTTGTCTGAGAAAAAATAGTTCGTTCGTGCTATATCAAGAACATAATCCTCATCTTTTAACAGTTTTATTTCCTCATTCAACGTTTTTTCTTCCTCTTGCAGTGTTGACAGTTTATCCTGCATCTCGGCATATTGTTCTTTTTTCTCCGCATGTATTGCCCGTTGTTTAACATGGTATGCAGTCATACTGCCAAAAGCGATGAAAACAACGATCGCAAAAAGCATCAGACGACGGACAAGACGCTTCTTTTTGTTTTTTTGGCGTTCCATATATGCATCATATTGTTGCATATACTCGGAATCCAAACGTGTTACTGTTTGTTTATTTGCCGACAAAGCCTTGCTACCTCCTTTTAAACCTGATATAATCCAAGCCCTTTTTACATATATTCTCCATTGTACTATAAAATCCTGCTGTTTTGTGTAAAAAGTTTCGGATATTTTTGGGCAGCATCCGATAAAGAAGTATCAATATCCATTTTATTGGGAAGAAAATGACTTTGACGACAAAAAGGAAAACCTTTACAAGGAGCTGAACGATAAATAATATCAGTGTTATTAACAATTGAATGATATATTTTATTGGCGCTATCACCAATGTCTTAATCAACTTTTCAATAAAATGGTAACACGTCAGGATAATCCGAATAAATAATTCCAGCAGACGTTTATATAGCGGTGCAAACAAAGCCTTGTAAGCAGCAAACCCCATAAATAGGGCGAGGAATACGTAAACACGTAATTCACCCGCATTAACAAGAAATAATACATAAAATAACAGCAGTACTTGTGACAGCCAAAAGGCAATCTCCATGAAATATAACATAAACCAATTGGATTTCCAATATGGCTTGAATCGCAGGAAGGTTTCCAGTGCCGCTCCCAAGTAGATACCACTAATAATCATGACGATCATTGTCAGGAACTGGACGTCTAATGTCATCGAAATAGCTTGCTAAAGATTCCTTTAGCTTTCTCCTGATGTTGTTCGTCTACATAGGAAAGCTCATATATTTTGCCTTTGATAGAAACTAGTCCTTCACCAACATCAAGGTTTTTCAATTGCAAGTTTTGTCCACGAATAATCAGGTAGCCCATTACCGTTTCTAATAAAAACTCTTCATTATCAAAACTATCTACCTCTTTAACACCGGAGATTTCCAGGTTTTTTCGGTTGTTAATTTTTATAAAGTGATCTTGCTGTACGCTTTGTGTGGAATTTTTCTCATAATAATTCATATGCCTTGTCCCTCCTTATCGTTATTAGCTTATGAAAGGATGGACAAGGTTAGAACTTAACTTTTTTCTTCTTTGACAACCTTATATAAGTTTTGGGCCTCATCTTTTTTGACTGCTTCTTTCAACGCGGTTACTTCAACAGTTACCAGTTTTTGTCCGTATTGAATGGTCAGTATATCACCGATGGCTACATCAGTTGCTGCTTTTGCCTGGTTGCCATTTATCGTAATTCGCCCTTTATCTGCAATTTCCTTGGCAAGTGTGCGGCGTTTGATTAACCGGGATACTTTTAAAAATTTATCAAGACGCAATACTATCACTCATTTCTTTTTGCTTGATTCCAATATTGATCCATTTCCTCAAGATCGGCATTATGGATATCCTTATTTTCTTCGCTTAACCTTTGTTCAATGAAAGAAAACCTGGAAGTGAATTTTTGATTGGTTCGATTTAGGGCTAGCTCAGGGTTTATTTTATAATACCTGGAAATATTCGCAAGGACAAATAGCACATCGCCAAATTCACATTCTATCTCGTTATCGTTTCCTTGTTTAATCGCCGCTTGCACCTCATTAATTTCCTCGTTTAACTTGTCCCAAACTTCTCCAACGGATTTCCATTCAAACCCGACTTTACCCGCTTGTTTCTGTAAATGATACGCTTTGGTCAAAGCTGACATGCTCTTTGGAACACCATCCAACACAGATTTTCGCTGACCTTCTTTTTCTGCTTGCTTTAAAGCATCCCAGTTTCGATTGACATCGGCAACTGTTTTGGCCTCTTTATCGGCAAACACGTGGGGATGACGATGGATCATTTTATTGGTAATAGACCGAATCACATCATCAATTGTAAAATAACCGGCATCCTCACCGATTTGACTGTGCAGCATCACCTGTAACAGCACATCACCGAGTTCCTCGATAATCCCTTCATCATCCTGCTCATCAATCGCATCAATTAATTCATAAACTTCTTCAATCGCATATTGACGCAATGTCTCATGTGTTTGTTTCTTATCCCACGGACAACCGTTTGGCCCCCTGAGTGTTGCAATTACTTCACGCAGCCGGTTAAAGGTATGATGAAGGTAATCCGCTGCTACGGGCGGGATATAAACACTGGTTAAATTACTGATTGAAAGCCTGTGATCGAGTTCTTCCAATGGAATGGTTCGCAAATGTTCTTCCTTGCTTCCTGCCGCAACAATAATCGTAACCGGATAATCGGCTGGAAGATCTTCCAATAAGGCAAGCTTGATATTTGAGGCAACAAACTGATCATACACCTGACAGAAAATGATATGATGCGTATAATCGAGTTGATTCCGTTTAAATGATGTAGCATCAACAAATTGAAACCCGTCAATTGGATCTATTTGCAAGCTGGTAAACAAATCATCCAGATAGCTTTTCCCGCCCGCTATCGTAACTTCTGCCTGCTTTTGCTCCAGTAGCAATTGAACTGTTTTTTCAGCTAACATCGGGTGGCCCGGAACAGCATAAATCACCGGAGAATTTGCCGCTATGTCTATTAATTGGTCCGCAATCTCCTGGTAAACATTAGCGAACTGGTCTTTGGACTGATACACATCATCAAACGAGGCAAACATTACCCCTTCGTCCTGTAAAGCTGCAATAACCGGATGGTCCATTGTCCGAACATAAATTTTTTCCCGGGAATGAATCAGTTTTTTATAAATCCCCAGTGGCAACTGATCAAGATCCCCTGCCCCAAGGCCGATAATTTCTATTTTCTTCTCCATACGCAGACATCCTCTCCTTTGCCAAACCGGGCTAATAACGAGGAAAACGGGAGCAACTTTATTTCCTCTTTTGTAAATGCACCGATCTTTATGAGTAATAGCAAATAAACGAGCGCACCTGTTAATACAACCACCAGAACATAAATAAGTAAGCCAACCCTCGTCTCAATCCCAACCATGGTAGTGATTATCTGAATGAAAAAAAGGTAAACGGCCATCCCAAGTCCAGGTATTATCAAAGATCGCCATTTTAAGGATTTGACCAAGTGCAGTTTTGGCAATTTTCGTTTGAGTTCGATTAAGTCCAAACAGCACAAAACAAGTAGACTAGTGACCGTGGCTATTGCACTGCCTGTAAGACCCCATAATGGAACAAGCAACTGATTGAGAAGCCATTTAATCAATAGTGCCAGCAAAATAAACATCGCTGTACGTTTAACATACCCTAACCCCTGGAGGATAGAAGCAGCAGTAATCGCGACTGAACAAAGCAGGATAGCAACCACCAAAGTTCTAAGGCTGCCTGTCCCTTTATCATCCTGAAACAGCAGCATATTAACTTCCGGAAAAATCATCACTAACCCGATTGTTGCCCCAATCGCCAAGTAGATGCTGCACTTCATGGCGGCACGAATATGAAAATAAAATGGCCCGGGTGATTGGGAGCGTTCTTCTTTGCTGATGGAGGGGATCAATGCCAGGGCAAACGATGAACCAACCACTGTACCAAGCTGAATCAATGGCTGCCCCCTGTCAAACACACCTTTGGCTTCCATTGCCTCAAACGCAGACAGGCTATGTTTCACTAACCCTGGTACAAGTGTGAACGCATCCGCAAATTGAATCAGCAATAACAACATATGATTCAAGGCAGCAATTAGCCCAAAAATAGCTACCGTTTTTAAATAATATCTCCATGGTATCGGGAAAAAAACGGTACGATTCAGCAAATTTTGTTTCTGCAAACTTCCAACCAAGATGATAAGTGCAACCACGCCACCAGCAATCGCAGCAATTGCGGCTGCTGAACCAATATCATATATATGATTGTGTTTTCCCGCGATAACTGCTGCAGCAGCGATTATAATACAAACACGCGTACATTGCTCACCAATTTGTGATAACGCAGTAGGTTTCATTTGATAATTACCTTGGGATACCCCACGTAACAATGCTGTAAAGGGAATGAATATAAAAACAAAGGCACTAAGCTTCAATCCCTGTTGCAAATGGATATTCCCCATCCAGCAGGCTATTGTATCGGCATTGAAATACAGAACAACAGCAATCGCTCCATTGATGGTGAATAAAATAAACAAGAGCGGAATATAAAAATTTGTAATGGAGAGCTGTTTATTCGCCCCTTTCATATCGACTGTTACCTTTGATATTGCCGAGGGAAATCCATACAACGATAAAACAAGGGCGATTCCGAGGATAGGATAGACTTGCTGATATATGTAAAATCCCAGGTCACCCGTCATATTTTGTAGCGGTATTCGATATCCGGCACTTAACAACTTACTAATAAACCCTGCCACTGTTAAGAGCAAGGCACCTTTTACTAATTTATTATCCATGTTGACATTATAGCATATATAAAAGGAGCAAGCGCCCGGTTAACAACGTACAACAAAAGTGGTCAGTCCCCCACCACTTTAATGCGTTAGTGTGGTGGGGGACTGACCCGGTTTATTCCATTTGTTTGGCAAGGAAGTGCGCAGCTGTTTCGGTTGCCTTTTGCTCCACATTGCTTAATGCATTTCCTTCCTTCGCATATATCATTACGCAACCAATCGGATCACCATTAGCAATGATTGGGCTGACACTGTAGGAAACAAGCTCTTCCTCATTACCCTCCAGGATTTCCAATGTGCTTGTTTCTGTCACGAATAAGGATGAACGATCCTGAATTGTTCTTCCCAGCTTGGTTCCAATGTTTTTATTTAAGTAATCTTTTTTAGAATCTCCGGCAACGGCAATAATCTCGTCTCGGTCACAAATAATAACGGGATAGTTTAATGAATCAAATAATGCTTCAGCATATTCCTGTGCAAAGTTGCCTAACTCGTTGATTGGGGAGTATTTCTTTAAAATCACTTCACCTTCCCGGTCAACAAAAATTTCCAATGGATCTCCTTCTCGAATTCGTAATGTCCTCCTGATTTCTTTCGGGATTACTACTCTTCCTAAATCATCAATTCGACGTACAATTCCTGTTGCTTTCATCTCTATGAAGCCTCACTTTCCTATGATGATCGTCTCCGGTATCCATTTCACTCGCTTCGTTCAAATGCGTCCGCCACTTTTTTCTTTCATTATCCTTGGTATGACACTCGAGCTGTACAACAGAAGTTTTTTTATCTTTTACTCTAGCCCACTTATCACTATTTTTGAACGGTCATTTAAGTTCCGAATGTGAAAAAGCACCAGGTGTGATTTTAGTATAAATCATCTAGTAAGAACTATGCATAAAACACATTTTTTTCTAATTGTCCGTGTTCAAAAAGGAGGATAAAAAGGACCGAGAAGTTCAAGGCGGCGTAGCTTTGAGCACCGGAGTGTACATAAAAGGTACATGAGGAGCGGAAAAGCAAGCCAACGCAGAAATTCGAAGCGTCATTTTTACCGGACTTTTTGAACATCCTCTAATTGTCCCGATCAACAGTGGAAAGCCGATCCAATAACTCCGTCACAATATCATACCTTTTGTCTTTCGTTTTATTTGACCATTTAAATACGATCTTCAACTTTTTATCTTCTGTGCCAAGCTGTACTTCCCTTCCGAATTCATTCGCCAGTGCAAACAGTTTTGAACCATCAACCCGCTGACTGCGCTTATCCTCCATGAGCAGCTCGAGTTTGTTATTTTTCTCCCGGATGGATTCTATTCTTTCACGTTTGGCATACATTTTCAATTTGGAAACAATAAACAAATTACCCACTTCTTCAGGATAATCTCCAAATCGGTCAATTAATTCTTCTTGTAAATCAGCCAGATCGTCTGCAGATGTCGCCGTTTGGAAGCGTTTGTACATGTCAATTTTTTGTTTCCCATCTTTAATATAGCTTTGAGGAATATATGCATCCAGATCAATGTTAAGTTCTGGTTCAAAAGCCTTTATTTCGTCCAGTTCTTTTCCTTCCTTACGCGCATCAATAGCATCTTTTAACATTTGTGAATACATATCGAAACCTACTGAGTCAATAAACCCATGTTGCTGTGCGCCAAGCAGATTACCTGCTCCGCGGATCGATAAATCCCGCATGGCAATTTTAAACCCTGATCCAAGTTCGGTAAATTCTTTAATAGCCTGTAATCGTTTCTCAGCAACTTCACTTAATATTTTATCCCGTTGATACGTAAAGTAGGCATAGGCAACCCGGTTTGAACGGCCAACTCTTCCGCGCAATTGATATAGTTGACTTAGCCCCATACGGTCAGCATCATAGACAATTAATGTGTTGACATTTGGAATATCCACTCCAGTTTCAATAATAGTGGTGCTAACCAACACATCAAATTCACCTTCTAAAAACCCAAACATGACACTCTCCAGTTCCGACTCATTCATTTGTCCATGGGCAACACCAATTCTGGCATCAACGAGCATTCCGATTTCCCTGGCAATACGATCAATATTCTCCACACGGTTGTAAAGAAAGAATACCTGTCCGCCACGAGCCATTTCACGCTCAATGGATTCCCTAATAAAAACAGGGTTATATTCCATAACATACGTTTGAATTGGGAAGCGGTTTTCCGGTGGTGTTTCGATAACGGATAAATCACGGACACCCAGCATGGACATGTGCAATGTTCTTGGAATCGGAGTTGCTGTTAAAGTTAGCACGTCCACATTTGTTTTTAATTGTTTAATCTTTTCTTTATGTTTGACACCAAAGCGCTGCTCCTCATCGACTACCAATAAACCAAGGTCACGGTATTGAACATCCTTTGACAACAGCCTGTGTGTCCCGATAACAATATCAACTGTGCCTCGTTTCAAGCCCTCAAGTGTCTCTTTTTGTTGTTTCTTGGTTCGAAATCTGCTTAACAATCCAATCGTTACTGCCTGGTCTTGAAACCGCTCACGTATCGTTTCAAAATGCTGCTGGGCCAAAATCGTTGTTGGTACTAAAATGGCGACCTGTTTACCATCGACAACCGCTTTAAATGCTGCACGAATGGCTACTTCAGTTTTGCCATATCCAACATCTCCGCATAACAAACGATCCATTGGCCGTTGTCTTTCCATATCCTGTTTAATTTCTGCAATACAACGTAATTGATCCTCTGTTTCCTGATATGGAAAGGCCGCTTCAAATTCACGCTGGAGTTCTGTATCCTCGGAAAATGCATACCCTTTTCTTGCCTCACGTTCGGCATAAAGCTTGATCAGATCATCGGCAATATCCTCAACAGATGATTGCACCTTTCGTTTTACTTTGGTCCATTCACTTCCGCCCAGTTTATATAATTTCGGTTCTTTTCCTTCAGATGCAACAAATTTTTGTACCAGATCTATTTGATCGATCGGTACATATAGCTTGTCGTCACCGGAGTACTTAATCAGCATGTAATCATTGTGTAAACCATTGACTTCCAATGTCTCAATGCCGATGTATTTACCAATCCCATGGTTGGCGTGGACGACATAATCACCGATTTTTAGTTCCTGATAATTTTTTATCCGTTCAGCATTGGAAATTTTTTGTTTCTTTCGGGCACGTTTGGGAACCTTTTTAAATAATTCATTTTCTGTGATAATGACTAGTTTATGCATGGGAAATTCAATACCACTGCTGATATGGCCAATGGTTATGATTGGTTTGCTTACCGGTAAAGTTAGCTGCTTAACTACCGTTGCATCCATATCATAATCAGAAAGAATGGCTTGAACCTTCTCTGCACGTTGTTCATTAGGAGCTATAATCACAACGGAATAGCCACCTTTTTCCCAACGTTTTAATTCGTTTTGAAATAAGTTCATTTGTCCATGAAATTCTTGCATCGCCCGCGTTGATAAATTGATGATATTTTCCGGCTGTGTGTTGGGAATATGCCGCAGAAACACTGACATATATAGACGCTGCCGCTGCTGCATCCCATCGAAAATATCATGCCAATCAAAGGAAAATGTATGATGTTGTACCATTTGGTTGGAAGCCAGTAAACTGCTGTACCATTCCGCCTCTTCCGTATCCAAATGGGTTGCGGTTTCCTGGATTCTGCTCATTTCATCGAGTACAATCAATCCATCATTTGGCAAATAATCTAATAAACTAGCAGGGTTATTATAGAGAAACCCGATGTATTTGTTCATTTCCGGAAAATGTTCAAGATTGCGCAAGCGCTCTAAATCTTGTTCGATTACCTCATTTAGTTTTTCCTTTCCTTCATCGGTTTTTATTTTTCCGAGTGACTTTTGCAATGCATTCTCCAGCCGTTCCGCACCTGCGATAATATCTTCCTCTGTTAATAAAAGCTCTGTCGCAGGTCCAATTTTGATGCTGTTCAGCTTTTCCATCGACCGTTGTGAATCGGCGTCAAAATAACGGATCGAATCTACTTCTTCATCAAATAATTCAATACGTACCGGATTTGCTTCTGTTACGGGATAGATATCAATAATACCACCACGTATACTAAATTCACCCGGCGCATTGACCATAGGCTGACGTTCATATCCCATATCTATTAATGATTGGATATATGACTGAATAGCAATTTCCTCACCAAGGTTAAATGGCAGCTGGTATTTACGCCAATAGCTTGAAGGTGGCAGCATTCGTTTTAACGCCGCCACCGGTGCAATCAGAATACCTGATCTTTTTTCTGACCACGCGGATAACGCCTCGATTCGCTGGCTTCGTAATTCAGGACTGGCCACCGCAATTTCCGAGGCAATCAATTCGTTAACCGGGTATAAATAGATATCATCGTCGCCAACGAACGCTGATAAGTCGTCATATAACTGCTGAGCCTGCACTAATTGGTGTGTTACCAGCAGTATTGGTTTGTTTATCGATTCATTAATGATCGAGACAAGCAAACTTCTTGCCGAGCCTGACAACCCGGCTATAAGTTGTTCTTTCATGCCATTTTTAACCCCGGTTATAATGGACTGTATATCTTCTTTTGATTGTAAAAATGCATTAATCCCTTTCATCGTAAACCCCCGTAAGCTTCAACCGCAAAAATGCCTTGGCCATAGAACCAAAGCTGTTTTTCGCGTTTATTATTGAATAAAATAGTCCAATTCATGATACTGCGGATTAGCTCCCAAAGACGCTTCACAGTTTTCGCAAATTGTCTTAATCTGAACGTCACCATCTTCTTGATAGTCAACCATTTCCTTCTTGTCCGCTACAGATAGTTTATCCAGGCCAAGCATCGCTTCATCAACTACCTGCTGGTTGATTCTTCCGACAACTTGGCCGCAATGCCTGCATCGATAGACAATGGACATATGTATACCTCCTCAAATAACATGGGGTACCATAAAGTTTATCCGAAAAGCCGTATTTTATACTTCCTACACTGTCACATTATCTATTTCTGTATAGCGGATATATTATGCATTAAAATCATTCATCACTTCAATAAATGGTTTCTCCAGCCATTGTTGACATGCATCTGCTGCCTTTTTAATACTGGCTGTCACATCTTCTCTTTGTTCCTTTGTAAAAGTGCCTAGCACATAATCAACAACTGGCATTGGTTCAGCAGGCCTGCCTATTCCAATCCGTAACCGGTTAAATTCTTTCGTCCCCAAGTGATCAATAATCGAACGAATACCGTTATGACCACCATGGCCACCTTTTTGTCTCAAGCGGATTTTACCAGGAGGCAGATCCAAATCATCATAAATAACCAATAGCTCATCAGCGCTTATATGGTAATAATCCATAAACGGCCGGATCGACTCACCGGAAAGGTTCATGTAGGTTTGCGGCTGTAACAATAAAACTTTCTCACCTGAAATGAATTCTACTGTAAATTTGCCATTAAATTTTCCCTTTGTTAAATCAGTATCAAACCGGTGAAGTAGTTCATCGATAACCATAAACCCAATATTGTGCCTGGTCTTGTTATATTTTCTGCCTGGATTACCCAATCCTACGATACACTTCATGTTACTTCTTCCTTTTCACTAAAGACCTTTATAAAGCGGGATTACATTCAAGTGAGGGTATCCCTTCTACCTCCGCCAAATGTACTTTACCCTCCTTTTTAGGCAAACAGCTACTAAAGGAGGGTTATTATCCATTCTATTGTATTAGATTTATTTTAGGTAGGAATGCTGGATAATGTGTCTTCCAGCATTCCTAAATCATATCTTACTCTTCTTCCGGTTCAGCGTCTACCAATTCAGGCTGAGCATTTTCGTCAGGCGCTTCCTCTACATCGCTAACCGTATCCGGTGGTACAATTGTTGCTATGGTTGTCTCCGGATCGTCAAGGAATTCATAAACATTACTTGATGGTAAATCAGCAATTGCAATGCTATCACCCATACCAAGATCGGTAACATCGACACTAATTTCATCTGGAATATCAGCAGGTTTTGCACGAACTTGAAGTTCATAGAATGGTTGCTGCAAAACGCCACCTTCTTTTACTCCGGTCGGCTCTCCATTCAATTTCAATGGAACTTCAACATCCATTTCCTGAGACATATTAACGATATAGAAATCAGCATGTAATAATTCATCCTTGATTGGATCCATTTGATAATCGTGCAGCATAACATCAACAGGTTTGTCATTTTCAACATCAAGCGAAATGATGGAGTTTCTGCCTTCATCACGAACGGTCTTATATAATGCTAACGTATCTACGGAGATAGATTTAGCTTCTTTGTCCTTCCCATATACAACAGCAGGAATATGTCCTTTTTCCCTGATTGCCTTTGTAGTGGATTTTTTATGATCCTTTCGAGTTGCTGCTTTTAACTTTACTGCCATATTCATCATCCTCCAATTATTTGAACCTAAGATTATTAAGTTTTCTTGAATTATGCTAAATTACTGGTTGTTACTTTCAAAAAAGTCTTTGCCAAAGTAATAAGGGCTAGTATAGTTATTTCCCGAATAGATATGATTCTAAACCTTTAATCGAACAAGATACTCACAGATTGCAATTCGTGTACACGAATAATGGCTTCACTCATGAGTGGTCCTACTGATAATTCCTTCACTTTATCAAATCGTTTCTCCTCTGGAAGTGGTATCGTGTTTGTT
Organism: Lentibacillus daqui; assembly: GCF_027186265.1. Taxonomy (NCBI): domain Bacteria; kingdom Bacillati; phylum Bacillota; class Bacilli; order Caryophanales; family Bacillaceae; genus Lentibacillus; species Lentibacillus daqui. The sequence goes on along the minus strand of NZ_CP114176.1, from coordinate 54,707 downwards.
ACAACCAATTCCTTGATCGATGAATTTTGGATGCGCTCAATTGCCGGCCCGGACAATACTGGATGGGTACAGCAGGCATACACATCTGTAGCACCGTTTTCAATCAAAGCCTCGGCTGCCAAAGTAATCGTACCAGCTGTATCGATGATGTCGTCAATCAGAATGGCCGTTTTTCCCTCGATATTTCCAATAATGTTCATGACTTCAGCTACATTGGGTCTTGGTCTGCGCTTGTCAATGATACCAATTGGTGCTTTCAGTCGATCAGCCATTTTTCGTGCCCGGGTCACACCGCCATGATCTGGTGACACAACCACAATGTCGTCCAGATTCTTTTCCTCAAAATATTGTGATAGAATTGGCACCCCTTGCAAATGGTCTATTGGTGTATCAAAGAATCCCTGTATTTGCGGCGCATGTAAATCAAGGGTAATCATCCGATCAGCCCCAGCAGTTTCATATAAATCGGCTACAAGTTTGGCTGTGATTGGTTCTCTGGCCCGAGCTTTACGATCCTGGCGTGCGTACCCATAGTAAGGCATTACGATATTAATCGATTTTGCTGATGCCCGTTTACATGCGTCAATCATAATCAACAGTTCCATGATGTGTTGATTGATTGGAGCACAGGTCGATTGTACAATGTATACATCACAGCCACGTATACTCTCCTCGATATTTATTTGAATTTCACCGTCACTAAATGCCGACACCGTACATTTGCCAAGGGAAGTACCGATATGGTCGGCAATTTCTTCTGCCAGTTGCCGATTTGAATTTAGTGAAAACACCTTTAAAGCTGGATCTTTATAGGTTGATGTCATGAGAAAAAAACCCTCCGTTAATCTTTTTGTCTGCCTTTTAATTTTGCGACATAGCCTTCTTTGTTCGTCTGTCTGGAACGTGCAACAGATAATGACTCCGCTGGTACATTTTTGGTTATGGTCGATCCTGCTGCAACATATGAACCCTTACCCACTGTAACAGGTGCGATTAAATTGGAATTACAGCCGATGAATGCATCATCTTCTATGGTTGTTAAATATTTATTTTTGCCATCGTAATTAACTGTTATCGTTCCACAGCCAACATTTACATTACTGCCAACATTTGCATCGCCTATATAACTCAAATGGGAGAACTTGCTTCCATCACCGAGGGTCGACTTCTTCACTTCGACAAAATTACCCACCTTTACCTCATTTCCTATTTCTGCCTCAGGTCTAATATGTGCATAAGGACCAATTTGTACCCGGTTACCAATGTTACTCTCCTTGGCAACACTTTGCCGTACAACGGTTGCCTTCCCGATGGCACAATTGGAAATTTCTGTATGCGGGCCTATAAGCGCATTTTCTTTAATAGACGTTTTTCCAGTAATAATCGAACCTGGGTAAATCGTTACATCCCGGCCAATTGTTACGTCTGGGCCAATATATGTGTTATCTGGATCCATGATGGTAACTCCATTGCGCATATGTCGTTCATTAATCCGTCTTTTCATGACTTTCTCCGCATAAGCCAGGGCAACCCGGTCATTAACACCGAGGGTTTCATCATAATCTGCAGTTTGAAATGCACTTACTTTTTCCCCTTTATTGCGAATAATTTCTATCACATCGGGTAAATAATATTCCCCTTGCGCATTATCATTGGATACCTCTTGTAATGCCTGAAAAAGAGTTTGATTATCAAAACAATATGTAGCTGTATTTATTTCATTAACAGCACGCTCTGTCTCATTTGCATCCTTATGTTCAACTATTTTTTCCACCTCACCGGTCTGATTACGAATAATTCGTCCATATCCGGCCGGGTCTGGTGCCTTTGTTGTTAAAACAGTAACCTTAGCCCCTGTCTTTTCATGGTGATCATAAAGCGCTTGATAGGTTGCACTGGTAATCAAAGGGGTATCGCCACATACGACAATGGTTGTACCGGTTTTATCACCTAATAGCTCTTCTGCTTGTTGAACAGCATGACCCGTTCCAAGCTGTTCTCTTTGGGTAACAAACTTACTTCGATCACCGATTTGTTCCATCACCTGGTCAGCTCCAAACCCAACGATGGTTACAATTTCATCTAAATTAACGGATTGTAATTGATCAATAACGTGTTGTACCATTGGTTTACCTGCTACCGGATGAAGGACCTTATAAACATCTGATTTCATCCTTGTGCCTTGTCCTGCTGCCAGAACTATACAAAAGCGTTTTGCCATGAGGTAACCTCCATTCTAATTATCCATTATGAATATATCTCAAAAAGCCATTAATTTCAACAAACACCTTCCAAAGGTTCTGGGCAATATCTGTAGTTAAAGACAAAAAAAGAGACTAATCATAGTAGATTAGACCCTTGTTATATCAGTTTTCACGAAGCACCTGCTTCCTCATATTCCATTTCTTCTCCAACACGGCGATACTCCTCTAATACAGCGGTTTGAATCTTGCCGCGAGTACCCGAATTGATCGGATGTGCAATATCGCGGAATTCTCCATCTGGAGTACGCTTGGATGGCATGGCAACAAACAACCCATTATTTCCATCAATAACACGGATATCATGGACAACGAACTCCTGATCCAATGTGATCGAGGCAATTGCCCGCATTCTTCCCTTAGTAGCAACGCGGCGTAATCTTACGTCAGTAACTTCCATGATGTTTCACCACCTTTTCTTTTTCCCTTTTAAACTCATTACCAATATTCAACAAAAATTAGATAATTCCTGCCTAATATTAAAAAAAGTTTAAAATATTCATATGAAGATCATAGAAAAGGACGTGAAAAAGGAATGAATGATACGGCCCATCAAATCCCCGGCTGCCGGATCAGGATTTAAAGATATTCCCTGCAAGAACTTGGATTTGTTTATGCTTCATGTCAACGTTCTTAATCTTTACTAGTGATGTATAATCTTCCACCAAACGATCTTCTTCTTCATCATCCGCTTCGGCCAATACACCAATTGCCTTTACCTTTGCATTAAATTCATCAAGCATACTGATCATCCCCGTAATGGTTCCCCCGGCTTTCATAAAATCATCGATAATGCAAACATTGGCACCTTCTTGTAAGCTTCGTTTTGGCAGCACCATCGTTTGCACTTTTCGCGATGATCCGGATACATAATTAATGCCAACTGAAGATCCTTCCGTTATCTTAGGATCTCTGCGGACGATAACCACAGGAACATCTAAAACCGATGCAACAGCATATGCCAAAGGGATCCCTTTTGTGGCTACCGTCATCACCACATCGATTGTCAATGAAGAGAAAGAAGCAGCCAAGACACGACCAATTTGTCGGACCGTTTTTGGGTTACCCAAAATATCAGTCATATACAGATATCCACCAGGCAAAATACGATTCGGATCTTCCAATGTATGGCACAACTCATCAATAAACTGTTGACCTTTTTCTTGAGCATAATCCGGCATGTAACTGACTCCGCCTGCTGCACCAGCAACTGATTGCAAATGACCTATGCCTTCCTTCCTTAGCACCCTGTCTACGATAACAAGATCTTCGCTAATGGAGGATTTTGCTGCTCCATATTTCTCGGAGAAATACGGTAATGATGTATGTGTCTTTGGATTTTCCAAAAAATAATTGGTTAATGAAACCAGACGGTCACTTCTTTTCATAACTACACCTCTAAAGCCGAATATTTACTTTTAAATATAACACCTTTATACGTATTCTATCAAGACTTACGCTGGTCAAGCAGTCGGACAACGTATACTTCCTCGCAAAACCCTCGCAAACCATTATAAACACGCCTGGCTTTACTAAAGTGTTCCACCAGGCCGACAATAGTTGGTCCACTTCCGCTCATTAGTACACCGTTAACCCCTGCTTGTATCATTTTTTCTTTAATCTGTTTCACTTCCGGATGCAAACGAAAAGTGACACTCTCCAGGGCATTGCCAATATTCAACACTAGTTTAACAAAATTCTTCGTTTCGATGGCCTGGATGATTTCATTCGTATTTGGATGAGAAATTTCATCAATGCATAATTTTTGAAAAACACCTCTGGTTGATACACCGATATTCGGTTTGGCTAAGACGACATAACAAGGCGGCGGAGAAGGTAACTCATAAATACATTCTCCATGTCCCGTTGCAAGTGCTGTCGTGCTATATACACAAAATGGAACATCGGAACCAATGTCCTTACCCAGATTAGCTAATTCGCTTAGCGGGGCATTTATCGACCACATCCGGTTAAGACCACGTAACACCGCAGCAGCATCACTGCTCCCACCACCAAGGCCGGCTGAAACAGGGATGTTCTTTTCGATTTTAATTCGTACACCTTTATTGATCTGATAACAGCTTTTAAATGCTAGTGCCGCCTTATAAGCCAGATTCCGTTCATTATTGGGTACGTATTGATTATCAGCTGATATTTCGATCCGATTTTCAGCCAGCGGATATAATTCAATACGATCCACCAAATCGATGGCTGTCATGATCATTTCTACCTCATGAAAGCCATCGTCACGCTTTCCGAGCACATCTAAAGATAAATTAATCTTGGCCGGCGCCCTCTCAAAATGAATCATCTCCGTCACCCACTTTATAAAACTATAACAAATTGTATCATAAAAAGAAAAGCGAAGTGGGCTTGAACAGAGACGTATCCGTTGGTTTCTCCTAAAAAACAAAAGGCAAACCCACTATTAGGGTCTGCCTCCTTGTTGCATATTTTGCTCGGCTATTTCAATTGCTCGTTTCACCATATTACCGGCATCCCGTGCCTTAATGCCACCCCAGCCTTCTTCCTGCACCGTGTCGTAAAAACCTAACTCTTTGGCAATTTCTTCTTTCAATTGGTCCGACATGATTCCACGTCTACCCATGAAAGAACTCCCCCTTCTTGTTTGAGCTTTCTTTCTTACGACACTTATAGCATTTGCTGGTATTAAAAACATACACCAGTTATTTGTTTGTAAAACAGGAAATAATTGATCCTGACCGAATTCATCAATCGTGTCAATACATTGGATTTGAATATTCCGACATCCCATCAAAAAGGAAAAGCAGTAAACATTATGTCTACTGCTCCATCAATATCGCTTTTGTTCTGTCATCTTGAAAACTCAGTTCTACTGTCTCTGTTAAAACGTCCGCATAGCTGTATGAAACACGTTCGAATGCGTTCTCGTCTTGATCAAGTTCAACAATGAAGACGGAAGGATACGTTTCAGCCAACACACCATATCGTTCGATCGTTTTCCTTCTACCTCCATTGGCTTTTACCTTTAACCGCCTACCCTTTCGACCCTCAAGACCTTGCTTAATTTCGACTAATGTTTTTGCCACTATACTCCACCTCACTGGATTAATCATACCATACATTTGTTTTATCGTCAAATAAAATCCTTAATTATAACAATATACCTTTTTCCCTGTCAACCATTAAAATAAATATTTACCTTATTATTTTACAAATAGGCAAAAAATATGTATAAAAATTAAAATGAATTTCCGGTTGATGGGGAAATATCAACTGGAAATTCATTTTAGATCCTATTCAAAAAAGGATGAAAAAGATCCCGACAAGCTTCTACGGGAAGTGTTGGCACGCAGCCGTAGTTCTCCTGTACGACAGACTGGATCTCTTAAGCATCCTCTTTAGTTTTCATACGATTCATCCTCTATATACGGCATTCCGGTTCGCAGCAATCCCCTTGTTTCTACACCACCCATACCCTTTTCACCTGACAGGGTATTGCGCAATGCATCCAACACACCCACCTTTTCCATAAATGGCGTATAAGCAATCTTTGCAACAATATAAACCGGATCAAGCGCATGTATGTTAACTCGTGAAGGGGAACTGGCAAAATTCGCCCCTGCCCGAATAAGTGATTCAAAATGAGACTGACAGGCACCTGCAAAGATAACTAGCTGATCCAATTGCGGGATAATTTGTCTCGCCTCCCGAACCGTATCCACAAAATATCTGGAATGACGATATGCCTGAAGATCCTTTTTTACACCTTTATTCTGTGAAAACGAGTCATGTCCCGTTATAACAATCATATCCGGCTGAATTTTTTCTACAAGCCCACCAATTTCGAAGGGCATTTCCTTTTCATGCAAATGAATACCATGAACTTGTAAGCCGATTCGGTGGTATAGTTCAATACATTTCTTTAAATATATTTTGTCACCATCCACATGTAATACCTTAGCCGGCAATTGAAAATGTTTGGTTGGATAAGTAAACCCGCCTGTTGACTGATAATCACGTTTTTCCTTCATTAATTGATAATCCTGGCGAAAAAGCCGATAAGATGATTCCTCTTTTTCTTTCACTTTTTTTCGTCGTTTATCCAATTCCCGCTGCTCGACAAGAACAAGATCATCAACCGGTGCATCCGCTTCAAGCCTTATGTCTTCCCCGTGAATAATGACAACATCACCCTGTTGTGACGAAACACGAAATAATATATCGTGCTGATATGATTTACGTGTAACCAAATCTCCAATAACAAAGTCCATAAAAACACCTCTCCAGCCTTCAAGAATGAAAGCACCCACTGACATAGCCTATGTTATAGCACTGGCTTTGGTGAGAAGAAAGCTAAAAAACGGACGAAATAGTGCGAAATGAAAAAGAGCTATTGCCTTATAAGACAATAGCACGCATGAAGATTATGTCACAGCCTGGTAAAAGTATTGGCAAGGACAGCGAACTCCTCTATTGTTAATGATTCCCCGCGTCTTGTGCCGTCAATTCCGGCTTTATCCAGCAATTGGTTAACTTCCTCTTTGCTAAAGGACTTGGCAAAGTAATTGGTTAAGTTATTTCGCAATGTTTTTCTTCGCTGGAAAAATGCCGCTTTTACCAGCGTAAAAAAATATTCCTCATTGATCACATCAACTGGCGGGGTTTCTCTTATTGTCAGTTTTAATACACTTGAATCGACATTGGGTTGTGGCATAAATACACTGTTCGGCACCTGCATAACGATTTCGGCATGTGTATAGTATTGTACTGCAATCGATAGGGATCCATAGCTTTTGGAATTGGGCACTGCTGCCATCCGTGCAGCAACCTCTTTCTGAATCATGACCGTTAAACTGGTAATCGGCAAGTTCTCTTGCAGTAGCTTCATCAGAATCGGTGTGGTAATATAATATGGCAAATTAGCAACGATATGAATGACCTGCCCGGGTGTAAAGTTATCCTTAATTACCTGGATGACATCTGCTTTTAATATGTCCTGATGAATGAATTGCACATTATTATACTGTTTTAATGTGTCATCCAGGATGGGAAACAGGCGCTGATCAATTTCAAAGGCAACTACCTTTTTGGCATGGATCGCTAGTTGTTCGGTTAAGGCACCAATACCGGGACCAACTTCAATAACCCCGGACTCATGATCAATACCTGCCTTTTTAATGATATTTTCAAGGATATTGACATCAATTAAAAAGTTCTGGCCAAGACTTTTTTTAAACTGAAATTGATATTTACGAAGAATTTCCCTTGTTCGGGTTGGCGTTGCAATATAATTATTATTCACGATTGTTTTCCTCCTGAAGCACATGCTTGATTGCCTGTTCAAATTGGCTTCGTGTGATTTCAAACATGCCCAGTCGTTTTAGCAACTGTTTCCCATTCACATGCCCAATTTGCAAGTGTTTGCCCAACCTATCCCTTCTTGAACTGGCATGTATCCCGCCAATCAAACCATAATCAATAAGGTCCTGCTTCGTAATATTATTCGGTTTTGTCTCAGCTATTTCATAGACGTGGGCCAAGGCACGTCTGATTGCAGTAACAGACGCATGCTCGATTCCCAAACTTTGACGATCGGAATGTTTTGCCCGTGCATCCGCTTGTTTTAAGAAGGCATGCTTGCACCCGGGAACCTCCTGATTAATGATATGGCGAATCCGTTCCCCGGGATAGTCGGGATCGGTAAAAATAATGACGCCGCGTTTATCCTTTGCATGCTGTATCTGCTGCAATATTTGCCTGTTAATTGCAGACCCGTTTGTTTCGATCGTATCAGCATGAACGGCTTGGTGGATTTTTGCCGTATCATCCCGACCCTCCACAACAATAACTTCCTTTATTTTCACTATCATTCCCCATTCCCTCATGTATTTGTAACATCTGCTTTTGTTATTATAGTCAATTTACGATGTGTGTTTTAAGAGATACGAAAGAGAGAAAAGGCATTCTCCGTTGTGATCTTGCTGATTTCCTCAAAAGTTTTCCCTCTTAGTTCGGCAATTTGTTCAGCGACTAATTTAACATATGCTGGTTCATTCCTTTTTCCCCGATTAGGATGCGGAGCTAAAAAGGGTGCATCTGTTTCAATTAAGAGCCGGTCGCTCGGAACCTGTATAGCTGCTTCTTTCGGTAATGGTGCATTTTTAAAAGTAACCGTACCACCAAAAGAAATATAAAAATTCATATCCAGGCAAGTTTGCAGGTAATCAGCGGAAACGTTATAACAATGCATAATACCCCCAACCTGCCTGGCATCCTCCTCCTCTAAAATCGCTAATATATCTTCTGTTGCCTCCCGATTATGAATAATAATCGGCATGTTTACTTTTTTGGCGAGTCGAATCTGTTTACGGAACACATCCTTTTGTACATCTTTTGGTGATTTATCCCAATGATAATCTAGTCCCGTTTCACCAATGGCCACCACTTTTGGATGGGCAGACAGCTCCTCAATCCAGGCCAACTCCCTCTCTGTCATATCAATCGCGTCGACAGGGTGCCATCCAACTGCGGCATAAATGGTTTCATATTGTTCAGCAAGTTCGATTGCAAGCGGAATGGTTTCCCGATCAAATCCAACAACGACCATATATTTAACCCCGCTATTAAATGCTCGTTCGATTACCTCATCGCGATCCTCGGCGAATTGCTCTACGTTTACATGCATATGTGTATCAAACAACATTGACAACTTCCTCCTTTGTGTCTGAAAAAGGCCATATCCTTCCTTTGGATATGACCTTTTAAGCTTAACGTATAAAATTTCCTGGGCATATAACTGAAAAGGCCGTCCAGCTTTAGCACCTGTTGGCTAATTTTATTTTACAATCGAACCATTAGGCAATGTCTGTTCAACGGTCGCCAGTGCCAATTTGCCTTCCGCTGACTCTCCGGAAAGAATCATTCCTTCAGACATTTCACCGCGCAGTTTCACCGGTTTTAAGTTGGTCACACAAATAACCTTTTTGCCGATAAGTTCTTCTGGCTGGTAATGCTCGGCAATACCAGAGATGACTTGGCGCTTTTCTGTTCCTAAATCAAGCTGGAATTTTAAAAGTTTGTCAGCCTTTTTCATTTTCTCTACCTTGATAACTTCGGCGACTCGCATGTCCAGTTTCATGAAATCATCATAGACAATTTGTTCTTTTGTCTCAGGCTGCTGTGTTTTTGTTGCTTTTTTCTCTTCAGTCGGCTTTTGCATCATCGCTTTTATCGCATTAACCTCAGCTTCCACATCCAGACGCGGGAAAATCGGTTTACCTTTTTCCACCTTTGTTCCAGCTTTAATTTGTCCTTTTCGGTAGACACTATCCCATGCTTTTAGAGCGTCATCTTTGATTCCCAGCTGTCTAAAGATTTCTGCTGGGGACTCAGTTAAGAACGGTTGTAGCATAACAGCGGCGATACGTAATGATTCTGCTAAATGAGCCATCACATTGCCAAGCCGTTCTCTTTTGTCTTCATCTTTAGCTAAGATCCATGGCTCTGTTTCGTCAATATATTTATTTGTCCGACGAATCAATTGCCATATGGAAGAAAGAGCAACTGAAAACTGCATGTTCTCCATGGCATCTTCTACCTTGTTAACCGTTTCATCCGTCAATTGCTCGAGCATCTCGTCAGCCGCTGTTTCTGACGCTTTATACGCAGGCATATTTCCATCAAAGTATTTTTGGATCATGGCTACTGTGCGATTTAATAGGTTACCCAGGTCATTGGCCAAATCATAGTTCGTTCGTTCAACAAAGCCTTCTGGCGTAAACACCCCATCTGCGCCAAATGGTACTTCCCGTAACAAATAGTAACGCAATGCATCTAATCCATATCGATTGGTTAGACTGATTGGATCAACAACATTCCCTTTTGATTTGGACATTTTGCCATCCTTCATCAAAATCCAGCCATGGGCAAATACTTTTTTCGGTAACGGCAAATCCAATGCCATTAGCATAATAGGCCAGTATATCGTATGGAAGCGCACAATTTCTTTACTCATCAAATGCACATCGGCCGGCCAATATTTTTGAAACTTTTCATCATGGTCGGTTCCATAGCCTAATGCGGTAATATAATTGCTTAATGCATCAATCCAGACATAAATCACATGTTTAGGATCTCCTGGCACTTTAATACCCCAATCAAACGATGTACGGGATACAGCCAGATCCTCCAGTCCAGGTCTGATAAAGTTGTTAAGCATCTCATTTTTCCGGCTTTCCGGCTGGATGAATTCAGGATGTTTATCATAAAACTGGACAAGCCGATCGACATACTTGCTCATTTTAAAGAAATACGATTCCTCTTTAACTTTTTCTACAGGACCACCGCAATCAGGGCAATGACCATCTTCTAATTGTCGTTCGGTGAAAAACGATTCACATGATGTACAATACCAGCCTTCGTATTCATCCAGATAAATATCGCCTTGTTCCAGCAACCGGGAAAAAATTTTCTCGACCGCTTGTTGATGACGCGGCTCGGTAGTGCGAATAAAGTCGTCATTTGTTATCTTCAATTTTTTCCATAATTCCTGTATCCCACTAACGATATCATCCACATATTTCTGAGGAGAGACACCTTTTTCCTCTGCCTTACGTTGAATTTTTTGTCCGTGTTCATCGGTACCAGTTAAATACATCACATCAAACCCGCGTAATCGTTTATAGCGTGCAATCGCGTCACCAGCTACTGTAGAATAAGCATGTCCAATATGCAAATTCCCACTAGGATAATAAATTGGCGTCGTGATATAAAATGTCTTCTTTTCGTTTGGCATTATTTTACCTCCTACGACTAAATTCCTCTTTCTATTGTAGCGATTTTATCACAAAAATTCCATTTTAGGGTTATAAGAGCGTGAAGGGAACCGTTTAATGGTATGGATTCTATCGTTTAATTAATTTTCACATTTATTTTAATTGACACTTCTGGTAAACGTTGGTATCATATTACATAGATAGATGTCGAACATTAGCGAAAATTTCTAACCCAAAAGGAGAGGGGAAACTAATGAAGTCTACTGGGATTGTAAGGAAGGTTGACGAATTGGGACGGGTCGTCATTCCGATTGAACTTCGCCGGACTCTTGACATTCATGAAAAAGATGCACTGGAGATTTATGTCGATAATGACAAAATTGTGCTTAAGAGATATACACCAAACAATACTTGTCAAATTACTGGTGAAACTTCCGACGATAATATGTCCTTTGCCAACGGAAAGCTTGTTCTTAGTCCAGAAGGAGCCAAATCACTTGTCGATGAAATTCACTCGCGACTTGGTGAGTAATCATTTCCAAGAAATAGTTTAACCCGGGAAAACGGATGTCATAAAAGGGGTCAACGCCTTGGTCAAGCCAACGTCGGCTCTTTTTTTATGAAGTAGGAAATATAAAATTACGCTTCATTGCCATTCCGCATACAATAGGCAGGTCTTCGCTGAACAAGTACTGCACTTTACTCTGCCATTTAACTTGTTTCAACATGGTATGCCTGGTATACTTCCCGTTTCGGTAAATGGCGGTCTTTGGCCACTTGCTTGATCGCATCTTTGTTGGACATTTCTTCTTTTTTTTGATAATAATCCACATGGTCAATGATAGACAAGGAGCTCCACCATATTGATCCCTGTTCGTCCGCTTCTTTCATCGTTCCTTCTACAACTATGCAAAATTCACCCTTTTGCGTTGTCTCTCCTATTCGTGCGTTAATCTCAGCAATTGTACCACGCGTGTACTCTTCATACCGCTTTGTCAATTCCCTGGCAATAGCCATTCGCCGATCTCCGAACACTTCAAGCATAGCAGCTAGCGTTTCTTTTACACGAAAAGGTGACTCATAAAAAAGTAATGTTGCCTTTAATGATGCCAGCCGCTTTAATTCACTGACCTTTTCCTTCTTTTTTCTAGGTAAAAATCCGTAGAATAAAAACTCTGTTGAAGGAAGGCCCGATCCTATCAATGCACATAATGCGGCATTAGCCCCCGGTAAGACTACGACTGGTATTTCTTTTGTTATTGCGGTCTGAATAAGCTCATATCCAGGGTCGGAAACTCCAGGCATCCCCGCATCACTAACAATCGCAATCGATTCTCCTGTTTGCAGCCGGGAAATTAACGGCATTTCTTTCGCTTTCTTATTATGTTCATGATAACTTGTTAACCGTGTTGTAATTTCAAAATGGTTTAACAACCTACTCGTGTTTCGTGTATCCTCCGCGGCAATAACAGCAACAGTGCGCAACACGTTCAATGCCCGGTATGTAATATCCTCCAAATTGCCGATTGGTGTTGGAACCACATAGATTGTTCCCGTATTCTGATGGTTATCAAAGCTCTTCTGTATCTTCATTCTGTACATCTTCCTTTTGATTCAGACATATCAATTGTTCCTTTTCTTTACGTTTTAGCTGTTTAATCGCATATTCCTGCTTCATTGCCTCCTGTTTGGTGGTAAACCGTTTCATATATTTGATCCGAAACGGGCCCCGTCCTCTTGTATATTTTGCCCCTTTTCCCGCTTCATGCAAATTCAGTCGTCGCTTTATATTGTTTGTATATCCGGTATATAATGTGCCATCATTACACTCCAATATATAGACCACATGTTCATTTTCCACCATAAATGATTTCCTCTGCCTTTTTGGTATAGGTATTGTCCGAACCATAAATGTATAATGGCGGCAAAATTGTCAGATCTGGTTTGCCATCACGAATTGCTTCGATTAAAAGCATGTTTGCCTCTTTTCCCATTTTAGGATAGATTAATTGCATCCGCTTAGGTTCCAAATGATAATTGCGAAATGCTGCGATAATATCGACAAGCCTTCCCGGTCGATGGACGATTGCCACCTTACCACCCGGACGAACATGTAATTTGCATGCTTTAACAACATCATCAAGTGTACAATGCACTTCATGTCTGGCTACCGTTAGATAATCATTTTTATTATGTTCCGTTGCCTTCGGTGTGCGAAAATAGGGCGGATTGCACACCACGACATCAAACTGACTCTGTCCAAGTCTGGTTTGCATCGCACGTAAGTCCCCGTGAATCATGGTTATCTGTTGATCCAAATCATTCATTTGTATATTCCTTGCCGCCATATCGTACAATCTTTCCTGAATTTCTACACCGGTAATTTGTGCATTGGTTCGTCGGGATAAAAGCATGGGAATAACTCCATTTCCCGAACATAAGTCAAGGATATTCCCCCGCTTAATCGGAACATAGGCGAAATGCGCAAGTAATACCGCATCCAATGAGAATGCAAAAACAGTCGGACTTTGAATTATTTTTATCCGCTCATCGGCCAATAAATAATCAAGCCGCTCATCGCCATATAACGCCACCAATCCTTATCCCTTCTTTCTATTTGAAAAAGCTGCCCCCGGGTCCTTATCAAAGACATGAGACAGCCTAATGTTCTGCACCACTTGTTTATTTCGTTTTACTTAAGAAGTCAAGGCAAAAGATACAATCCTCATCCCTTCTTGGACTGCCAAATTCCAAATTACAGATATGGAAGCCTTCTTCATACAGTCTTGCCAGGTTATCATATCCTTCACCAGGGATATCCTTTGTGTAATTCGTGCCATTGGTGCCATCACCACTAACCTGTTCGTTCGCATTCAGGTGATTGCGTAAATTGTGATTTTCCAACGTTAGACGCTGATTCTCTTCCAGCAAACTGCCCAACTGATTTTTTAAATCACCAAGCTGTTCATATAATTCACCGATCCGTTTTTCCATATCGGATACTTGGTCAAAAATCTGCCTTTTGCTCAACATTTACACCCCACTATTCTGTGGCTTGTGCTGAAATGACTCCTTCTTCAATAAGCTCATCTAACGTATATTCAATAACTCGCTCTTTTTCCGGAAGCTCAATATGGATGATACGTTCAAGGATGTTCAGTCCCACCACTTTTCCGTTCCCGAACGGTGTTTTAATTGTTTCACCTAAATCCGGCAGATCGCGTTTGGCTGTTTCATACGCATCGTTTTCATATTTTAAACAACACATTAACCGACCACATAACCCTGATATCTTAGCCGGGTTCAATGACAGGTTTTGATCCTTGGCCATCTTAATGGATACCGGTTCGAAATCACCCAAAAAAGTGGAACAGCACAGCATGCGTCCACACGGGCCAATTCCTCCCAGCATTTTGGCTTCATCACGTACCCCGATTTGTCTAAGCTCAATTCTGGTTTTGAATAATGCCGCCAAATCCTTAACCAAATTACGGAAGTCTACGCGGCCATCTGCTGTAAAATAGAAAATAATTTTATTGCGATCAAACGTGTATTCTACCTCTACCAGATTCATTTCCAGTTTATGCTCAGTAATTTTCTTAGCGCACGTTTGAAAAGCAGTTTCTGCCTTTTCCTGATTTTCAACTACCGTTAATTTATCCTTTTCATCAGCAACCCGGATCAATTGCTTCAAAGGAAGGACAACATCTTCCTCATCGACCCGCTTATCGGTAATAACGACCTTACCAAATTCAACACCGCGGACCGTTTCCACAATCACATAATCATCTATATCAATATCCTGTTGTCCAGGATCGAAATAATATACTTTACCCGCCTTTTTAAAACGGACACCAATTACTTCAACCAATCTATATCACCTCTGTATTTGAAGTGTAAGCTGTTCCATCACTAATGTCGGATGAACATTTTGCTTCAATTTTTGCTTTGCTGCTAAAATGGCATTTAAAATCATCAAGATCTTTGCTTGCGAGAAGGCCATCATGAAATCTTCAAGCTTCTCTTTCGACTTGTAAAAAAAGACAATAGCATCTTCATAACCGATATGAGCCATCATCATATCCTTAAACGCCAATAATAACAAATCCAATCCATGTTCCTGCTGATTTCGTTCTTTAAAATGGGGAAGCCACTTGTTATGAATCAGCAAATACACATCGTCTGTACTTTCTACAAACTTTTCTATTAATTGTACCACTAATTTTCGAGCACTGGCAAACCAATCATCTTCATTCCACCGGGTTGCCTCTGTCAAATTATTGGTCAACGCACTAAAAAGCCTTGCATTATCTTCAGTTATTCCAGCATCAATTAATTGTTTCTGGAAATGGTATGGGTCTAATGGTTGTAAATCAAGGATTTGGCAACGTGAACGAATGGTAGGGATAATGGCTTGACTATTTTCAGTTAGCATAATGGCGGTTGTTTCTTTATTGGGTTCTTCCAGAAACTTCAGGATCCGATTTGCAGCATTTAAAGTCAGGGTATCAGCGGCCTTGATAATATAAACTTTCCGATTTGACTCCAGACCGGAATACTTAAATTCCTTTTGTAAGTTATCGATTTGTTCTCTTTTAATGGATTGTCCTTCAGGTTCTATCCAATGTACATCCGGGTGATTTTTCGACTCGATCCGTTTGCATGTATTACACGTTTGGCAAGGCTCTACTCCCTCTTTATTGGAGCAAAACAAACTCTTGGCAAGCTGAAGTGCGATGGATGCCTTGCCGGTTCCACGTTCCCCGCTAATTAAATAAGCATGGGAGACCCGACCCTTTTTAATACTATTAGTAATAATCTTTCCCGCTAATGGCTGGATCTCCATTATTTCAGCCCATGTTTTCATCATTTTCCGTCCTTCATTATCTATATATATTAATCAATAGTCCTTTTATTTCTCCGATAATTCCCAGTAAATCAATCGTTTTCTTTTCCTGATGCATCATTTGTCATTGCTAAAAACAACTATAACCGGGCGCCATCCGCTTTCCATGTCCAGCTTCAGCCCCGGTCTTCGCTTTTGTTGAATAAAGGCCCCCCAACGCCCGGCAAACTTGTTAACCGGACGCTGCAACCTTTGTTTTAAAATTGATGGAATTGTTCGATTGGGAGGATGAAGACAGTGGCGCCTCCAACTTCAACTTTGACTGGTTTGGGAATATAGGAATCTGCATTCCCGCCCATCGGTGAAATGGGTGCAACCATTTGTTCACGTTGCGAGCAATTATCGCGAATAATGTCCATTGCTTCCTCAACATACTCATCTTCACAGCCAATCATTAATGTTGTATTTCCTTCTTTTAAAAACCCACCTGTTGTCGCCAGTTTTGTTGTTTTGAAGTTCCCCTCACCCAGGGCATCCACCAGCCGATTCGAATCCTTATCCTGTGTAACGGCAATTATCAACTTCATTGGGTTAGCCTCCCCTAAATTATTTTATGTTCCTCTAAAAAGGAAACAACTCTGCTTCGTGCATCCATTTCGACCTGTTCCAAAGGCTGTTCCGCATTAATCGAAACAAACCGTTCCGGAAATTTGTCTCTTAATATATTATATGCCTCGTATACCCGCTCATGGAAGTGAATCTTTTCTAAATCCAGCCGGTTTCTTTCTCTATCTTTATTCGCCGCAATCCGCTGTAAACCCTTCTTCGGGGCAATATCAAAAAATAATGTCAGATCCGGCATGCAGTTCTCAATGGCAAATTGATTAACAGACCATACATCCTCCATATCCAGACCACGTGCATACCCCTGATATGCCAGACTGCTGTCGATAAACCGGTCACATAGTATTATATTCCCTTTTTTTAGTGCTGGTAACACGATTTCGACTAAATGTTGCCGTCGTGCTGCTGCATAGAGCAATGCCTCCGTTCGGCCGTCCATTGCAGTGTTTAACGGATCAAGAATGACTTTCCTGATTTTTTCCGCGATCTCAACACCGCCGGGCTCACGGGTAACAACCACGGGTAGCCCTAGTTGTTGCAATTTGTTTCCTAAAGCATGAAGGATAGTTGTTTTGCCTGCACCCTCCACGCCTTCAAAAGTTATAAAAACTCCGCTCACAACGCATCTCCCTTATTCATCCGCAAAGATACAAATACTATTTATAATATCTGGATGTTGAAAAGTCGCACCTTGCTTGATTAAATGTTTGATCTGTTTGATATGTTCCACTGTTACCCGTTCCCCCATCATGATTAGTGGAATGCCAGGGGGATAGGGAGTAATTGCTTCTGCTGCTACCTTATCAACTGCCTGATGAAGGGAAACATGTACGATGTCATGCAAATGCATCTGCTGATAAGGTATTGCCAGCGTGTCCAACTTTTGTGGAAACTGATTTACTACTTCTATTGTAGCATGTTTTTCCACAAATTTTAATTGATCATTCACGTGTTTTATCGCATTATCCAATTGCTCCAATTCGCCAAAAGGCTGTAGGCCATGAATAAATAACACTTGCGTATTCGTGGCGAGTTCCGGATATATTCCAGATTGTTCAAAATATCGGGCTACTTGAAATCCAGTGTATCCCTGTTTTATATGTAGTGTTAATTTAAGCGGATCATCAAGTTTTGTTGCCGGAAGCAATTGCCAGGCATTACCCTGACCAAAACACGCTCTCACTTGTTTGACACTGGTCATAACCTTATCTTTATCTTGTTGAGAAAATGTTGCCAAAAAGGACCGGGCTATATCCAACGAGGCCATTAACGGATAAGATGGACTACTGGACTGTAACATTTGTAAATAATGGGCAACACGATCTTTTGCAACCAGTTTCCCTGTAATATGCAAATAAGCGGTCATCGTCATAGCTGGTGCCATTTTATGTGCTGATTGCACCACCATATCAGCACCGAGTCTTGCCGCTGATGGTGGAAATGGATTACCTAATGAAAAATGGACACCATGTGCTTCATCGACTAAAACCGGTATATCATATGTGTGGGCTAATTGAATCATTTGTTCCATTTTATAGGCTTTCCCAAAATAGTCGGGATATGTTAAGACAATTCCTTTGGCATCGGGATATTTCCGTAGTGCCTGTCTTAGTGTATCCAAACTCGGTTGTGTATAGCGACCTGCTGTCTGATCATATTCCGGTGCAATAAAAACTGGTACGGCACCGCACAATTCCAATCCATTAATGATTGATTTATGACTGTTACGCTGGACAATAATCCTTTCCCCCGCCGAACAAACTGCTAAAATCATTGCCAAATTACCCACAGTACTGCCACCAACAAGGAAAAATGTACGGTCAGCAGCAAAAAACGCTGCAGCTAGCTGTTCCGCTTCGGCGATGATTCCAGTGGGCGCATGCAAATCATCCAAGCCGGTTAATTCAGTCATATCGATAGACAGGATATCTCTAAATGTATTTTTAGCCAATTCAGGGAAAATAGCCCCATTCTTATGGCCGGGAACATGAAAGGAAATAGGATGTTGCTGACTAAAGCGGGTTAATCCTGTATATAACGGTGTATCCTGCTGATTTTGCTTCATCATTTTCTCTCCCTTCATTTGTTGTTTAACTGTACAAAAACTGTTTTCTGAAATATTGCTGTCTTTTAGTAAAACGATGCGAAAACAATCTACATAAAAAAAGCCTTTGCACATTTCAAGCAAAGACTGAGAGCTTTTAGGAATACATGGTTGGTTGATTGATATTTTTTAGTTTTTGTAAATAGTATTGGTATTTTTCTTCTCGTGGTTCGGTATGAATCATGTTATGTTCGCATTCACAACAGATAAACAAATTGTATAAATGAATCCCTTTGTCCTTTTCTTCTTCACATATGCCACAGCGTTCCAACGAAATAGTTTGTTTCAATTTCCCCACCTCCGTTAGTTAGTATCTCCTAATCTAACGAATTTATACATGCAATCTGTGAAACTTTCTTCTAATTATCTATATGTTTCACCGGCCTGTATGTTTACAAAAAATGTGGGGTGAAGTACCTTTTACTTGTACGCAAAAGTTTAATGGTCACGATATAATGAACAACTGAATTGCTGCAAGTGAAGCAACCCCAAATAATCCTAAAAAACCGGATATAATGGTGGTAAATAGATTAATAGGAATATGCAGCCCAAAGCCAGAGCCAAAGACATTAAAGAAAAATAGAAACAGGATGCCAATTCCCAGCTTTACGATACTATGGGCGATAAACCGCATGGGCTTCGCTGGTGCGCCAATGATTAAAAGTATCACAATTAGTGCGACCATAATCGAAATAACTACAGTAGCGTTCAACACCTTCAACTCCTTCTCCTTGTCCCTTTCTATTATTTATGAAAAGGAAGTCGGAAAAAGAACCAAATGTTAAAGGATGTTCAAAAAGTCCGGTAAAAATGACACTTCGAATTTCGTCGTTGGCTTGCTTTTCCGCTCCTCATGTACCTTTTATGTACACTCCGGTGCTCAAAGCTACGCCGCCTAGAACTTCTCGGTCCTTTTTATCCTCCTTTTGAACACGTTCTGCTAGTACGTCTTCTAAATAGTCTTTAGTTATAACGGACTGCACTTATCTTCCGGTGTCGGGCCTCGCGCAACAAATATAAATACTTAGCCTGAGCCAAATTCTCCCTTAAGATGCTGGACTCCATTGGGTCAATACTTCTTTCAATCAATGAACGGATTTGTTTCCATTCTCTCTCCAAATTGAAAATAGCATCCAACAATTCCTCATCGATATCCTTTTTCTTTATTCTTCTCCCCATCGAATCCCCCCATCACCAGACTTTTTGAACACGCTCTATAAATCCCTTCTGCCTTCCAACGCCTTGGATAACGTAACTTCATCCGCATATTCAAGATCCCCGCCGACCGGCAAGCCATGGGCAATACGGGTTGTTTTTATCCCGGATGGTTTGACAAGACGGGAAATATACATTGCTGTTGCTTCCCCTTCAATGTTTGGATTCGTTGCCAAAATTAATTCCTTTACTTCATCATCCTTTAATCGGTTCAGCAAATCAGGAATATTAATATCTTCTGGACCGATCCCATCCATTGGAGAAATGGCACCATGTAAAACATGATATTTGCCATGGAATTCTTTCATTTTTTCCATTGCAATAACATCTTTTGGATCCTGCACAACGCAAATAATTGATGCATCTCGTGACTCATCCTGACAAATCGCACATGGATCTTGATCGGTTATATGTCCACAAGTAGAACAATGTGTCAGTTGGCGTTTTGCGTTGACAAGTGAATTGGCGAAATCCATGACATCATCATCATTCATATTAATAACAAAAAAAGCCAGACGGACTGCTGTTTTCGGCCCGATCCCTGGCAGTTTTGTAAAGCTATCAATCAATTTGGAAATCGGTTCTGGATAATACATAACGTTGCCCCCTAGAACATACCAGGCATATTTAATCCTTTCGTGAATTGCCCCATTGTTTCATTGGTCTTATCATCGATTTGTTTAATGACATCGTTTGTAGCGGCTAAAATCATATCCTGCAGCATTTCCACGTCATCGGGATCAACCGCTTCTTCCTTAATTTCCACATCGGTAATTTCCTTTTTTCCATTTGCTTTTACGGTTACCATTCCGCCACCACTGGTTGCTTCAAAATTCATTTCATACAGTTCATCCTGTGCAGCCATCATCTTTTTTTGCATTTTTTGCATTTGTTTCATCATATTACCCATGTTACCTTTCATAAACAATTCCTCCTTCAATTTCTGTTTCAAAAATATGTCTTCTCCATATATCTCACTTGTTTAACTAATCCTTAATCTCCAACAAATCATCACCAACCAATTTTCTTGCCTCCTCCACTAACAGATCAGCTTTTTCTTCTTGTATCTGATTGGATGGTTGCTGTTCTTGTCTTTGTATATATTCACGGCGTAACTCCTGCCAGTTTTTGTCCGGAATTGGGATAATGGTCAGCCGCTTACCAAGGGCTTTTTCCAATACTTCCTCGCTCATCTGGCGGTGATCAAGAAACAGGGAACAGTGAATTTCATATTTAAACGCAACCACAAGCGCCTGACTTGATGCCGCTGCCGGCTTACTGTCCTGTATTGTCGCATGTGCTGGTGCATTGGTTGCCTTCAAATTGCCCAAAAATGAAGCCCATTCGGATTTCACTTGGTTAAGCGCCTGTTTTTCCGCCTCTTGCAAAACATGACGGATCTTTTCATAAGGTACCTTATAACTGCTTTTAGATGATGATCTGGGCTGTGTGCGTCTTGGTTCTGGCTGTGAAGGTTGGTTTACCGGCTCGACAGGTTGCTCTTTTAGGGTTTTTAATTCTCTTTCCAGCTGTTCCAACCGATTGGTGAGGTTGCCAACAACATCAGTATCAGCAGTTGTAAGCTCCTCTTTTTGGTGATTGTTGTGATTGACAATAGTTAAGATCGTTATTTCAATAAATACTTTCGGACTGTTCGACCATTTCATTTCCTGCTGGCACTGATTGAGTTGAATGATTGCTTCCTGAATCCAGCTTGCAGGTACCTGATCAGCCAATTGTTTGAAATTATCATCAATCATTGCTCGTTCTAAAATATTTTCTATTGATGGTGCACTTTGATAAAGCAATAAATCCCGCATAAAATAAATCAGATCAAAAACAAACCTTCCCGGATCTTTACCATGCTGAATTAATTTATCCAATAGTGTTAACGCCTGCTGTACCTCCTGATTGTACATGGCTCTTACAATGTCTGTCAGAATTTGCTGTGAAACCCCGCCAGTGACAGCCAATACATCGGACAATTCCACACGGTTTTCTTCACTGTACGAAATGGCCTGATCCAAGATACTTAAAGCATCACGCATTCCACCCTCAGCAGCAAGTGCTACCGTATCAAGTGCTTCTTTGGTAACAGAGACATTCTCCTTTTCCATAATGTTCTTCATACGTTCAGCAATTGTTTGATTGGAAATTGGTTTAAAATCAAAACGCTGGCACCTGGAAATAATGGTTAATGGAATCTTATGCGGCTCGGTTGTTGCCAGGATGAATACCACATGCTTTGGTGGCTCCTCCAAAGTTTTTAATAACGCATTAAATGCATTTACGGATATCATGTGTACTTCATCAATAATATAAACTTTATATGGAACAGCACTTGATGCATATTTTACCTTATCCCGAATTTCCCGAATATCTTCAACACTTGTATTCGATGCTGCGTCCATCTCAATAATATCGGATATGGAGCCGTCCTGGATACCACGACAGGCTGCACATTCATTACACGGCTCTTTAACCGGTGCATGTTCACAATTAATGGCCTTGGCAAAAATTTTGGCTGCACTTGTCTTTCCTGTTCCACGCGGGCCGGAAAACAAATAGGCATGCGAAAACTTTTGCTGCACAATCGCATTCTGTAATGTTCTTGTAATATGTTCCTGTCCGACAACATCAGCAAACGTTTTCGGGCGCCAAACACGATATAATGCTTGATAACTCATAATGAATGTGCTCCTTTTTAAACTCACTCTAATTATACCTGATTTCAGGGGTGAATGTGAACCATTTACATCGAGATGGCCAGACTTATTGTTATTCATTTTACTGCTAAAAACATGATTTAGATACATAAAAACGCTGTATCAACCATCACTGATAGTCAATACAGCGTTATAGATATGTATACCGTGCACCCAACTTCGATGAAATATCCCTAAGCGTTACTTAAGTTCATGGCTCGGCCTAGGCTTCCCCGCGGCACACAGAGGAATCCACTTACTGCTGCTTCCTTCCGGACCTGACAGGGTTCATGGGTCTCTGTTGCGCGGGACCTCGGCGTCAACACCAATCCCTTAAGGCAGACCTTAAAGATATTCCACCTCGGATGGGGATTCGGCCTCGCTATAGCGGATTGCGAGTACAGGGCACCGCTACCTCCCCACTTAGCACGGCATTTCTTATTATAACGACTTTTTACGATGAATGCAACGGAAATCAATGATAAACAAGTAAATTTCATCCAACTAATGTTCTTTCTTTTTTTGCCGCAGTAATCGGAAGAAATTAGATAAGATCTGTCCACATTCTTCTTTTAATACGCCTGATATAACCTCCGCCTGATGGTTAAACCGGGGCTCACCCAATAAATTCATTAAAGTTCCGGCACAGCCTGCTTTTGGATCAGATGCCCCATAAACAACACGAGGGATTCGTGACTGGACGATCGCACCTGCACACATCGGACAAGGTTCCAGGGTGACGTACAAGATACAATCCTCCAATCGCCAGCTGCCAATTTTTTCATTGGCCTGTTTAATGGCAATCAGTTCTGCATGCGACAACGTGGATTGTGATGTTTCCCGGACATTAAACCCGCTTGCAATCACTTCACCTTTGCATAGAATCACAGCACCAATCGGAACCTCTCCTTGTTCTTCAGCTAATCGTGCTTGTTCAATCGCTGCATACATGTATTGTTCGTCATCCATTATCAACACCTGCTTTTACAAAGAAGTTTGAAATCTGTTCATTGGGTTAAAAATAAAAGAAGGAAAGGAGTATTTCCATGAACATCTCGCTAAAAAACAGCGCCGTATTACTTATCGATTTTATCAATGATTTTAATTTTGAACGAGGTGAGCGCCTGCTTAAACATACGAAGGAAATCATGCCAAATGTCAAACGTTTAAAAGCATTCGCCAAAGAAAATAATCTGCCTGTTATTTATATTAATGACCATTATAATCTATGGCAAGCGGATTTTCATAAAATAATTGACAATTGTACAAATGACTGGAGCCAGGAAGTGATTAAAGCAATCAAACCAGATGAAGATGACTACTTTTTTATTAAACCAAAACACTCAGCCTTTTTTCAGACACCATTGCACACATTATTAAATCAGTTAAAGAAAACACATCTGATTATGTCCGGAATTGCCGGTGATATTTGTATCCTGTTCTCTGCCAAAGATGCCCATATGTACGATTATTCCTTGCATGTTCCGGAAAATTGCATGGCGTCCAATGAAAAGCAAGGGAATGAATATGCCCTGTATTTAATGCGTACCGTGATGAATGCAAATACAGAACCAATTTAAGAAACATAGAGGCGGGTCACTCCACATATGATGTAAGCAGGGAAAAATAATTACCTGAACCAGAAAAAACTTCATATGAAAGGAGGGGCCTTTTCATGCAGATATATGTAGTCAAACAAGGGGATAATCTCAATCAAATTGCCTCCACATATGGCACTACTGCAACTGCTCTCATTGACGCAAATGAACTCGAGGCACCAGCCAACCTTGTTGTCGGTCAAACAATGGTCATCCCAATCATTGGAGAATTTTATTTTGTTCAATCCGGTGATACGCTTTATTCAATTGGTCAAAAATTTGGCATATCGTACCAGCAACTAGCCCAAATCAATCAATTTCCGGTTAATAATCCCCTGCCAATTGGGTTACGCTTATATATCCCACCGAGGCCAAAGCGGGAAATCACCGCAAATGCCTATATTGAACCGTATGGAAATACTGTTTCACAAGGTTTAATCAACGCAGCGTCTAGCAATACGCCATACTTAACCTATCTCGCACCATTCAGTTATACCATTAATAATGACGGTACACTTAATCCGCCGCCATTAGATAATCTCAGGCAAATAGCCGCTAATAATAATGCATCTCTCATGCTTGCCGTGTCAAATCTGCAAGAAGGTCAGTTCAGCACGGAATTAGGCAGAACCATCGTTACCGACCAGACTGTACAAAATACTTTATTGGACAATATTATTACAACTGCTAATAATGGTGGATATCATGATGTCCATTTTGATCTGGAATTTTTGCCACCAGAAAACAGAGAAGACTATAATGCCTTTTTGCAAAAAGCAAGAGATCGACTGCATGCCAATGGATTGTTATTATCGACCGCCCTGGCACCAAAGACAAGCGCAACACAACAAGGAACACTATATGAAGCACATGATTATGCAGCACATGGCCAGATTGCCGATATGGTTGTGTTAATGACATATGAATGGGGTTACAGCTACGGGCCGCCTATGGCTGTATCACCAATCGATGAGGTAAGAAAAGTGGTTAATTTCGCAATAAGTGTGATGCCAGCAAACAAAATTCTACTCGGCCAGAATTTGTATGGATATGATTGGACATTACCATTCGAACAAGGAGGCGAGGCAGCAAAAGCTGTTAGTCCGCAACAAGCCATTACCATTGCCCGTGAACATCAGGTAGCTATTGAATACGACCAACAAGCACAAGCACCTTTTTATAATTACACGGATGGCCAGGGTAATCGTCATGAGGTTTGGTTTGAAGATGCCCGTTCGATTCAAGCAAAATTCGACCTGATCAAAGAATTGGGTCTGCTTGGTATCAGTTACTGGAAACTTGGATTGAGCTTTCCCCAAAACTGGCTTTTACTTGGAGATAACTTCACGATAAGAAAGATCCAGTCACCTACAAGTGCATAATTGCGGTGGAGCGCAGGAACCCATCCTGCGCTCCACCACTTTTTCCCACGGAATAAAATAGTGGGACAAGGGAATCCCTTGTCCCACCGCTTTATTGTTCCAAGATTTTTAATGCTTCTCGGTTAAATGATGGAATGTCATTCGGATCACGGCTTGTTACCAATTGATTGCAACATACCACAACATCCTGGTTTTTAACTGTTGCACCGGCATATTCCATATCTACCTGAATGGATTTATATCCAGTAGCACTACGACCTTCCAGTGACTTCGCTGTAATTAATAATTGTGGACCGTGACAAATGGCGAATACCGGTTTTTTTGCGTCCATGAAATGCTTGGCAAATGTCACAAACCGATCATCCGCACGTAATTGGTCTGGTGAAAATCCACCAGGGATAAAGAGTGCATCATAATCGTCCGGATTTACATTGTCAATTCCTTCATCAATCGTAACGGTCGCTTCGTTATTCTTACCAGTAACCTTATTGCCCTTTTCCTTTTCGATTGTCACGACTTCATGTCCAGCATCTTTAAACGCTTTTGCTGGATCAGTATATTCAACGTCCTCAAACATATCGGTAAGAACTGTAGCTATTTTTTTACCCATGATTATCTACTCCTTTAACAAATAGTTCACTTTAGCTTTTCCCGCTCTATACAAAATAAAACATAGAAAAGCGCCCGAGCTAGACATGTCTAGTCCAGACCCATCAATTGACGTAATTCTGCATCGTTTGTCAGTAAATCTTTAATCGTATAGCCATCAAGCACACGAAAAAAGGCTTGTAATGCTTCATGTAAGGCATGTTTTAACTTACAGGCTGGCGAAATTACACAATAGTTGCTTGCTTTATCAAAGCATTCCAATAGGACAAAGTCATTTTCCAACTGGCGCACCACCATACCAACATTAATTTCCTCAGGATCTTTGGCCAGACGAATACCACCATAACGTCCACGGACCGTCTCCAACAGGCCAAGATTATTCAATTGCACAACAATCTTACGCAAATGATCCTGGGAAATCGCAAACGTCTCTGAAATTTCTTTGATACTGGCTAGTTCCCCATCACGCTTTGCCCCAGTAAATATGAGCACACGCAAAGCATAATCGGTATATTTTTTTAGGTTCATCGTTCTGCTCCTTGTTATTTTATTCACAAAACTGTAACAGTAAATCCCGTTCACCCTATTGAAACAGATTATATAGTTATATACAATAAAGATGTATTCAAAATACATGTTTAAAATCCTAAAACAAACGGCGCCTGGTTAGGGGCGTCAAAGCTGGAAGTGAGTAATTCCAGTAATCATTAAATCAAAGGAGTGCTTTGCTTTGACACAAGCTACAACAGGGTTAGATAAGGAATCTATGGATATTGTAAAAGCTACTGTACCAATTTTGCAAGAACAAGGGGATGTCATTACCTCACGATTCTATCAACGCATGTTTGAAAATCATCCCGAACTAAAAAATATTTTCAACCAGACCAATCAGCGAAAAGGAGATCAATCAAAAGCACTGGCTGGTACAGTATTGGCTGCGGCTGCCAACATTGATAATCTTGAGGCAATCCTGCCAAAGGTTAAGCAAGTGGCCCAAAAGCATCGCAGCTTAAATATCAGACCGGAGCAATATCCAATCGTTGGGGAAAATCTATTACTAGCAATGAAAGAAGTGTTGGGGGACACGGCTAGTGATGATGTTATCAACGCCTGGAAAAAAGCATATAACGTAATTGCCAGCGTATTTATTGAGACTGAACGCAAAATGTATGAAGAAACAAAAAACAAAGTCGGTGGCTGGTTAGGCTTTCGTTCATTCAAAGTAGTGGATAAAGTAGTGGAAAGCGATGTGATCACATCGTTCTATCTTGAACCAGCGGATGGAAATCCATTCCCAAGTTACCAGCCTGGACAATATGTAACAGTTAAGGCTGAAATTGAAGGGGAACCATATACCCACTTACGCCAATACAGTTTATCCTGTGCACCTGATGAAGGGGTATACCGGATCAGTGTCAAACGGGAAGATGCTCAAGGGGATCTTCCAGCCGGTATTGTCTCTAACTATCTGCACAATCAGGTTGAAATAGGCAGCACGATACCAATTAGTGCACCATCAGGAGACTTTGTCCTGGATCAAGAAGATACACGTCCATTGGTATTAATTGCTGGAGGAGTTGGCTTAACACCACTGATGAGTATGTTGGAAACAACGCTGAAACAACAGCCTGAGCGAGAAGTTTATTATCTGCAAGCAGCTCAAAACGGAAATGTCCATGCCATGAAAGATCGTATTCAGGAGTTGTCAGAGAAACACAACCAACTGCATGCCTATACAGTATATGACAGCCCTGTAGCTGAAGATGATGGTTATTATGATAAACAGGGCCACATTGATTATGAATGGTTATCCTCAGTCGTGCCAACGAATAATGCATCCTTTTATTTCTGTGGACCTAAAGGATTTATGCGCGCTATGTATCAGGTATTGAAAAAACACCAGGTAGCTGATCAAGATATTCATTTTGAAATCTTTGGACCTGCAGATGATATAACAGCAACCGCCTGAGAAATGGAGAAAGATGTCCGGTGTTAAGCCGGGCATCTATTTTTTGTTTAAAACCCAGGTTCTATTTTGCTCATGCTAGAATAATGAAAAGCTAGACATTCAACTATATTTCCCTAAAATAAAAAACGACATTTCCCGGGAAATAATTACAAAATCATTGCCGATATGATTTTATTCATCTTTAGTTTCTTTGCAAATTATTAAGTCTTGAAAACAATCCTTAAGGTCGATCACCTTATTTACCACTATTAAAACAATACATCGAAATCACCCAAAAAACCTCCAATTTGATAACAGATCAAATTGGAGATTTTTTTGATGTCTTGCTCTACCTTGTCATTTTACTCCTCAAGGGTTGATG
This sequence comes from Lentibacillus daqui, assembly GCF_027186265.1. Lineage (NCBI taxonomy): Bacteria > Bacillati > Bacillota > Bacilli > Caryophanales > Bacillaceae > Lentibacillus > Lentibacillus daqui. The sequence goes on along the minus strand of NZ_CP114176.1, from coordinate 26,274 downwards.
TATCCCCTGTAGGTAGCCCTAGTTCCCACGATTTCAGCAGACGGCGCATAATTTTACCGCTGCGTGTTTTTGGAATCGTATCTTTCACTTCCAATTCACGGGGGGCTGCATGGGCGCTTAATCCTGTCTTGATAAACTGGCGAATTTCCTCTAATAATTCTGGTGAATCCTGATAACCTTCATTCAAGGTGATAAATGCTTTAATGATCTCTCCGCGTTCAGGATCCGGCTTACCAATGACACCTGCTTCGGCAACAGCAGGATGTTCGAGTAGTTTGCTTTCCACTTCAAATGGCCCGACGCGTTCACCGGATGTGTTAATCACATCATCAAGCCTGCCTTGGAACCAGAAGTAACCATCTTCATCCCGAAACGCACTATCACCGGATACATACCAGCCATTTATAAAATAGCTCTCAAATTTTTCTGGGCGTTTCCAAATTTTCCGCATCATCGATGGCCAGCCTTGTTTAATGGCAAGATTCCCCATTTGATTTGGTGGTAATTCATTACCTTCATTATCAACAATGGATGCCTCAATTCCAGGAATCGGTTTACCCATGGAACCAGGACGGATTTCCAACGCCGGAATGTTGCAAATCATCTGGGCACCTGTCTCGGTCATCCACCATGTATCATGAATGCGTAACTCAAAGGCTTTTAATCCCCATGTAATGACTTCCGGATTGAGTGGCTCCCCAACACTAAGTATATGCCTTAATGAAGACAAATCATATTTCTTCACAACATCCTCACCAGCACTAACCAATTTCCGTAGAGCAGTTGGTGCCGTATACCAAACCGTAACCTTAAATTTATCCAAAGTACCATACCAGTCGTCTGGTGTAAAGCGCCCGCCACGAATGACATTGGTTACCCCTTTTAGCCAGGGAGCAAATATACCATAACTTGTTCCGGTTACCCAGCCTGGATCGGCAGTACACCAATAAACGTCATCATCTTTCAAATCCAATACCCATTCAGCGGTAGCATAATGTTGAATCATGGCATTATGGACGTGATAGACACCTTTTGGTTTTCCAGTAGATCCGGATGTATAATGGATCACCATGCCATCTTCCAAATCAACCCATTCTATCGCAAAATCGCTGGATGCCTGCTTCATTTCACTTGCATAATCAATGTATTTATCTGACGTTTCGCTATGTTCCCCAACAAGGACAATCTTTTTCAAATCAGGTAAATCATCTTGTGGCACACGTTCAAGCAGTTCCGGTGCGGTAATCAACACACTTGCTTCACTATCCTGCAACCGGTCGCGAACTGCCTGCTCCATAAACGCTTCAAACAATGGACCGGCAATCGCACCTGTTTTTAAAATGCCAAAGAATGAGACATAAAACTCTGGACTTCTTGGTAAAAATAAGAAAACCCGATCTCCTTTATTGACACCATATTTCTTCAAGACATTGGCAAATTGATTACTTTGCTCACTGATTTGGGCAAAGGTCATTCTTTCTTCCCGGTCTGGTGAGGAATATAATAGAGCAACCTGATCTTTTTTGTTTGGATCTTCAGCATGCCGGTCAATTGCTTCATAGGCGATATTTACCTTGCCAGTTTTATTCCAGCTGAAGTTCTTTTTCATATCATCCCAGGAAAAGTTCTCCCGTAATTTTTCATAGTTTTGCAGATTATGATTCCCTTCCTGTGCAGGGATCCGTTGCATATCCATCCTATCACCCCATCTGTAAATTTGAAATCGGTTACAAATACTGTTTTACCTATACTTACTAATAAATGGCAACAAATATGTTATTGATTTATTTGAACATTTTGCTAACCACTTTCTATTTTAGAACACTTTGTGACAATTTTAAAGTAATATGATTAAAATTTGTCAATTAATACTTTCAGAATCAGTAGTAAGCCTTTCTACTATTGATTTTTCTTTTGCGGTAATTAGTTGACAAAAAAGTACATCTGCTTTCATCAACTTGTCAAATACAGACAAGAAAACATTGGAAGATGTACTTCAGTTCATTACATATTCAGGTTGTAAACCATGGATCATCAGTTGGGCAACTGTTAAGCAAAAGTCTTGCAACCATTGACACAGGTTATGACGCCCCCGGCAGGATTCGAACCTGCGACGCATAGTTTAGGAAACTAACGCTCTATCCCCTGAGCTACGGGGGCTTATTAATCGACAATGTACATTATACAAAAAATAATACGAAATGAAAAGTAATACAATCAATCTCACTACATGGAACCATTCGTTTTTGTATGATAAAATAGACCATATTCATTTTATTGGAGGGAAAGGAATGGCAAAGGTTCCGTTCATTGCTGTTGAAGGGCCGATTGGTATTGGAAAGACATCTTTGGCAAAAAAGCTTTCCGTCCATTTTAATTTCCATTTACTACAAGAAATCGTGGAAGAAAATCCGTTTCTTGGCAAATTTTATAAAGATATCGAGACATGGAGTTTTCAAACTGAAATGTTCTTTTTATGCAATCGATTCAAGCAACTGGAAGACATTCAACGTCAGTACCTAGCACAAAAAAAAGCAGTTATTGCTGATTATCACATATCCAAGAGCATGATTTTCGCCAAACGTACATTGCAACAGGATAAATATAATAAATACGAGCAAGTTTATCATATTTTAACGGATGATATGCCCGTTCCGAATATGATGATTTATTTACATGCCAGTCTTGATACCATACAGGATCGTATCCATTCACGCGGGAGGAAGATTGAGCAGCATATAAAACCGTCCTATTTGGCTCAACTTACACAGGATTATGAAGCGTATATGAATCAATTTGAAGTGCTTCATCCAGATATTCCGGTCATTCGTATCGATGGCGATAAACTGGATTTCGTAAAACGGCAGAACGATTTAAACGATATTATCGAACGAGTCGAACATCAGCTACAATCTAATCAAGCAATACCAATCAGAGGAGAAAATCAACCATGAATTTACGTGAAAAATATCAGATCCCCAATGACAGCATCATTACCGTTGCAGGCACTGTCGGGGTAGGCAAATCAACTATGACCACCGCCCTTGCTAATGCCCTTCGTTTCAAAACATCCTTCGAGAAAGTAGACACCAATCCTTATTTGGAAGACTTTTATGCAGATTTCGCACGCTGGAGTTTCCATCTGCAAATTTACTTTTTGGCTGAACGGTTTAAAGAGCAAAAACGCATTTTTGAATACGGCGGTGGTTTTATTCAGGACCGCTCCATTTACGAAGATACGGGCATTTTTGCCAAGATGCATTACGATAATGGCACCATGTCAAAAACGGATTATGAAACTTATACCAATTTGTTTGAAGCTATGGTTATGACGCCATACTTTCCACATCCGGATTTATTAATTTATCTGGAAGGCTCACTGGACCATATTTTGGAACGAATCCGTTTGCGCGGGCGGGAAATGGAGAAGAACACCCCTGTTTCGTACTGGAAGGAAATGTATGAGCGCTATGATAACTGGATCAATAATTTCAATGCCTGTCCGATATTACGCATAAATATATCTGATTACGATCTATGCAATGAGGAAAATTCCATTGAACCGATTTTGGAAAAGATTGGACAATTTATTCAACAATCACGACGGTGGAAATCAAGACAGTTAATCAAGTAAGAAAAAGCGAGATAATAGCACAACTATATCTCGCTTTTTTTCGTTTTTAATGGTCTCCCAGTTCAACCGAACGCTTCCGAGCACTATCCACACATTTTATAATTAGTTGCTGGAAGTCATTTTCCTCCAATGTTTCAATGGCTGCTTGTGTGGTTCCCCCAGGACTGGTGATTTTTTCACGCAACATGCTTGCCGACTCACCGGATTTTTTAAGCATCTCTCCCGCACCAATAATCGTTTGCGTAATTAAATCATTCGCCACTGTATGGTCGAGTCCTGCCTGTGCTGCTGCTTTTTCCATGGATTCCACCAAGTAATAAAAATATGCGGGGCCGCTCCCAGAGATACCTGTGACCGCGTGCATATCCCTTTCCTCAACAATGACGGTCGTGCCAATGGTCTTAAATAAAGAATCGGCCAAATCTAAATCCGTTTTTCGTGCATGAACACCTGCTGTGATTGCTGTTGCAGACAAACCAATGGAAGCAGATGTATTAGGCATAACCCGAACAACCGGTACCTTAGATCCTAACCGTTCGGAAATAAATCTAGTGTCTATTCCAGCAACGACCGATATTACAAGTTGTGTCGGCTTAATATATGTTTTCACTTGATCAATCGCTTCACCAATGTCATGCGGCTTGGTAGCCAGAATAATGAGTTCCGCCCCATCAATCGCATATTTCTTATCAGCCGTTACCTGAATGTCATACATATTTTGCAGCTTGGTTAACCGCTCCTCGCTATTTTTATTTGTCACAACGATTTGACTACCCGTTAAAAATCGCTTATTCAATATCCCGATGATGATCGACTCGGCCATCGATCCTGCACCAATAAAACAAATCTTTTCCACCATGCTCAACCACCCTTTATGATTTTCATATAAAAAGACCCCATTTTAGCCCTTTGAAAAGGACGAAAATGAGGTCTCGAATTTCCGCGGTACCACCTAATTTGGCATTTATATTCATGCCCAGCTCAATCGATAACGCATTTATCTGCGGTTAGATATTGATCTAACAACTCCCAGGTAGGTTCACAATCATAGTATCCGATGGAATCTTGCAGCCGATGAATTCCACTCTCTTTCGGGCTAAAGATTGGTACTGGCCTGTTCTTTGCCTTTATCATATACGATATGTTTTATGTACTATAAGCTGAAAATGGAAATTTGTCAAGGGACGGTTCTTCTGTCCCACTATTTTTTTACATGGAAGAAAAAAACTGGGACAAGGTGCCTGTCACCTTGTCCCAGTTCAAAGGAGGTAGAGGGATTCGAACCCCCGCGCGGTTTGACCCGCCTGTCGGTTTTCAAGACCGATCCCTTCAGCCAGACTTGGGTATACCTCCGTAATCGACAAGAATTAATATATCATGGCTATACCTATCATGTCAACGTGAAAATGCCAAAATCCATGATAATTCTACAATAAATCTTGTCGAATAATGTATGCTTATGCTAAATCAATGACGATTTTACCAATATTTTTGTTGGCCTCCATGTGTCGATGTGCGTCCTGAATTGCAGTTAAAGGGAAAACCTGGTCAATAATCGCCTTTATTTTCTTTTGGGCAAATAGTGGTAGTGCTTTTTCGGCAAATTCTTTGGTTAATTGTTGTTTGTAAACGTCACTTCTAGGTGTCAATAATGTTGCCTTTAGATGAATTCGTTTGGCCATTAGCGACATGATATCCACTTTTTCGACGACTGATCCACCCAGCACACCAATTAAGACCCAGCGTCCATCTACCGCAATACTGGTTAGGTTTTTATTCCAATAAGATGCACCAATAAAATCAAGAATCACATCGACACCGGCTTGATTTGTCACCTTTAATACTTCTTCGTCAAATTGTTGTTCTTTATAGTTGATTCCGACATCCGCACCAAGGGATCGACAATAATCCAGTTTTTCTTTGGAACCAGCAGTGGTAATAACCTTTGCGTTGGTCAATTGCTTGGTTAATTGGATTGCGGCTGTACCAACTCCGCTACCACCAGCATGAATTAATACGGTATCCTGGTTGGTCAGATTCCCCAACCAAAACAATGTCTGATAAGCTGTGAGGAACACTTCCGGAATTGCCGCCGCTTCTTGAAATGACAGGGCATCGGGAATAATCATCGCCCGATTAGCCGGCATGACAGCATACTCAGCATAACCGCCACCGTTTACTAATCCCATAACCCGGGTACCAATTTCTATATGGCTATCAGCACCAGCATCCACCACGACACCGGCAACTTCAATGCCAAGGATCGGGTTCGTCATATAACTGGCCCCTTGTTCCCGGGTCATGATATCTGTACGGTTGATCGCACATGCTTTGACCTGAATAAGTAGTTCATCATTGTCTATCTTCGGTTTGGGCCGATCGGTAATCTGTAATTGCTCTGGTCCGCCAGGGTTTGATACAACTACTGCTTTCATGATTGATTGCTCCTTTTTTATTTGAGTTAATAGTATCATACTAAAATATTTCATAAAGACAAGCAACTATTGGAAAACAGTTTAATGGACTATTACTATAGGAAAAATTAAAATGAAGATATTATGCAATCGGGGTGATCTTGATGAGCATGGTAAATCAACGATTGGATACCCAGTCCGTAGCTAAAAGCTTTTTTCAATACTTTATCCCAACACTGCTTGGCATGATGCTAATGTCAGTCAACATTGTCGTGGATGGTATTTTTGTCGGGAATGGTGTCGGTTCGGTCGCCCTGGCCAGTGTCAATGTAGCTGTTCCGGTGTTTTCCATTATTATCTCCATTTCCTTGCTTATCGGAGTTGGCGGGGGAACGATCTATTCGATGAAAATGGGTGAAGGTAAAACAAAACAAGCACAGCAGTTGTTCACCATAGCCTTTGCGCTATTAACCACCATAACCGTGATTATTGCTGTTATTTGTTATTGGAACATGGAGAACATTGCGCTGCTTTTCGGTGCAAATGAGGAAACTTTGGACTATGCGGTTGATTATATGCGTGTCTTATTTATTTTCTCATTGATCTTAGCATGGGAAAATTTTTTCAGTATTTTTGTACGTAATGACGGTGATCCACAACTCGCCATGATCGGTCTGGTTGTCTCCGCCTTACTTAACATTGTCCTCGATTATTGGATGGTCTTTATTTTGAAGCTTGAGGTAACCGGGGCAGCACTGGCAACCGTGATTGCTACGTTAATTGGTCTGATTATTTATCTGTTCCACTTTTTCAAAAAGGGAACAGCTTTAAAGTTTACTCGCCTGCATTGGGATAAAACCGCTTTGAAACGAATTAGCACGATCGGTGTGCCTAGTTTTCTTTCCGAAGCAGGAACGGGAATTTTTGTGATGGGCTATAATATTGCAATTGCCCATTATGCAGGTACAACAGGCCTTGCTGCGTTTTCTGTGATTAATTATTTGCATACCTTTATGTTTTTGGCCTTTATCGGTATCGGGCAGTCTATTCAGCCGATGATTAGTTATTACCATGGGGCAAAGCAGGATGCGTCCATCAAGCAAACCGTTAAAATCGCGGAAATTACCGGGCTTATTCTTGGTCTCATCTTCTTGGCGATCGGCTATGTTGGGGCAGACGTATTAGTAGCAATTTTTGGAGTAACTGATGAAGTAACTGCTGAACTTGCAACTAAGGGGATAAAACTATTTTTCCTTGGCTATTTGTTTATGGGCACCAATTTTATTTATATGACCTATTACCAGTCAATCGGTTATGTACGACCAGCGATCGGCATTACACTGTTCCGCGGGTTTATTTTATTGATTGGAGCACTCTACATCTTGCCACTTTGGTTTGGTACAACTGGAGTTTGGCTGGCCCTGCCAGTGGCGGAAGGATTAGTTGCCATTACCCTAATATTCTTTTCCAAGGGTGGCGTTATGGGAAAAAGAACGCAATCACCTGGGTATTAACGATGTAATAGGTAACCCCCCAGAATGTGGAAACTCCGGGGGGGCTTCATGTTTCTACTTTAACAACGCATGAATGGGTCGTACATCGGAAACATCACTGAATGATTCACTTTATATATTCTTTTCCACCCATGTAAGGCTGCAATACTTCCGGAACTGCAACAGAGCCATCTTCCTGCTGATAATTTTCCAGGATGGCGGCAACGGTTCGGCCCAGTGCCAATCCAGACCCATTTAAGGTGTGGACAAATTCCGGTTTACCATTCTCCTCACGACGGAAGCGTATACCCGCACGCCTTGCTTGGAAATCCTCAAAGTTAGAACACGATGATATTTCCCGGTATGTTTCCTGGTTTGGAATCCACACCTCAAGATCGTATTTTTTTGCAGCTGTGAAACCAAGATCACCGGTACACATGCTCATCACCCGGTACGGCAATTTCAATAACTGTAACACTTTTTCAGCGTGACCAGTTAATGCTTCCAATGTCTCATATGAATCCTCTGGTTTGGTAAAATGCACAAGTTCCACTTTATTAAATTGATGCTGGCGAATCAGACCGCGTGTATCGCGACCGGCAGAACCTGCTTCAGAACGAAAACAGGCACTAAAAGCAACGTATTTTTTTGGCAGATCGTTTTCCTTTAAAATTTCTCCACGATAATAATTGGTTACTGGTACTTCTGCGGTCGGAATCAGGAAATAATCCCAGTCTGATATTTGGAATGCATCTTCTTCAAACTTCGGCAATTGCCCGGTTCCCGTCATACTTGTACGATTAACCATATACGGTGGCAACATTTCCTCATAACCATGTTCATCGGCATGCAAATCCATCATGAAGTTAAGCAGGGCCCGTTCCAAGCGTGCACCCAAGCCTTTATAGTAAACAAATCTGCTACCCGTTACCTTTCCAGCCCGTTCGAAATCAAGAATATCAAGATCAGTAGCGATATCCCAATGTGGTTTTGCGTCAAATGCGAATGTTGGGAGGTCTCCCCATTGACGAACTTGCACATTATCATCCTCATCTTCACCAACCGGTACACTTTCATGAGGGATATTAGGGATAGAAAGCATCATGTGTGATAGTTTTTCTTCAATTTCCTTTAGCTCTGTATCGAAGGCTTTAATTTGCTCACCAACCCGACGCATCTCTTGAATGACAGCATCGGCATCTTTTTTTTCTTTTTTCAAAGCAGATATCTGTTGGGAAGCTTCATTACGTTTTGCTTTTAATTGTTCCGTTTCGGCAATTAATTGGCGACGTCTTGTATCAAGTTCAACGAATTTCTCCAGTTCCGATAAATCCTCACCCCGATGGGCAAGTTTTCCTTTTACCTCATCAAAGTTATTGCGTAAATACTTCATATCAAGCATTTCCTTTTCCTCCTATTTCAATCTGTTTAGTTCCAGCAACTTTCTCATTAAAAAACTCCCGTCCCTAATAAAATAGGGACGAGAGTTTTTTCCCGCGTTACCACCCTTGTTGAAGATAACATCTTCCGGCTCCAATCATAACGGTGATTTAACCGGGTTTACCTACTTAATTCAGCAAACCAGTTCAAGGATGGATTCGCAGTATGTTTGCATCGATTCACACCAGCCATCGACTCTCTGTTAACAAATGATACTGTTACTATTCCTATCATTACTTTTATAATCCTTTATTACCTAATATGATAGCTAACTTGCCCTTATGAAGCAAGTGTTTTTAAAAAGCTAAGAAAGTATAAAAATCCAGCCTACATTCAGCTTATGCCAGAATAGGCCCCGTCCGGCTCCAGCGCCCAGCGGCTAGCAAACTTCAGGTTTGTACGCCGCTAACCGGGCGCTTACGCCTTTGTTCTGAGTCTTCCACTATTTGAGCAAAATATTCCATAAACCGGTTATCATCGGTTAATTCTGGGTGAAATGCAGTACAAATATAATGCTCTTGTTTGGCTGCAACGATTTTATCGTCATACGTTGCCAGCACTTCAACACCATCGCCAACTTCCAATATGTATGGCGCACGGATAAAAACGGCATTGAAGTCCTCGGCAACATGGCTAATCGGCAATTGGACTTCAAAGCTGGCCACCTGACGTCCGAATGCATTTCTGGCTACCTTCATATTCATTAATCCTAAATGAGCCTCTTGCCCGGAGATTTCATTTGCCATTAGGATCAGTCCGGCACAAGTACCAAAAATCGGTTTTCCCTTTGCACCAAATTCCTGGATCGCGGTAAAAAAACCATAGCTATCAATCAGCCTGCGCATTGTCGTACTTTCACCGCCAGGCAGGATCAACCCATCAATTTCTTCCAGCTGCCCTTTATGCTTTATTTCTACAGCTTTTGCCCCGGTTGCTTCAATGGAACGAATATGCTCACGTACAGCACCCTGTAATGCCAGTACACCTATTATCATCGGTATTCCTTCCTTCTATTCACTGCGATCCTGCATACGGTCGCCAGCTGCAAGTGTACTCATTTCAATTCCCTTCATTGCTGTACCAAGTCCTTTGGATAGCTCAGCAATTAATCCATAGTCTTGATAATGGGTGGTTGCTTCCACGATTGCTTTGGCAAACCGTTCTGGATTATCTGATTTAAAGATACCGGAACCAACAAATACACCGTCTGCTCCTAGTTCCATCATTAATGCCGCATCACTCGGTGTCGCAACCCCACCTGCAGCAAAGTTAACAACTGGAAGTCGGCCTTCTTCACGAATTTGTAATAGAAGTTCATATGGTGCGCCGATTTCTTTGGCATAAGTCATGACCTCATCCGCTGACATTGCCGTAAGCTTACGGATTTCTGATTGCACCTGGCGCATATGACGAACTGCTTCGACGATATTTCCTGTTCCCGGTTCCCCTTTTGTCCGTAACATGGATGCACCCTCACCAATTCGACGCGCTGCCTCGCCTAAATTACGGCAACCACAAACAAATGGCACGGTGAAATCTGATTTTTTTAAATGATAAACTTCATCAGCTGGTGTTAACACTTCACTTTCATCAATATAGTCTACACCCATCGCTTCCAATACGCGGGCCTCAACAATATGACCAATTCGTGCTTTCGCCATTACCGGAATGGATACCGCGCGCAAAACTTCCTCGGTGACTGTTGGGTCAGCCATCCGGGCAACACCTCCTGCAGCACGAATATCGGATGGAACACGTTCTAACGCCATAACAGCAACTGCCCCTGCTTGTTCAGCTATTTTAGCCTGCTCAGCGTTCACCACATCCATGATAACGCCACCTTTTTGCATTTCCGCCATTCCGCGTTTAACACGATCTGTACCAGTGTTTGCCATTTAGAATTCCCCCTCTTGTCATTTTTCTATCTACTCTATTATAATACGAAATCCTTTATACTAAAACCATCCTTTAACCATATCAACGAGTGATGAAAATAGATTACTGAAAAAACCGCCGATGGAACCAAGCATAAGCATAAACCAATTCTTTTTATCAACTGTTTCCGTTGCGACAATATCAACCTGATCAGAACCAGCTGTATCAGTGATATACCCATAATCATTTTCTCCATTATACTTTACTTCAGCTGTACCAACTTTTTCTCCTTTTTTAATTGGAGCTGTTAACTCACCATTTTCATTTAACTTACGCTTATCAATATGATACTCAAGCGAATACCCTTCTTTATCGCCTTTTTCAATCGGTTGCTTGACTTGCTTGTTGATAGCAATTTCAACTTTATCTTCTTTGCCTTTGGTTACAGGGAGGGTTTTTTGGTCTTTTAGTTGATAACCTTTGGCAAACAACTCTTTATCCTCAAAGTTTTGAAATCCATAGTCAAATAGTTTGGCTGTTTCTTTAAAGCGTGCATTATCATTCTTCGTTTTCATCACCACGGAAATCAGCCGGTGACCATCACGTTCTGCTGTTCCCGTAAAACAATAGCCAGCAGTATCCGTAAAGCCTGTTTTCAGTCCATCTACCCCTTCATAATAGAATTGGGTCAATGAGCTTGCATCTTTTTTATCATGCTTTAACATCCAGTTCCAGTTGGTGATTGCCTGATCTTCAAACTTCGCTTTTGGAATACTGGAAATTTCCAATGCTTTAGGGTAATCCTTAATCAGATTATAAGCAAGTAATGCAGCGGATCGTGCGGACAATAGATTGTCATCATCTGGTTTTGTGCCTTTTGGATGGTTTTTACCCAGGTCTTCATTTGCTAACCCGGTTGCGTTAACAAACTTGTAATCTGGCAATCCCATTTCTTTCGCTTTTTTATTCATTAACTTGACAAAATCACCCTCGGAACCACTAATTAATTCCGCAAGTGCAATCGCTGTACCGTTATCAGAATAAATTGCCATTGCATTGTAAAGATCACGAACCTTATAATCTTTGTTTTGTTTTAAACCTACACCAGAAAAGCTATCATCTGCAGATATGCTATATGGATAATCACTAATCTGTGTGGTTGTATCCCAGCTGATTTGACCTTCATCGATTGCTTCCCATACCAGGTATTCGGTCATTATTTTGGTCATACTAGCTGGAGGAAGGGCCTCATCAGAATTTTTTTCGTAAAGGATTTTTCCCGAATCTGAATCAACCAGAATAGTTGATTCAGCATCAATGTCTACTGCTGCCTGTACTGTAAATGGCTGTACCATAAATGATGTCATTATGACAAGCATGGCGAGTAATATCGATAAATCTTTGCGTAACTTCAATTTCACTTTCTCTACCTCCACCGATAAATAGTATGCATCTTTTGTATTTTACCACATGAAGAGATAAAAAAATGAGGCTGGGACAAAACTCCAGTAAATAAAAATTAAGGCGTAGGAGCTTACACTAAAAAAAGTGTAGGCCCCACGCCTTTTTTGACATTATTTTAGTAAACAAAAAGGACACCTTTTGATAAAATTAAAGTTACCTGACAATAATTTTGGAGGTGTCCTTATGTTTAAACATTATACCATGAATCAGGTAGTTTTGCCGCTAGATTTAGAAATTAAATTGAAAGAGAATGATATTGCTTTTGCGATCAATGATCTTGTCGAGAGTATTCCCGAAGAGGTTTTCGATGACTTAATACGACAAACCGGCCGTCCTGCGTACCATCCTCGCATGATGTTGAAAATCATTTTGTGTGGGTATACGCAATCCGTGTTTTCTGGTCGTAAAATAGAAGCTTTATTACAGGATAGTATCCGCATGATGTGGTTGGCTCAAGGACACGAACCCAGCTATCGCACCATCAATCGTTTCCGTTCTCATCCACTCATCGAAAACATACTACGTGAATGCTTTGTCCAGTTCCGGAATCAGCTTGTGGAAAAGGAATTGATTGAAGAGGAAGCCATTTTTATTGATGGTACAAAAATTGAAGCGAACGCCAATAAGTTCACCTTTGTGTGGCGGAAATCCGTTGAAAAATATAGTGATAAGCTAATCGAAAAGTCCAATCAACTGTATGATGAGCTGTTGGAGAAGGAGATCATCCCGGCAATAGAGCGAGAAACAGAAGAGAAACTTTCCGTTAAAGAAATGGAAGAAGTAGTCGAAAAGTTAGATGAAAAGGTTGAGGAATACGATAAAAAAATCGAAGCTTGTGAAGTTGGTAGCGAACGAAAGAAAATCCGTTCCGAACGTAAATTTCCAAAACAAGCTCGCAAGCAGTTTAACGATTTCATCACTCGTAAGCAAAAGTATCAAAACGATATGGAGAAATTCGGGGACCGTAACAGTTATTCAAAGACAGATCCGGATGCGACGTTTATGCGCATGAAGGACGACTACATGAAGAACGGTCAATTGAAAGCTGGTTACAATGTCCAGATTGCAACGGAAGGTCAATACGCGCTCGCTTACGATGTTTTCCCAAACCCGACGGATACACGCACTTTAATTCCTTTTCTCGACTCGATTGAAGAAAACTTTTTCGAACTGCCGGAACACATTGTCGCGGATGCCGGATATGGCAGTGAACAGAATTATGAAGATATCATCGAGAATCGAAATCGAACGCCACTTATTACATACAATCAATATCGAAAGGAGAAGAAAAAGAAGCATAAGAACAACGCTTTTCATGTAGATAATTGGGATTATAATGAGGACGAAGATACTTTTCTGTGCCCAAATGGACGGAAAATACGGTTTAGTCATCATTCCAAACGAACAGACAGGTACGGATTCACCCGTGAATTTAAAGTGTACGAATGTGAGGACTGTTCGGGCTGTCCACTCCGCGATTTATGTACGAAAGCAAAAGAAGGAAACAACCGAAAAGTCTACATGAATGAAAAGTGGGAATCCCAAAAAGAATATGTACGTGCGAAGCTTTCAGACGAGAAAACTGGTGAAATTTACGGAAAACGTAAAATTGACGTAGAACCAGCGTTCGGTTTCTTGAAGGCTAATTTGGGTTTCACTCGTTTTTCTGTCAGAGGAAAACAGAAAGTGAAAAATGAATTAGCCTTCGCATTGATGGCGGTGAACTTGAGAAAGTACACCGCCACGAACAGTAAATTAGTACCGGAAGATAGAAACAACTCCACAAAAAAGGTTCCAAGCAAACTTTTGATTTGCTTGGAACCTTTTTATTTACTATTTTTGGCTAGTTATGTCCCAGCCTCATTAAAAATTTTCGTATTGGAAAATCCAAAGAACCAGTGTTGGTCAAAAGCGCTAATCGGGGCGCTTGCATCTTTGTTTTTAAACCGAGTAGTTTGGTGCTTCCTTGGTTATTTGCACATCATGTGGATGGCTTTCGCGCAATCCGGCATTGGTAATGCGGACAAATTGTGCTTCTTCCCGCAATGCGTTAATAGTTGGAGCACCGCAATAACCCATTCCTGAGCGCAGACCGCCAAGCAATTGATGGACTGTATCAGCAAGTGGCCCTTTGTATGCCACCCTGCCTTCAATCCCTTCTGGAACCAGTTTTTTGTTTTCTTCTGATTCCTGGAAGTAACGGTCCTTGGATCCGGCTTTCATCGCACCGACAGAGCCCATACCACGATACACCTTATAACGCCGGCCTTGGAAAATTTCTGTTTCTCCAGGACTTTCCGAAACTCCGGCAAACATACTACCTAACATGACGGCATGTGCTCCTGCTGCAATAGCTTTGACAACATCACCGGAATATTTGATACCACCATCAGCAATCACAGCAACACCATATTTTTCTGCTATTGTCGCACAATCATTAACCGCCGTTATTTGTGGAACACCGACACCGGCAACAACTCTGGTCGTACAAATCGATCCCGGTCCGATACCAACTTTAACAATGGTTACCCCTGCTTCAATCAGATCCTTAGTTCCTTCGGCTGTAGCAACATTACCAGCAATAATATCTAAATCAGGATATGCCTTTCTTATATTACTAATCTGTTCTAATACACCTTTGGAATGACCATGTGCTGTATCAATAACAATTACATCAACACCAGCTTCGACAAGTTTTTCAATCCGTTTCATACCATCCGCAGTAACACCAACGGCTGCACCAACCAACAATCGGCCATGCTCGTCTTTTGCAGCATTTGGAAATTCAATTGCCTTTTCGATATCTTTGATGGTGATCAGACCTTTTAATACCCCTTGTTCATTGATTAGTGGCAGCTTTTCTATTCGATGTTGCTGCAACATTTTTTCCGCTTCTTCAAGAGTAGTACCAACAGGGGCGGTGACAAGATTTTCACTCGTCATCACATCTTTGATTAATGTCGAATAATCTTGAATGAACCTTAGATCCCGATTCGTCAAAATACCAACTAATTTTTGCTCCTCCAGACTATTGACGAGTGGTACACCAGAAATGCGAAATTTACTCATCAAGTGTTCCGCGTCATAAACTTGATGTTCCGGTGTCAAAAAGAATGGATTGGTAATTACCCCACTTTCCGACCGCTTTACCCGATCGACTTCTTCCGCCTGTTCCTCAATCGACATGTTTTTATGAATGACACCCAGGCCACCCTGACGTGCCATAGCAATCGCCATACTTGATTCAGTAACGGTATCCATACCTGCACTAATCAATGGTGCATGAAGCTTTAACTTATTCGACAATTGTGTCTGTAATTTGACTTCCTTGGGCAGGACTTCTGATTTAGCCGGGACGAGCAACACATCGTCAAATGTTAATCCTTCTTTGGCAAATTTATCAGTTCGCATGATTTTTCCTCCTTCTTGATAGTTGCGGTGTATATTTCAATTCACTGGGATAAACTATTTATTGTTATATACAATACGGTATCCAAAATACTTTTTCAATAAAAGTTTTTTATACACAAAAAGAAAATGGATTCATAATATTTTAAGCATTGAGGTAGAACAACATGTCCAAACAAGATTTAGCACTATTATACCTATACCTGCAATCTCAGGACACAGCCCAACGGTATTTAGAGCAGCATTACAAGGAACTTACCGGTGTCGAAGCAAAGGCAAAAAGCTACGAAAATTGTAACCCGTTTATTTACTATCTTGATCATGGGCAGCAGTTCATTACAGCCAGTCACAACTCACCAATGCTGATGCAGCCAATATTATTATTTTATGGATTGACTCATTTACTAAAGGCATGTCTCTTAACAAGAAGACCAGATTATCCCGAATCTACTTCTATCCTTGCCCATGGTGTTTCAACAAGAAAACGGAAAAAGAAACACTATACCTTTGTCCATGATGAAGTTAAAATCCAGCATAATGGTTTGTTCTCCTATGCTGCCAGGCATCTGTATGATATGAATACCATTCCATTTGAAAAGATAAAGATGAAAAAGTTATTTGCACTAATCCCGGAAATGAATGATTTATGGAGCCTTTCTAATCAGCAAAAATTAGTTGCGATTGGAAAAGCGGACAATAATCGACTTGTTTTTCCTGCAACAACTTTAGATGATTATCATATAACAAAAAAGGCATTCATTCATCGCATTTCCCCACACTTGCCTTATATTCATAAAGTATCACAAACAGTCAATCAAATTCATCTTGAACTGGATAAGCCGATTGCCCAATCGCATGGCCCATTTTTTTGCCATCAAAATGGAACAATCTATTTCCCGTTGGACCGGGAATATTTTTTGACCCTTCCAGAGATATTAATTCATTATTTGCTGCTTTACAATCTAAGTATGATCAGCAGGTATGAGACAGAATGGTGGGGCGAATTGATAACGGGGAAGGCAGATATGGATTATCCCTGGATCAAACATTTTTTGAAAACAGCTGCCGATAAGATTCCTTTTCTTTTGGGACAAGAGCTCGCAATTGGAAATACATGAGAATAAAGGTGACCATGAATGACACAGGTCACCTTTAGATTATTCTTCATCGTCATCATTTTCATCTATTTTCTCTGCCGGTTTCGTTTCTTCGTTGATTACTTCCTCATCGTCACTTTCTTCTTCTTCGTCTTCGTCTCGTTCTAGTATTGTAACTGTAGCAACTTCCTCTTCATCGTGAAGACGAATCAGGCGGACACCTTGTGTATTTCTTCCTGTTTCTGAAATACCGCCGACCGGAATACGAATTAACACACCCGCAACAGTAATTAACATCATATCCTCTTCACCGGTAACTGCCTTAACAGCAACTACATGTCCGGTCTTTTCTGTTACGTTACAAGTGAAGATTCCCTTACCGCCACGATTTGTTACCCGGTATTCTGCTTCAGGTGTTTGTTTTCCATACCCTTTGCTGGTAACATTCAGGATTCTGGAACCTTCTTCAAGAATCTCCATGGAAATCACTTCATCATCACCACGTAATGAAATACCTTTGACGCCAGCTGAGATACGTCCCATTGAACGAATTTGGTCTTCAGGAAAGCGAATAAGATAACCATTTCGGGTGCCAATCATAATATGTTTATTCCCATCGGTTAAACGTACAGAGATTAATTCATCACCCTCGCGAAGATTCAAGGCAATTAACCCGCCCTTTCGTATATTAGCGAATTGTGACAAACTCGTCCGTTTGGAAATGCCATATTTTGTCGTGAAAAAGAAATACCAGTCGTCAGAAAACTGTTCAATCGTAATCACTGCATTTACCCATTCATCCGGTTCGATCTGCAGCACATTAATAATAGGAATTCCTTTGGCTGTCCGTCCAAATTCAGGTATCTCGTAACCTTTGACCTTGTATACTTTCCCTTTATTCGTGAAGAAAAGTACCGTATCATGGGTGGAGGTGGACACTAAATGTTCGACAAAGTCATCTTCATTTGTCCCCATTCCTTGTATTCCCCGGCCACCACGTTTTTGAGTACGATATGTCGACGATGGCAGGCGTTTAATATACCCCTTGTGGGTTAGCGTAATGACGATATTTTCTTCCGGAATTAAGTCTTCATCCTCGAAAAAATCAGCGCCGCCAACCATGATTTCCGTCCGCCGGTCATCGCTGTAGCGCTCTTTTATTTCAGTTAACTCTTCACGGATGATCTCAAGCACTTTTTCATCATCAGCCAGAATCGCCTTCAATTCCTCTATTAGTTTGACTAAGTCATTATATTCGCTTTCGATCTTTTCCCGTTCCAAACCGGTTAGTCGTTGCAAACGCATATCAAGAATTGCCTGTGCCTGTTTTTCTGACAACTTGAAGCGTTCCATCAAGCCATCACGGGCAATATCGGCTGTTTTGGAGTTGCGAATAAGTGAAATAACTTCATCAAGATGATCAAGTGCTATCCGCAATCCTTCCAATATGTGTGCCCGGGCTTCTGCTTTTTTAAGTTCAAATGCCGTACGACGTTTAATGATGACTTTTTGGTGATCCAAATAGTGTACCAGGCATTGTTTTATCGTTAATACCTTTGGATGTCCGTCAACCAGTGCCAGCATATTGATTCCAAATGTTGTTTGAAGTGCTGTATATTTATATAAATTATTCAACACCACATTTGGATTGACATCACGACGTAATTCAATGACAACACGCAGACCATTTCGATCAGATTCATCGCGTAAATCAGTAATTCCGTCAATCCGTTTATCCCTGACAAGTTCAGCAATCTTTTCCACTAATTTTGCCTTGTTTACCTGGTAAGGCAGTTCAGTTGCAATGATCGTTGCCTTGCCATTTGCCTGTTCCTCAATATTCACTTTTGCCCGAATCGTGATCGATCCTTTTCCTGTTTCATACGCCTTGCGAATACCACTGAGTCCAAGAATTTGACCTGCAGTCGGGAAGTCGGGACCATGGATATAGTTTTCCATTAATTCTCCAATGGAAATTTCCGGGTCTTTACTTATAGCCAGAACTGCATCAATTGTTTCACCCAAATTGTGCGGCGGAATGTTTGTCGCCATCCCGACAGCAATTCCCGATGTCCCGTTAACAATCAAGTTTGGAAAGCGGGAAGGAAACACAATTGGCTCGCGTTCTGTACCATCATAGTTATCCTGGTAATCAATGGTATCCTTATTGATGTCGCGAAGTAACTCCATTGATATTTTGGACATACGCGCCTCTGTATATCGCATTGCCGCTGCCGAATCACCGTCAACGGACCCAAAATTCCCGTGTCCATCAACAAGCATATACCGATAACTAAAATCCTGTGCCATCCGTACCATTGATTCATACACGGCAGAGTCACCATGTGGATGATACTTACCGATTACTTCACCGACAATACGAGCGGATTTTTTATATGCTTTATCCGCATGCATACCTAAATCGTTCATCGCAAATAATATTCTGCGATGAACCGGCTTCAAACCATCACGCACATCAGGCAATGCACGTGACACAATTACACTCATTGCATAGTCAAGAAAGGATGTCCGCATTTCCTGACTAAGATTCACTTCCTGAACATTTGGACGTTGTTGATCCGCCATCTACTCTACCTCCTGATTCAGACCCCCGACTTCTACTGGTCACCGGATTATCTTCTGGTTAAGAAATTCAGACTCTGTTCTGCTTATGCCGGCTCCAGCGCCTTTGTTCTTATGCATCAATTAAATATCCAGGTTCTTCACATATTGCGCATTTTCCTGGATAAAGTTCCGTCTTGGTTCTACCTTGTCACCCATCAGGATATTAAACACCTGATCCGCATCAATCGCATCTTCCAGTTCCACTTGCAGTAATGTTCTGGACTCCGGATTCATGGTTGTTTCCCATAACTGTTCGGCATTCATTTCACCAAGACCTTTATAACGTTGTAAACCTGGTTTTGGTACCTTGGGAATTTCCTCCAAAATACGATCCAATTCCTTATCATCATAAGCATAGTGGGCTATTTTACCTTGCTGGATTTTATAAAGCGGTGGCTGAGCAATGTAAATATAACCATTTTCAATTAATGGACGCATATACCGATAGAAAAAGGTTAATAATAATGTCCTGATATGCGCACCATCCACATCTGCGTCGGTCATGATTACTACTTTATGATAACGTGCCTTGGTGATATCAAAATCCTCCGCAATTCCGGTTCCAAGAGCAGTAATCATCATTCGTACTTCATTATTCGACAAGATCTTATCCAATCGGGCTTTCTCCACGTTTAGAATTTTCCCACGTAGCGGCAGGATCGCCTGAAAATGCCGGTCACGTCCTTGTTTTGCAGATCCACCAGCGGAATCTCCCTCAACAATGTATAATTCACTTATTTCAGCGTCACGGGACGAACAATCTGCAAGTTTTCCCGGAAGATTGGAAACTTCCAAGGCACCTTTTCTACGGGTTAATTCACGTGCCTTCTTAGCTGCCATTCGTGCCCTTGAAGCCATCAAACCTTTTTCCACAATAATCTTTGCAGTTGTTGGATTTTCAAATAAAAAATTGGAAAAGGATTCACTAAAGGCCGCATCGGTAACCGTACGAACTTCGCTATTGCCTAGTTTTGTCTTTGTTTGACCTTCAAATTGCGGGTCAGGATGTTTAATGGATACGATCGCAGTCAACCCTTCACGTACATCATCACCTGTCAAATTCGGGTCATTTTCCTTAAACAGGCTATTCTTTCGCGCATAATCATTAATCACCCGTGTCAGCCCTGTTTTGAAACCAGCCTCATGGGTGCCACCTTCATAGGTATGAATATTATTGGCAAACGAGTAAATATTACTGGCAAAGCCATCATTGTATTGGATAGCTACTTCGACGATAATATTCTGTTCTTCCGTTTCAGCATAAAACGGCGGGTGCAGTACTTCTTTCGTACGATTAATATATTCAACATATGACTTAATCCCGCCTTCATAGTGAAAGGTCACGGGTTCTTCGTCTGTACGTTTATCTTCTAATGAAATCCGAATTCCCTTATTTAAAAAGGCTAATTCACGAACACGCTGCTGTAAGGTGTCAAATTCAAATGCCGTTGTTTCCGTAAATATTTCCGGGTCAGGCTTAAAGTGGGTAATTGTACCAGTAATCTCTGTTTCACCAATTACTTTAATTCCATCCTGTGCAACACCCTTTTCAAAAGCCAAAAAGTATATTTTGCCATCCCGATGGACATACACTTCCAAATTGCTTGATAATGCATTGACAACTGATGCTCCAACACCATGCAGACCACCGGATACCTTATAACCGCCACCGCCAAATTTCCCTCCGGCGTGCAAGACAGTCATGATTACTTCCAGTGCAGGTTTGCCTGTTTTCTTTTGAATATCAACTGGAATTCCCCGGCCATTATCTTTTACTGTGACGCTATTATCCTTTTCGATAATGACCTGGATATGATCACAAAAGCCGGCCAAAGCCTCATCAATACTATTATCCACAATTTCCCAAACCAGATGATGTAAGCCTCTTTCACTCGTTGAACCAATATACATACCAGGCCGTTTGCGAACAGCCTCAAGCCCTTCAAGTACCTGGATCTGATCTGCATTATAGGCTTGTTTATCTGATACTCTGTTGTCTATTGACATTTTTTCACCCACATTTCTTCATACAAGAGTCATCTCTAATATTCGTTATATCGTATACAGCAAGACCGCTGTTATTTTCTTTTTATAAAAAAGTATAAATTCATGGTTTTATAAACTTGTTAGTTTCATGCCGCTTACCGGGCATTTCAGCTTTTCACTCGATTTCCTCCACATAATCATCCAGCTTGCTGATTGTTGAGATCATACTTGCTCGTTTTTTTAGTGTAGATACGGATAGTGAACTGTAGTAAATATAATCAGTGGTCACCACAACAGATTTTGACTCATCAGGATCGCCTGCTATCTTGTCCGTTTGTTTGGCAGCATTCATCATCTCCTCCATGATGGAAGAGGAAGTAACCACATTTCGGTCAATAATGGTG
Organism: Lentibacillus daqui; assembly: GCF_027186265.1. NCBI lineage: Bacteria > Bacillati > Bacillota > Bacilli > Caryophanales > Bacillaceae > Lentibacillus > Lentibacillus daqui. The sequence continues at coordinate 4,434 of NZ_CP114176.1, read as the reverse complement.
ACCACATCTTTTGATTGTATAACTGTATCATTTCCAATGTGAATAAACATCAGTTTCACCACCTCTATGTATCTACTGTGCCGTTTCTGACACGAAATAGCTCCGCTTCCTGCAATGTATCATGGTTAATTCCTTCAATGCTTGTTGTTGATACAAAGGTTTGAACCTTACCTTTAATCGTATTTAACAGATGAGATTGCCGGTAATCATCCAGTTCACTCAATACATCATCAAGTAAAAGTACCGGATATTCACCAACTTCATTACAAATTAACTCAATCTCGGCAAGCTTAAGGGATAATGCAGTTGTTCGCTGCTGGCCTTGGGAGCCAAAGGTTTGCACATCCTTGTTGTTGACCAAAAACAACAAATCATCACGGTGTGGACCGATCAAGGTGGTTCCCCGGTCAATTTCTTTATCTTGCAGGCTTTTAAATTTGGATAGATAAGTTGTTACTATTTTCTCCTTATTTGCTGTTTCTGATACTTCAATCGTTGGAGAATACTGGATTTCAAGGCTTTCAAGCCCCCGACTTATTCCCCGATGAATAGGACCTGCCCATTTCCGCAATAAATCCAGGAAGTTAAATCGCCGCTCAACTAATGTTGCAGCATGTTCAATTAACTGCTCCGTTAAAACAGTAAGCATGGTACGATCAAATACTGACTGGCGTTGCATTTGTTTTAATAAATGATTTCGTTGTTTTAATATTTTTTGATACTGTCCTAAATGATAAACATATCGGGGTTGAATTTGACCAAGTTCCATATCAATAAACCGTCGGCGAATTTGCGGCACACCTTTAACCAGCGTCAAATCTTCCGGGGCAAACATAACGACGTTTAATGCGCCCACATAATCACTCAGGCGCTTTTGTTCCATATGATTCATTTTTGCTTTTTTCCCTTTTGAGGAGATAACAATTTCAAGTGGCAGCGATTGATTTCGTTTTGTAATCCTTCCCTCTATTTTAGCATATTCTTTCTCCCACTGGATGAGTTCTTTTTCCCTTGCTGTTCGATGGGACTTGGTGAATGCTAAAACATAAATGGCTTCCATCAGGTTTGTCTTTCCTTGTGCATTTTCACCAATAATAAGATTGATTTTATCATCAAACGCGAGGTCCAGCTGATCATAATTTCGATAATTTTTCAAGGTTAATTGCTGAATATGCATTTAAATTCCTCTTTTTTCCATTTGTTTAGCAACATGTATGTTATTTCTTAGTAACTATATAGGACCCGTTTTGCTCTACTTCAATCACATCATGTTCATAGAGTTTTCTGCCACGGCGATGCTCTTGCTCACCATTAACCATAACACCAAAATCTTGTAGAAAAGCCTTAATCATACCGCCTGATTCAAAAATATTTGTCAGCTTTAAAAACTGGCCCAATGTAATGAATTCGGTGTCTATTTCAATTTGTTTATGCAAGTTTTTCACCACTTTTAATGCAAAATATATTCGTTTCATTCTCATTTGTTCGTCATGCACGATTAATATCCATACTCTATTGTACTAAAGTTTTGTCATGAAAGAAAGGAAGGACATAATATATATGATTTAATAAACAGTAAAAGGTCCTTATCAAACAAGATAAGGGCCTTTAGATAACATTTTTTCCAAAAAGAGTAAAAAAGGAAACTACTGCCAGAGTTTTTTCTAATATGTCCGAACAGGTAAAATAAGTTGCAGAATTGGTTCATCAGTGATTGGTTGAATAATAAATGGGCGCATGGCACCGGTGAATTCAATCTTTACGATGTCATTATTAATTGCCCTTAGCGCATCAAGCATATATTTTGCACTGAACGATATCTTTAAATCTTCGCCTTCGATGGATTCCGCTGAAACCTCTTCAACAACCCGGCCAATTTCCGGTGAATTGCTGGAGATCTCTAATACGTGATCACTTTTTGTTGTTAACTTGACAACGTTATTTCGTTCATCCTTGGCCAAAAGTGAGGCACGATCGATCGTATGCAACAGATCTTTGGTAATGACTGTAATTTGCGTTTTACTTTGATCCGGAATTAACCGGGATGTTTCCGGGTAATTGCCGTCTAATAAACGTGATAAAAAATATAAATGATTTGTTCGAAATAAAATTTGATTGTTAGTTACACTAAGTTCAACAGGTTCATCAGAATCCGCCAAAATCTTATTTAATTCGGTTAAACTTTTTCCGGGTACAACCACATTTGAAAATTCAATGGTAGTGTCGGCAACAGGAACATCCCGTGATGCGAGACGATGGCTGTCTGTCGCATTAAAACTTAGCGTGCTATTTTTTAGTTGCAGATTCACCCCGGTTAGAATGGGACGTGTTTCCATTGCTGATACCGCAAATACGGTTTGCTTGATTAGATTTTTAAGTATATCTGTCGGTATTTGAAAGCTGTTGTCTGTTTGCAGTCTTGGCAATGGCGGGTATTCCTCCGCATCTTGACCATTAAGACTAAACTCGGCTTTACCGGAACGAATAGTTACCTTTAGATTGTCGTCTGCCTCTATTTCTACAGTGTTTTCTGGTAATTTGCGGACAATTTCAGGGAAATATTTTGCTTGTAAAACAATACTTCCCTCTTCAATATTTTCCACTTGAACAATCCCATCTTCTTCAGCAGGAATAAATGATTCAATTGAAATGTCTGAATCACTTCCAGTTAATGTGATCCCGTGCTGTTCAGCATTTATTTTCATTCCGGTTAAGATTGGGACAGCTGTTTTTGACGAAATTGCCTTCATTACATTCTGAACGCTTGCAATTAATTGCTCGCGTTGAATCATAAATTTCATGAAATATGTCCTCCTATGTGGAAGTAAGTTAAATGTTGTACAAATAATCCGTTCTAGCAAAGGAATGTATATTCAGCGTGCTTGCCATGTATTTATATTTATTATCTTTATAAAAAATAATAGTAATAATAATAGGGACTGTGATTATGTGGATAACCGTTCATGTCGCTTATTTTATGAAGTTGTACACATGTGGATAACGTGTTGATAAGTCGGAACTACTGTTCACATTATACACATGTGCATAACGGTAGTATGAATCAATGTGCGTTTAAAATGTTTTAAGCTGTTCTTTTAATTGTTCAACTTCCCGATCAAGTAATGTATCATTTTCAAGTAATTTTGCTATTTTTTCGTGCGCATGAATGACGGTAGTATGATCACGTCCGCCAAATTCCTCTCCGATTTTAGGGAGGGAGAAATCAGTTAATTCCCTCGCTAAATACATGGCAATTTGACGCGGAAAAGCAATCGACTTTGTTCGTTTTTTTGCTGCAAAATCCTCTAGTTTGACATTATATTTTTCACCAACGGCTTGTTGAATTTTGTCGATTGTAATGACTTTAGGTTTACTGCTGGGAATAATATCTTTTAAAGCGTCTGCCGCAAGTGATGCATCAATATCATGGTTGACAAGCGATGAGTAGGCAACGACACGAATTAATGCACCTTCAAGTTCTCTGATATTGGTATCTATTTGATTGGCAATATAATTCATTACCTCACTTGGAATATCAAGTCCTTCAGCTTTTGCCTTTTTGCTTAGAATTGCAATTCTTGTTTCCAGGTCTGGCGGCGTTATATCTGTGATTAATCCCCATTCAAACCGGGAACGCAAGCGATCTTCTAGCGTTGGTATTTCCTTGGGCGGACGGTCACTGGAGATAATAATCTGTTTATTTTCTTCATGTAACGCATTAAAAGTATGGAAGAATTCCTCTTGTGTTGACTCTTTTCCCGCAATAAACTGAATATCATCAATCAGTAGAACATCGACGTTACGGTATTTATTACGAAAATTATTTGATTTGTTATCCATGATGGCATTAATAAATTCATTGGTAAATTTTTCAGAAGTAATATAAACAACATTTGCCTTTTGATTGTGTTCACGTACATAATGACCGATTGCATGCATTAAATGTGTTTTACCAAGCCCGACACCACCATAAATAAATAGTGGGTTGTAAGCGTTTGCTGGTTGTTCAGCGACTGCGAGTGAGGCAGCATGAGCAAAACGGTTCCCTGAGCCAATAACAAATGTATCGAAGACGTAATTGGGATTTAGCATGGTTTTCGCAGTGTCCTGGCCTTGGGTATTACTGGCTGCAGTTGGTTCAGGTACCGGTTTTGTCTCATTGGGCTTGGTGTTAGCTTCAGGAATAATAAATTTCACTTGTAACTTGGAACCGGTTATTTCATATAACGCGTTGGAAATTAAATTCGTATACTTACTCTCTAACCAATCCTTTGAGAATTCATTCATTGCAGAGATCGTCAAGGTGTCACCGTCTAGTGAATATGCCTTAGTATTTTTTAACCATGTATCAAAACTTGGTTTACTGATCTGTTCCTCAATGACTTCCAGTGTAGCCATCCAAAGTTCATCAATGTTTTCCAATCCGGTTTTCAC